>NZ_WKCB01000020.1 GCF_021606685.1 Pseudomonas syringae
CCCTTCAGGGGCAACCCAATACCCCGTGGCGAGCGGGCTTGCCCGCGTTGGGCTGCGCAGCAGCCCCAGTACGTCGCACTGTGTTGTGCCAGGCAGTCCTCGGTTGTGGGTTTCAGGGGGCGCTTCGCGCCCCAACGCGGGCAAGCCCGCTCGCCACATAAGCCCGCTCGCCACATAAGCTGGTTCGTTACAGAAAGCCGGTTCGTGCGCGGGGTGACCTGCAATATTTGCCAGGCTCCAGGCCGCAACCCGATAAACCGTGGCGAGCGGGCTTGCCCGCGTTGGGCTGCGCAGCAGCCCCAGTACGTCGCACTGTGTTGTGCCAGGCAGCCCTCGGTCGCGGGTTTCAGGGGGCGCTGCGCGCCCCAACGCGGGCAAGCCCGCTCGCCACATAAGCCCGCTCGCCACATAAGCTGGTTCGTTGCAGACAGCGGATGCGGATCTTTTCGGTTATCTCAAGGTGCATGCGGGTGGCGTCCATGCGCCAAAAAAAGACATTCAGCGGACCGCTTGGTTGCGACCCACCGGATACCGGCCTACTGTTCCAAGCCATGCTGCGCAATTTGCTGTCCCCCACCCCAGACTTCAGGTGACGACATGCCTACGCTTCCCCGTCCCGCCGTACTTGAACTGATCGGCAACACCCCGCTGGTGCGCGTCAGCCGTTTCGATACCGGCCCCTGCACGCTGTTTCTCAAGCTTGAATCCCAGAACCCCGGCGGCTCGATCAAAGACCGCATCGGCCTGGCCATGATCGACGCCGCCGAACGCGACGGGCGCCTGCGCCCCGGCGGCACCATCATCGAAGCCACCGCCGGCAACACCGGCCTGGGCCTGGCGCTGGTGGGCCGGGCCAAAGGCTACCGGGTAGTGCTGGTGGTGCCCGACAAGATGTCCACGGAAAAAGTGCTGCACCTCAAGGCCATGGGCGCCGAGGTGCATATCACCCGTTCCGACGTCGGCAAGGGCCACCCCGAGTATTACCAGGACGTGGCCGCGCGGCTGGCCAAGGATATTCCTGGCTCATTTTTTGCCGACCAGTTCAACAACCCGGCCAACCCCCTGGCCCATGAAACCAGCACCGCGCCGGAAATCTGGGCGCAGACCCAGCACGACCTGGACGCCATTGTGGTGGGCGTCGGCTCGGCAGGCACCCTCACCGGCCTGACGCGTTTCTTCAAGCGCGTACAACCCGAACTGGAGATGGTACTGGCCGACCCCGTGGGCTCGGTGATGGCCGAATACAGCCGCAGCGGCACACTCGACACCCCCGGTTCCTGGGCCGTTGAAGGCATCGGCGAAGACTTCATCCCCTCGATTGCCGACCTGTCCAGCGTGCGCCACGCCTATTCCATCAGCGATGAAGAAAGCTTCGACCACGCCCGTCAGTTGCTCAAGGCCGAGGGCATTCTCGGTGGTTCGTCTACCGGCACCCTGCTTGCCGCTGCGCTGCGCTATTGCCGCGAACAGACCGAGCCCAAGCGCGTGGTGACCTTTGTCTGCGACACCGGCACGCGTTACCTGTCCAAGGTCTACAACGACCAATGGATGAACGACGCCGGGCTGTTGCAGTACAAACACTACGGCGACCTGCGCGACCTGATCGCCCGTCGTTTCGAAGACGGCCGCGTGATCAGCGTGAGCCCCGACGACACTCTGCTCACGGCCTTCCAGCGCATGCGCCTGGCGGATGTCTCGCAGCTGCCGGTGCTGGTCAACGGCCGCGAGCTGGTCGGGGTGATCGATGAATCCGACATCCTGCTGGGCCTGCACCACGACGCCGCGCACTTCACCCTGAACGTCGCCGGCGCCATGACCAACACCCTGCAAACCCTGGCCCCCAACGCCAGCCTGGTCGAGCTGCAGGCCGAACTCGACCGTGGCCTGGTCGCCATCATTGCTGACGCGTCGGGCTTCTACGGCCTGATCACCCGCGTCGACCTGCTCAACCACCTACGGAGATCCCTTGCATGAGCCAGCCCGATAAAGGCGCGTTTGCCACCCGCGTAATCCACGCCGGGCAGTCACCCGACCCGACCACGGGCGCGCTGATGCCGCCGATCTATGCCAACTCCACCTACCTGCAAGACAGCCCCGGCGTGCACAAGGGCTTCGACTACGGCCGCTCCCACAACCCCACGCGGTTTGCCCTGGAGCGCTGCGTGGCCGACCTCGAGGGCGGCAGCCAGGCGTTTGCCTTTGCCTCCGGGCTGGCGGCGATTTCCACGGTGTTGGAACTGCTCGATGCCGGCGCGCATATCGTCTCCGGCAACGACTTGTACGGCGGCACCTTCCGCCTGTTCGACAAAGTGCGCCAACGCAGCGCCGGGCACCGCTTCAGCTTTGTCGACCTGAGTGATGTGTCGGCGTTTGAAGCGTCGCTGCAGGACGACACGCGCATGGTCTGGGTCGAAACCCCGAGTAACCCGCTGCTGAGCCTTACCGACCTGAGCGCCATTGCCCGAATCTGCCGTGACCGCGACATTATCTGCGTGGCCGACAACACCTTCGCCAGCCCGTGGATCCAGCGCCCGCTGGAGTTGGGGTTTGATGTGGTGGTGCACTCGACCACCAAGTACCTTAACGGCCACTCGGATGTGATCGGCGGTATCGCCATTGTCGGCGACAACCCCGCACTGGCTGAACGCCTGGGTTTCCTGCAGAACTCAGTGGGTGCCATCGCCGGCCCCTTCGATGCCTTCCTGACCCTGCGCGGCGTGAAAACCCTGGCGCTGCGTATGGAGCGCCACTGCAGCAACGCCCTCGACCTGGCGACCTGGCTGGAACAGCAGCCGCAAGTGGCGCGGGTGTATTACCCGGGGCTCACGTCCCACCCGCAGCACGCACTGGCCCGCACACAGATGCGCGGATTCGGCGGGATGATTTCGGTGGACTTGAACAGCGACCTGGCCGGTGCCACGCGCTTCCTGGAAAACGTCAGGATCTTCGCCCTGGCCGAGAGCCTGGGCGGCGTTGAAAGCCTGATCGAACACCCGGCGATCATGACCCATGCGAGCATCCCGGCGGCCACGCGGGCGCAGCTGGGGATTGGCGACGGCCTGGTACGGCTATCGGTGGGCGTTGAGGATGTGGAGGACTTGCGGGCGGATCTGGCGCAAGCGCTGGCAAAAATCTAAATAGCCCACTCAACGAAGACCAAATGTGGGAGGGGGCTTGCTCCCGATGACGGTTGATCAGCCAATGAATCTGTTGACTGACACTCCGCCATCGGGGGCAAGCCCCCTCCCACATTGGTTACGCGTCAAGCTGAAGTGACGTTGGCCCGCGCGCTATGCAGCTTCTTGTAGCTGTCGATCAAACGCAAATGCCGGTCCAGACCTTCCAGCTTCATGCTCGTCGGCGTCAGCCCATAGAAGCGCACGCTGCCATTGACCGAGCCGATCACTGCATCCATCCGCTCATTGCCGAACATGCGCCTGAAGTTTCTCTCGTAGTCCGCCAGTTCAAGGTCATCGTCCAGTTGCATCTCCAGCACCGCATTCATTGCCTGGTAGAACAGGCCGCGCTCGGCGGTGTTGTCGTTGTACTGCAGGAACATCTCCACGCACTCCTTGGCCTCTTCATGCTGCTGCAAGGCGAGGAAGATCAGCAGCTTCAACTCCAGGATGGTCAGTTGGCCCCAGGCGGTGTTGTCGTCGAACTCGATGCCGATCAAGGTGGTGATGTCGGTGTAGTCGTCCAGCTCGCTTTCAATCAGGCGCTCGACCAACGCGTTCAACTCGGCCTCGTCCAGACGGTGCAGGTTGAGGATGTCTTCGCGGAAAAACAGCGCCTTGTTGGTGTTGTCCCAGATCAGGTCATCCACCGGGTAGATTTCCGAGTAATCCGGCACCAGGATGCGGCACGCGGTGGCGCCGAGGTGCTCGTACACCGCCATATAGGATTCTTTGCCCATGCCTTGCAGAATGCCGAACAGTGTCGCGGCTTCCTGGACGTTGGAGTCTTCGCCTTCGCCGGAGAAGTCCCACTCGACGAATTCGTAGTCCGACTGCGCACTGAAGAAGCGCCACGAAACCACGCCGCTGGAGTCGATAAAGTGCTCGACGAAGTTGTTCGGCTCCGTCACCGCCTGGCCTTCGAAGGTCGGCTGCGGCAAGTCGTTCAAGCCTTCGAAACTGCGGCCTTGCAGCAATTCGGTGAGGCTGCGCTCCAGCGCCACTTCCAGGCTTGGGTGTGCACCGAACGAGGCGAATACACCGCCGGTGCGCGGGTTCATCAGGGTTACGCACATCACCGGGAATTCACCGCCCAGCGACGCATCCTTGACCAGCACCGGGAAGCCCTGGGCTTCCAGGCCCTGAATGCCGGCGAGGATGCTAGGGTATTTGGCCAGCACTTCAACCGGCACGTCCGGCAGCGCGAATTCACCTTCGATGATTTCACGCTTCACGGCCCGCTCGAAAATCTCCGACAGGCACTGCACCTGGGCTTCGGCCAAGGTATTGCCAGCACTCATGCCGTTGCTGAGGTAAAGGTTTTCGATCAGGTTGGACGGGAAGTACACCACCTCGCCGTCCGACTGGCGTACGAACGGCAGCGAAACAATCCCGCGTTCTTCATTGCCGGAGTTGGTATCGAACAGGTGCGAGCCACGCAGCTCACCCTCGCGGTTGTAGACCTTGAGGCAGTAGGCATCGAGGATTTCGCTTGGCAGCGCATCGTCAGGTCCCGGCTGGAACCAGCGCTCGTCCGGGTAGTGCACGAACGGCGCGTTGGCCAGCTCTTCACCCCAGAACTGGTCGTTATAGAAGAAGTTGCAATTGAGCCGCTCGATAAACTCGCCCAACGCCGACGCCAGCGCGCCTTCCTTGGTCGCGCCCTTGCCGTTGGTGAAGCACATTGGCGAGTGCGCATCGCGGATATGCAGCGACCACACATTGGGCACGATATTGCGCCACGAGGCGATTTCGATCTTCATCCCCAGGCCGGCGAGGATCCCGGACATATTGGCGATGGTCTGTTCCAGCGGCAGGTCTTTACCGGCAATGTAGGTACCCGCCTGTGAGGTGCTGTTTGGCATCAACAAGGCCTGGGCATCGGCGTCGAGGTTGTCCACTTCCTCGATCACGAACTCGGGACCGGCCTGCACCACTTTCTTCACGGTGCAACGGTCGATGGAACGCAGGATGCCCTGACGGTCCTTGTCGGAGATATCTGCCGGCAGCTCGACCTGGATCTTGAAGATCTGGTTATAGCGGTTTTCCGGGTCGACGATGTTGTTCTGCGACAGGCGAATATTGTCGGTGGGAATATTGCGTGTCTGGCAGTACAACTTCACGAAGTACGCCGCACACAACGCCGACGACGCCAGGAAGTAATCGAATGGCCCCGGCGCCGAACCGTCGCCCTTATAGCGGATCGGCTGGTCGGCAATCACCGTGAAGTCATCGAACTTGGCTTCAAGCCGGAGGTTGTCGAGAAAGTTGACCTTAATTTCCATGCGGGTACACCAGAATAACGGGCTAAACAAAATGGCCGCCATTATGAGGTGTTTCATCGGGAAGTTTCAGGCTTTTGACCAATGGCTGGCGAAATAGCCAATGTGCATTAATCTTCTGCGAGTTGGCGCCGATGGACTGAGTGCAACCAGGGAGTAGTCGGAATGCGCAACAACCAGCCCGTTACACAGCGCGAGATTTCCCTCGCGCCGCAACAAAAACTCATCTCGGCGACGGATGTTCGAGGTGTGATCACGTATTGCAACGACGCCTTTGTGGATATCAGCGGTTTTGAACGCGCCGACCTGATCGGCGCCCCCCAGAACATCGTGCGTCACCCCGATGTGCCCCCCGCAGTATTTGCGCATATGTGGAGTGCGCTCAAACAGGGTCAGCCCTGGATGGGCATCGTCAAGAACCGCTCGAAAAACGGCGACCATTATTGGGTCAACGCCTACGTCACGCCGATCTTCGAAGGCAACAGCGTGGTGGGTTTCGAGTCGGTGCGGGTCAAGCCCACGGCCGATGAGATTCGGCGCGCCCAAGCTCTGTACCAGCGCATCAGCCGGGGCAAACCGGCGGTGCCGCACCAGGACAACTGGCTGCCCGCCGCCCTGAGCTGCGTGCCGTACCTGGCCACTGCGGTCGCCGGTTGCGTCGCCGGGTTGTTTCTCAGCGCACCGCTGGCCGTCGCGGTGGCCGTGGCGGTCGCTGTGCCGGTGGGCGTGCTCTGCTCACGCACTCGCCAGGGCAGCACCTTGCGGCTGTTGGCAGGTGTCGAACCTTCGACCTCGGACGCCCTGATCGCGCAGATGTACAGTGACGCACGCGGCCCGCAGGCACGCCTGGAAACCGCGTTTCTCAGCCAGACTGCACGCCTGAAAACCTGCCTCACGCGCCTGCAGGACAGTGCCGAGCAACTCAGCGCCCTCGCCGGGCAATCCGATCAGTTGGCCACCGCCAGCGCCAAGGGCCTGGACCGCCAGCGCGTGGAAACCGAACAGGTCTCGGCCGCCGTGAATCAGATGGCCGCGACCACCCAGGAAGTCGCCAGCCACGTGCAACGCACCGCCGATGCCACGCAGCAAGCCAACGCCCTGACCGGGCGTGGCCGCGAAGTGGCGCGCGATACCCGTGAAGCCATCGAGCGCCTTTCTGCCGTGGTCGGCGAAACCGGCGCCACCGTGGCGCAACTGGCCCGCGACAGCGATGAAATCGGCAGCGTGGTGGATGTGATCAAAGGCATTGCCGATCAAACCAACCTGCTGGCGCTCAACGCCGCGATTGAAGCGGCACGTGCCGGTGAACAAGGCCGCGGCTTTGCCGTGGTGGCCGACGAAGTGCGCCAACTGGCCCAGCGCACCTCGCAATCCACCACCCAGATCCACGCCCTGATCACCCAACTGCAAACGTCCTCCAACAACGCCGTGAGCAGCATGCAGCACGGCCAACGCCAGGCCCAGGAAGGCGTGGCGTGGGTGCTGGAGGCGGACCAGGCGCTGGTGGGCATCAGTGAAGCGGTGTCGCACATCACCGACATGACCACCCAGATCGCCGCCGCTACCGAAGAACAAAGCGCGGTCGCCGAGGAGATCAGCCGCAATATCACCACCATCGCTGAACTGGCCGACCAGACCTCGGTACAAGCCCATCAATCCACGGACCTGAGCAAGGAGCTGACCAACACAGCGTCCACTCAATACGCCTTGGTTGAACGCTTCAACCGCTGATCCCCCTAAGGCGCCCGTCCTCAAGCAAGACGGGCGCCGTCCGCAGTTTTATCCGACGCCTCAGCAACCCACGCTGGCGGTGAGAAGGCACGGCTCAAGGCTGCTTGCGATACATCCCTGTCAGGTAATCGGGAAAGTCCGGTGCGGAGTTGTGGTTGATAACCGCAAAATTCTTCACCAACTGAATGTGGTACGGCCCTGCGCGGCGGCCCACGTCGGGCTCACGCACGATAATCAGGTTATCGGTTTCCATCGGCACAGTGAGGTGGGTGCTCACGATGACTTTGTCGGTGCCGGTGTCTTTGAGCGTGATAGTGAACTCCGCGAGTTCCCTGCCCTGGGCGTCGCGCTCCGGGAGGATTTTCAGGTCCAGGTCGCCGTCGCGGTCGAGGAAGTCGTCACGCATCTGGTAGTGGCCGGCGCGCTGGTCGCGGGCAACATTGTCGATTTTTTCGTAGTCCGGTTCGCGGTATTCATCGCGCAACTGGAAGGCCATTTCGCGGGTAGGTCCCTTGACGGCGCTGAGCCAGGTGCCAGTGTTGTCCTGCTTAATGTGCCACACGCCGGTTTGATGGCCGTCGTCGCTATATTCGTGCAGGTACAGGAAGGACTCGTCAGCGTACTCGCCCCGATTGCCCACCAGCTTGATCGGTTTGCCGCTGCCGCTCTTGGTGTAGCGCAACTCGCCGATCATCACAGCGCCCTGCTGCTGGTACCAGATTTCCACCGGGATCTTGCCGTTTAGCGTGCCGACCAGCCGCTGCGGGTCTTCATTGACCGGGCCTTCGAGCCTGGGCGTTTCCAGCCATTGGCCGTCCTTCCACTCGCCGGTGGTGCGCAGCATGTAACCGGCGGGCATGCTGTTGTTGGCGTCGCCATCGGTCGCCGGCACCTGTTCCTGGGTGTATGAACTGAGTTGCACCAGTTCGCCGTCGCGTAGTTGCCAGATGCCCGAACGCGTCCAGCAGCAACCCCGGTCAACTTGCGTATGGAGCGTGCCGTCCTTGGGATTGACCATGAACATCCCGCCGAAGTTTTCGTTGGCCAGGTCGGTCAGGGGGCGGTTGAGCACCCACTGGGTTTTCTGCGGGTCTTGCAGGTATACGTCGTAGTTGAACTGGAAGTCCTTGTCGGCGCCGTTGTCGTTGCGAATGGCCAGGTCCTGACGGCCATCGCCATTGATGTCGGCGAAGTACAGCAGGCCGTACTCCCCCACTAGATGTCCCTCGTCGGTTTTACCGTTGCGATCCAGCGGTACATTGCCCGCCGGCGTCTCCAGTTGCTGAAGGATCTCAAGCGTGTTTTTGTCGCGCACGGTGATCAGTGCGCGCACCAGTTCGCGCAAGTCCTCGGGCACTTGTGGGAACAGCACCTCAACCAGGTACTTGCCACTGGGGTCGTCGACCGAGAACGAACGGGGTTCGGCCATGGCCGGGGCGGCAAGCGCCGTAGAGAGCAGCACAGCGCTGACAAGCGAACGCATTCAAAGCATCCTTGCTGAAATTCGGGGGCGGCAGTGTAGCCTGTGTTTTCACACAAATCGCTGTTTGCCGGCACACCTTGGCTGATATGTTGCGTGCCTCAAGCAGCCAAGGGACGAGCCATGGAACCGCTAGCCAGCAACGCCGCACTGGTGGTCATCGACATGCAACAGGGCATGCACCAGCCAACACTTGGGCGGCGCAACAACCCCGACGCCGAAGTGCATATGCAGCGCCTGCTGAGCGCCTGGCGGCAAGCCTCGCGGCCTATCGTGCATGTGCGGCATATTTCCCGCACGCCGGGTTCGGTTTTCTGGCCGGGGCAACCCGGTTGCGAGTTCCAGGCCGCACTGCAACCGCTGCCCCATGAACATGTGGTGGAAAAAAACGTCCCGGATGCCTTCACCCATACCGGGCTGGAGCGCTGGCTGCACGCCCGCGCGATCCGGCAGGTGGTGATCGTTGGGGTGATCACCAACAACTCGGTCGAGGCCACGGCGCGGTCGGGCGGCAACCTGGGCTTTGAAGTGATCGTGGCGGCGGACGCCTGCTACACGTTCGACCAGACCGACCTGTCGGGACGCCTCTGGCCGGCGGAGGATGTGCATGCACTGTCGCTGAGCAACCTGGCAATGGACTATGCCACGGTAGTGGAAACGGACGAGATCCTCTCCGGCGGCGTCATACCAAAGGCTTGAACACGCCGGCTTGCTCCAGCATCGCCACCAGCGCTTCTGGCCAGACGGTGTCTGGCGTTGCACGCAACTGCTCGGCAGACCACCAATGATGATCCGCCATCACTTGAGTCTCTTCCAACGTCCACTCGGCTCTGGAAAGCTCAGTGCTGACAGTGTGAACGACAAAGTAGTGCTCGACAGCGAGCACCGTTTCACCGCTGGGCAGCATCAACGCAAACGTGCGCTCGGCGGTCGGCGCTCCCACCGCCCGCACCTGGATACCGGTTTCCTCGCGCAGCTCACGGATCGCCGCCGCCTCGAAAGTTTCCCCGGCTTCAACACCGCCGCCAGGCGTCGCCCAGTAGTTTTTCCCGGCTAACGCGCCGTCTTTGTGGACGAACCTGAATAGCAGCACTTCATCGGAGGGGCTGATGACCAGCAGGCGTGAGGCCTTTCGTTCACGCATGAACTCTATTCCTTGCTTGATAAAACGTGTTGATGGGTCTGCAGGTAGGCGGTCAACAACAAGGTGGTCTGTTGTTCCAGACCGGCCTCGAAGGCGGGCGACGCGTTGCCTTCGAGCAGCGTGCGCACCGGGCCGGCGATCGCGCTGAAGGAAATGGCCGCGGTCAAGTGAGGGTCGTCAAAATGCGCATCGGCGGCGGTCGCGAGCATTGCTGCGATCACCGCCACCACGCGCGTATTGACCCGGGCGACCAACTCAGCGCCGCCCCGCTCGCCCGCGATGGCATATAGAGCTTTGGAAATGCCCTGGTCGCGCAGTTTGGCGGCGACCATCGCCGACACCAACCCGGCCGACATTTCAACCACCGGCATGCCTTGATGGCGGGCACACGTTTGCTCCACCGTCTGGGCGAACCGTTCCAGGTGTTTCTCCAATACAGCGGCGAGCAAGGCGTCGCGGTTGGGGTAGTACTGGTAGACACTGCCCACCGAAATCCCCGCCCGTTCCGCCACGCGGGTGGTGGTGCAACGCACCAGCCCCTGCTGAATCAGAACCTGAATGGTTGCCTGGTGCAGCGCCTCGACAGTCACCGCTGAGCGCGCCTGAACCGCCGATTTTCTTGGCTTCAAGGAGGGTTTGGGAAAGCTCACGGAATGCGAATTCCAATATCTGAAGGATCCTTCATATTAGAGCCTTACTCAGTTGAAGCAAGGGCGACGCACATGACACGTTTGGCAACCAGCAACACATTCACCCTCGGCGACCGCCAGGTCAACCGCATCGGCTACGGCGCCATGCAGCTGGCAGGCCCCCATGTGTTCGGCCCGCCCAAGGATCGTGACGCGGCGCTGGCCGTACTGCGCGAGGCCGTCGCAGCCGGTGTGAACCATATCGACACCAGCGACTTCTACGGGCCCCACGTCACCAACCGGATTATCCGTGAGGCGCTGCACCCTTATCGGGATGATCTCACCCTCGTTACCAAAATCGGTGCCCGTCGCGACAATGAGGGCGGATGGCATGCCGCTGCGTCAAAAGAGCAACTGACCCAGGCCGTACACGACAACTTGCGCAACCTTGGGCTGGACGTGCTGGATGTGGTCAATTTCCGCTGCGCGTATAACCTGATGGGGCCGGGTGAAGGCTCAATCGAAGCCGCGCTGACCACCCTTGCCGAATTGCAACACCAGGGGCTGGTGCGCCACATCGGCATCAGCAACGTCACCCCGACGCAAGTCGCCGAAGCGCGTGCCTTGGTCAAATTCGTCTGCGTACAGAACCTGTACAACATCGCCCATCAGCACGATAACGCCTTGATCGACGAACTGGCCAAGGACGGCATTGCCTACGTGCCGTTCTTCCCCTTGGGGGGTTTCAGCCCGGTGCAGTCGTCTACCTTGTCCAGTATTGCGCAGCAGCTGGAGGTGACGCCCAAACAACTGGCGCTGGCGTGGTTGCTGCACCGTTCACCGAATATCCTGCTGATTCCCGGCACTTCGTCGGTCGCTCATTTACATGAAAACCTGGCGGTGGGGGAACTGGATTTGTCGGATGACGTGGTGGCGCAGTTGAACGCCATCGCCGGTTGAGGTCTCAGCCCAGCAACTGCGCAATCGACTTGCGCAATTGCCCATGCACGTCTTCGGCATACGGCACCGCGTTTTTCCAGTCGTAAAACCAAGCCGGCATCCGGCGTTTGTCATCCGGCTCGGAGGCATAACGCGGGAAGATATGGCAATGCAGCTCGGGCTCGGAATTGCCCAGAATCTCGTAGTTCATGCGCACCGCGCCGGTGGCCTGCAGCACCGCGTCGCCGATGCGTGCCATGTCCAGCAGGTAGACAGCACGGGCCTCGGCATCCAGGTCGTTCAAACTCGCCACCACGGGGTCGGGCAGCAGCAGGCAGTACCCCGGCAAGAATTGCACGTCCCCCATCACTGCCCAGCCCGAGGGCATGCGGCAGATGACTTTGTCGTTGGCTCCGTTGCGAGCCAGTGTTACGCGCTCCATGATCAGCGCCACAGTGAGTCCTTGATTAAGCTAAGTGTGGACGGCATCTTAACGCGCTGCACCCCGATTTCCAGCCCTGGAACCCACCCATGCGCATTGCCTGCCTGCACACCGCCGCCAGCAACATCAGCGTGTTTGACGCCGCCGCCCAAGCCTTAGGGCTCGGCCCGGAGGTGCTGTGCCATGAAGTGCGCGCCGACCTCTTGGCCGCAGCCGAACACGCCGGCCAGCTGACGGCCGAGATCGCTGCTGCAACCGCATCGGCGCTGCTCGCACTGGCGCAGCACGCGGATGCGGTTGTCCTCACCTGCTCGACCCTGGGCCCGGCGGTTGAAGGGATCGGCACCCGCACGCCGATTCTGCGCACCGACGCAGCACTCGCCACTTCAGCGGTTCAGGCTGGCGGCAAGGTCGTGGTGCTGTGTGCGGTGCAAACAACCCTGGCGCCCACCTCGCGGCTGTTCCACGCGGCGGCGTTGCACACCAATGCGCGCGTCGAGGTGCAATGGGTTGCGGGGGCATGGGAGCTGTTTAAGGCGGGCAACCTCGACGGTTACCTGGCGGCTGTCGCCAAGGCTGCCGATGCCGCCTATCTGGCAGGTGCATCAAGGGTTGCGTTGGCTCAGGCATCAATGGGCGGCGCGGCCGCGTATGTCACGGCAGGCCCACGCCCGCTCACCAGTGCCCTGACTGGCCTGGAAGCCGCCGTGCGCTCAGTTCAGAACTCGCGCGAGGTCGGCCTGCAGCAGGCCGATCTGGGCTGACGGGATGAATACATGGATTGCCAGCCCCGCCCTACAACAGTGACTGTTGCAGCAACAACAGTGCCTGGACAGCTTGTGCTGAATCGACACATGCCTTTTCTCCACACAACCGCCGTATCCCCTTGAAGTAAAAGCCTTTATCCCCCTGGCATGGCCCGTGCAATCGCCTTCGCATACACCCCTAAGGATGCACCCATGCCCCACACTCTGCCCCAGGCGCTGTTGCACCAAGCCCAAACCCGCGGCACGGCGATTGCGTTGCGTTACAAGCGGCTGGGCATCTGGCACGAGCGACGCTGGAGCGAACTGGCCGACGACCTCGGCCAACTTGCTGGCGCCCTGCAACAGCGCGGTTTCACCGGCGACGATGACCTGCTGATCATCAGCCAGGCGCGTCCCGAGGCATTGCTGCTGGCGCTGGCCGCGCAATGGTTGGGCGCCAGCGTGACCCTGCTCGACCCCGAGCGCGACCACCGAACGCTGCTGGCGGGCTTGCGACCGCGCTTCGTGGTGGCGCAAGACCATGAAGCGTTGCAGCAAGTCGGTGAAGACACTGTGGTGGTGTACCTCGACGGGCGCGGCCTGAGTCAGCCCCAGCGCAGCGGTTTGATCGCGTATGCCGAGCTGCGCGCGCAAGCCCCGGCGCCCGCCTGCGCCGCCGAGCCAAGCGCCGTCGCCTTCGTGTTCCACGCCGGCACCAGCGTGCAGCTGACCCACGCGCAATTGCTGGCGGGCGCACGCACCCTGATCGCCCGTGAGCAGCTCGACCGCAATGACGAGGCCTTGGCGGCGCGCGTATTTGCCGCCAGCGGGCAGGCGCGCTACCTGCTCGCGCCCTGGCTGCTGGCCGGGTTTTGCCTGAACTTTCCCGAAGCCCTGAGCACCCGCGACACCGACCGCCGCGAGCTGGGCCCCACGCTGGTGTTGGGCACCCGCGAATCCTACGCGCGTCTTGAAGCCTGGGCGCGTGAACGCCTGCCGTTGCCCGGTACGCTCAGCCATCGCCTGTACGCCTGGGCCATGCGGCCTACCGCCTCGCCCGTGCGCCGCTGGCTTGGCCACTGGCTGGTGCGCCGGCCTTTGCTCGATGTGCTGGGCATGAGTCGCCTGCGTGTGCCATTGCTGGTGGGCCCGGCGCTGGACCCGCAGAGTGCGGCGTTTTTCGGCGCGCTGGGGATTCACCCCGGCAGTTGGCAGGAGCCTTCGAGCCTGCACATCCCCCTTGACCACTCACTGCCTCACACTGCCTGACGAGCCCTCCATGCGCGCACCCACTGAATCGGTATTACTGCGGCTCGATGACATCTCCCTGTCGTTCAAGGGCATCAAGGCCATCACCTCGATCAGCTTCGACGTCAAGCTCGGCGACATCTGTGGACTGATCGGCCCCAACGGCGCCGGTAAAAGCTCGCTGCTCAATGTGATCAACGGCGTTTACCACCCCCAAAGCGGCAGCATCCGCTACGCCGGCCAAACCCGCCGACGCATGCGCGCGCACCAGGCCGCCGAGGGCGGTATTGCGCGCACCTTCCAGAACATCGCGCTGTTCAAGGGCATGAGCGTGCTCGACAACGTGCTCACCGGGCGCAACCTCAAGCGTCGCAGCAGTTGGGTCGAGCAAATGCTGCGCCTGGGCCGCGCCCGACGCGAGGACGATGCACACCGCCTGCACGCCGAAAAGGTCATTGCCTTTTTGCAGATTCACCCCTGGCGCCACGTGTTGGTGGGCACCCTGCCCTACGGCCTGCAAAAGCGGGTGGAGCTGGCCCGCGCCTTGGCGGCAGAGCCGACCTTGTTGCTGCTGGATGAGCCCATGGCCGGCATGAACGCCCAGGAGAAGGCGCAGATGAGCCAGTTCATTCGCGACATCAACCGCGAGTACGGCACCACCGTGGTGTTGATCGAGCACGATATCGGCGTGGTCATGGGCTTGTGTGACCACGTGGTGGTGCTCGACTACGGCCGCAAGATCGGCGATGGCACACCCGAACAGGTGCGCGCCAACCCGGATGTCATCGCGGCCTACCTGGGGACTTGAGCATGGAATTTTTCTTCGAAGTGCTGATCGGCGGCCTGCTCGCGGGCGTGATGTATTCCCTGGTGGCGATTGGTTTTGTGCTGATCTACAAAGCCTCCGGCGTGTTCAACTTTGCCCAGGGCGCCATGGTGCTGTTCGCCGCGCTGACGTTTGTCAGCCTGCTCGAACGCGGCGTGCCCTTCGCCTGGGCATTCCTTGCCACCCTGGCGAGCATGGTGGTGCTGGCGCTGCTGATCGAAAAAGTGGTGCTGCGCCCGCTGGTCAATCGCCCGCCGATCATCCTGTTTATGGCCACCCTCGGGCTGTCGTACCTGATCGAAGGGTTCGCGCAGTTTCTCTGGGGTGCGCAGGTGCACGGCCTGGACCTGGGCATCGCCGATGAGCCGCTGGAAATCCGCGGCATGCTGCTCTCGCAATTCGACCTGTTTGCTGCCGGCACCGCGGCTGCACTGGTGCTGGCGCTGTCGCTGCTGTTCAACAAAACCCGCATCGGCCTGTCGTTGCGTGCGGTGGCTGACGACCCGCTGGCGTCCATGGCGGTGGGCATCCGCCTGCCGCGCATCTGGGCGCTGGTATGGGCGGTGGCGGGGTTTGTCGGGCTGGTGGCCGGGTTGCTCTGGGGCGCCCGCCTGGGGGTGCAGTTCTCGCTGTCGCTGGTGGTGCTCAAGGCCTTGCCGGTGTTGATCATCGGCGGTTTTTCGTCGATTGGCGGCGCGATTGTCGGCGGTTTGATCATCGGCGCGGCGGAGAAAATCGCCGAGATCTACCTGGGCCCGATCATCGGCAGCGGTATTGAAAACTGGGTGCCTTACGTCCTGGCATTGCTGTTTTTGCTGGTGCGACCTGCCGGGTTGTTCGGCGAGCGCGCGATCGAACGGGTCTGATCGTTTTTAAGGAAATGCCTGCATGCTGTATCAAGAAGTCGGTCAAATCAGCACCTCCTACGCGGCCGAGCGCCGTACCTTCCGCCTGCGCCAGGACCGCGTCGCGCTGTGGCTGCTGCTGGGCTTTGCCTTTGTGGCCGTACCGTGGCTGGGCAATGACTACTGGTTCAGCGCGATTCTGGTGCCGCTGCTGGTGCTGTCCCTCGCCGGCCTCGGCCTGAACCTGCTGACCGGCTACGCGGGGCAGCTGTCGTTGGGCTCCGCGGCGTTTATGGCGGTGGGCGCGTTTGCCGCCTACAACCTGCAACTGCGCGTGCCCGGTTTGCCGCTGCTGGTGAGCTTTGCCCTCGGCGGCGTGATCGCGGCGCTGGTAGCGGTGTTCTTTGGCTTGCCGAGCCTGCGTATCAAGGGCTTCTACCTGCTGGTGGCGACGCTGGCCGCGCAGTTCGTGGTGGAGTGGGTGCTCACCCGGTTCAGCTGGTTTACCAACGACAACGCCTCCGGGGTCATCACCTCGCCGCCGCTGCTGATTGCCGGGCTGGATTTCAGCTCACCCAGGGGCCGGTATCTGCTGACCCTGGCCGTGGTAGTGGGGTTGTTCTGGCTGGGTAAAAACCTGGTGCGCAGCGAGTTGGGCCGTAACTGGATGGCGGTGCGCGACATGGACACCGCCGCCGCCGTGATCGGCATCCGCCTGCTCAAGGCCAAGCTGCTGGCGTTTGCCATCAGCGGCTTCTACCTCGGTGTCGCCGGTTCACTGTGGGCATTTGCCTACCTGGGCACGGTGGAGCCCCACGGCTTTGACCTGAGCCGCTCATTTCAGGTGCTGTTCATCATCATTATCGGCGGCCTCGGCAGTGTGCTCGGCAACGTCCTGGGCGCGGCGTTCATCGTGTTGTTCCCGATCCTGCTGGGCAACCTGTTCGCCCTGTTACCTGCGGGGCTGATGGACGCGGGCCAATTGGAAAACATCCAGAAGATGCTGTTCGGCGCGCTGATCATCACCTTCCTGATCAAAGAACCGGAGGGGCTGGCCCGGCTGTGGCAGCGCTTTCGCCAACGGGCCAGGGTCTGGCCGTTGCGTTATTAAATTCATCACCCCCCAGGAATACCCTCTATGACACACCGCATATCGCTGCGCCGCCTGGCATTGGGCCTGGCCTTGATCACCGCCGGGCTGACTGGCAGCGTCCAGGCCGCCAACGAGCAATACTTCCCGTTGCAAAGCTACCGGGTCGGGCCTTACGCCGCCGGCGGTACGGGCTTCTTCGGTGGTTTTATTGACTACCTGCAATACATCAATGCCAAGGGCGGCGTGAACGGGGTCACCTTGACCTGGAGCGAATGCGAAACCGAATACGTGGTGGAAAAAGGCGTCGAGTGCTACGAGCGCCTCAAAGGTGGCTTGAACGGCGCACCGGCTGCGGCCACCAACCCGCTGTCGGTGGGCATCGCCTATGCCACGCTGGAACGCTCCACCGCCGACAAGCTGCCGCTGATCACCATCAACCATGGCCGTACCGACTCCACCGACGGCAGCGTCTTCCCCTACGTGTTCCCACTGCAGTTGAACCCTTACTCGGAAGTGTCGGCGATCATCAACTACATCGGCCAACGTGAAGGCGGCGCCGACAAGCTCAAGGGCAAGAAAATCGCCGTGCTGTACCACGGCTCGCCCTACGGCAAGGAAACCAACGGCGTACTCGAAACCCTGGCGAAAAATGCCGGTTTCGAACTGACCCTGCTGGAAGTGCCGCACCCCGGCAACGAGCAGCAATCACAGTGGCTGAACATCCGTCGGCTGAAGCCGAATTGGGTGATCCTGCGCGGCTGGGGCGTGATGAACCCGGTGGCGCTCAAATCCGCGCAAAAGGTCGGCTACCCGGCTGATCACATCATCGGCAATATCTGGAGCAACTCGGAAGAAGACGTGGTGCCGGCGGGCAATGCGGCCAAGGGTTTCATTGCCATCACCACGCACCCTTCGGGCACCGATTTCCCGGTGCTGCAAGGCATCAAGCAAAGCGTGGTCGACGCCGGCAAGGGCAACCTGGCCGACCCGAAACGCTTCGGCACCGTGTATTACAACCTGGGCGTGGTCAACGGCATTCTCAACGTCGAAGCCGTGCGCCTGGCCCAGGAAAAGTACGGCCATAAACCCCTCACCGGCGAGCAAGTACGCTGGGGCTTCGAGCACCTGAACCTCGACGATGCACGCCTGCAAGCGCTGGGCGCCAAAGGCCTGGTGCAACCGCTGAAGCTGTCCTGCGCCGACCACGAAGGCGGCGGCGCGGTGCGCTTCCAGCAGTGGGATGGCCAACGCTGGAACCTGATCAGCGATTGGGTGCAAGCCGACCGCGCCCTGCTGCGGCCGATCATCGAAGCGTCGGCCGCGCAGTACGCCAAGGAAAAAGGCATTACGCCGAGGGATTGCAGCAAGGAGCAGTGAGGCCTATCAGCTGAAACGCATTACAGAAATGTGGGAGGGGGCTTGCTCGCGAATGCGGTGGGTCAGTCGCTAAATACAGTGACTGACACTCCCCATTCGCGAGCAAGTCGAATCGTCGCACCGCCCCTCCCACATTTGGACCCCGGTGTATCAGCTGAATCCCACTCAGCGCTCAGTCCAGGCCGAGTTCCACCACGCCTGCGTTCAGCCGCACCGGCCATACCCGCAACCGCTGGGTTGGCGCCTCCAGGCACTGGCCATCCTGCAAGCGGTAATGCTGCTTGTAGATCGGCGCGGCCACCACCAGGTCGCCCTTGATACTGCCCACCAAACCACGGCCGATCACATTCGCGCCGGATTCCGGGTCATGGTTGTCGATAGCGAACAGCGTCTGCTCCTGCGCACCGGGAAGGTAGAACAGCGCCACTTGCGCGCCGTCCAGCCACACCACCACCCCGGAGTTGCTTACCAGGTCTTGCTCGCTGCACACGCCTTTCCAACGGGCGAGGTTGGGTTGAAGGTTGGGCTGGCTCATCAGGCAATCTCCTCGATCACGGGAATCAGGTTGAGTTCGGCGGCCATGATCGGCCGACGCTGGCCGCGCTCCTGGACAAAGTGGATATCCGGGTCCGGGCGTTTGTCATTGACGAAGGTGCGGAAGCGCTTGAGTTTTTCCGGGTCCTTGAGGGCGTTGGCCCACTCGCATTCGTAGCGGTCCACCACCAGTTGCATCTGCGCTTCGAGTTCGGCGCCCAGGCCGAGGCTGTCGTGCAGGATCACGTCCTTGAGGAAATCCAGACCGCCCTCCAGGCTTTCACGCCAGACCGAGGTGCGTTGCAGTTTGTCGGCGGTGCGGATGTAGAACATCAGGAAGCGGTCGATGTACTGGATCAGCGTGGCGTCATCCAGGTCGGTGGCGAACAGCTCCGCATGGCGAGGGCGCATGCCGCCGTTGCCGGCGATGTAGAGGTTCCAGCCCTTCTCGGTGGCGATCACGCCGACGTCCTTGCTTTGCGCTTCGGCGCACTCACGGGTGCAGCCGGACACCGCAAACTTGAGCTTGTGCGGCGAGCGCAGGCCCTTGTAGCGGTCCTCGATCAACAGCGCCATTTTCACGCTGTCCTGCACGCCGTAGCGGCACCAGGTGCTGCCCACGCAGGACTTCACCGTGCGCGTCGACTTGCCGTAGGCGTGCCCGGTTTCGAAGCCGGCGGCGATCAGCTCGGCCCAGATATCCGGCAGCTCGTGCAGCTGCGCGCCAAACAGGTCGATGCGCTGGCCGCCGGTGATCTTGGTATAGAGGTCGTATTTCTTCGCCACTTCGCCGATCACAATCAGCTTGTCGGCGGTGATCTCCCCACCCGGAATGCGCGGTACCACCGAGTAGGTGCCGTTCTTTTGCATATTGGCCATGAACGTATCGTTGGTGTCCTGCAGCGGCACCAGGGAGGCGTCCATGATCGGCTGGTTCCAGCACGAGGCCAGGATCGAACCCACTGCCGGCTTGCACACATCGCAACCGGTGTGGCCACGGCCGTGCTTGGCCAACAGTTCTTCGAAGGTGATCACCCCTTCCACGCGCACCAAGGCATACAGCTCCTGGCGGGTGTAGGCAAAGTGTTCGCACAGGCTCTTGTCGACGCTGACGCCACGCGCGATCAGCTCATGCTCGAATACCTGCTTGAGCAACCCGGCGCAACCGCCGCAGCCGGTGCAGGCCTTGGTCTGGGATTTGAGCAGGCCGAGGTCGCTGCAACCCCCGTCGATGGCCGAGCAGATCGCGCCTTTGGTCACGTTATGGCACGAGCACACGGTGGCCGACTCGGGCAGCGCGCCTGGGCCCAGGGTCGGGGCGCCGGCGGACGACGGCAGGATCAGGCTCGCCGGTTCCGCCGGCAGCGTGATGCTGTTTTGCATGTATTGCAGCAAGGTGTCGTAGTAGCTGTTGTCGCCGACCAGCACCGCGCCGATCACGTGCTTGCCACTCGCGTCCACCACTAGGCGCCGATAGCTGGCGCTGGCCTCGTCGATGAACTGGTAGCTGCGCGCGCCAGGCGTGTGGGCGTGGGCATCGCCGATGGAGCCCACGTCCACGCCCAGCAGCTTGAGCTTGGTCGACATGTCGGCGCCGATAAAGGGCTCGGCGGCCTGTTCGCACAACAGCGCCGCCACGCCCCGGGCCATCTGGTAACCGGGCGCGACCAGGCCGAACAGGCTGCCATTCCACGACGCGCACTCGCCAATCGCGTAGATATGCGGGTCGCAGCTCAAGCATTCATCGTTGATCACCACCCCGCCACGCGGGCCGATCTCCAGGCCGGCCTGGCGCGCCAGGGCATCCTGCGCGCGGATACCGGCGGAGAACACGATCAGGTCGGTTTCAAGGAATTCGTCATTGGCAAAGTTCATCCGATAGCGGTAGTGCTCGCCCGCACTGATCGACTGGGTGGCACGCGACAAATGCACGCCGACCCCCAGTCGCTCGATCTGCGCCTTGAGCGCCAGCCCTCCGAAATCATCCAACTGCACCGGCATCAGGCGCGGTGCAAATTCCACCACATGCGCTTCCAGGCCGAGGCTTTTCAGCGCGTTAGCCGCTTCCAGGCCCAGCAGGCCGCCACCGACGACCACGCCACGGCGGGCATTGGCGGCCGCCGCGCGGATCGCATCAAGGTCTTGCAAGGTGCGATACACCAACCGCGAATCGCCCGCGGCGCCTTCGATCGGTGGCACGAAAGGGTAAGACCCCGTGGCCAGTACCAGCGTGTCATACGCCACGCAGCCATTGGCGGTAATCACCTCACGGCGTGCGCGGTCGATCTCCAGCACCGGTACGCCCAGGTGCAAGGTCACGCCTGGCGTCTGGTACAACGCCGCCTCCGACAACGCCAGCGACTCGGCATC
Organism: Pseudomonas syringae; assembly: GCF_021606685.1. Lineage (GTDB taxonomy): Bacteria > Pseudomonadota > Gammaproteobacteria > Pseudomonadales > Pseudomonadaceae > Aquipseudomonas > Aquipseudomonas syringae_R. The sequence goes on from NZ_WKCB01000020.1 coordinate 20,863, forward strand.
GCGGCCGGTGAAGTACTCGGACAGATGCACGCGGTCATAGGCACGCATCGGTTCTTCGCTGAACACATGCAGTTGGTAATGCTGCAGCGCGCCGCGCTCGATCAGTTGCTCTACGCAATGGTGACCGACCATGCCATTGCCAACGACGATCAGGGTTTTCATCTGTGTATTCATATCAATCACCCGACAATGCTTATCACGGTTTTGAAAAGCAAAAAAAAACGCCTGAAACCTTGCGGTTCCAGGCGTCTTTGCCTGTTCTTATTGCGGGATCGGTTCGGCGACTGCGCCGGATCTACCGCTATTGCCCCTGGTGTCGATCGTCGTTGACCGAGGTGGGTTGAAGGTAGACTTGCAGGCGGCGTGCCAATCCGTAGGCAGCCCGTAATTGCGGGATCCAGCAGTCTCCAGCCCGCTCAACTGCGCCTCCAACTGGTGCGCCGCGCCTTATAAAAGTGCACCCCCACCTGTGGCGAGCGAGCTTGCTCGCGTTGGAGTGCGCAGCGTTCCCAGGATTGTGCAGCCGCTGCGCAGCCCAACGGCAGCAAGCGCCCTCGCCACCTCAAGCGCGCCCATCACACAGGCCATGCCAAAGCTGGCGCGTGACTTGCTAGGAAGACAGCTACCAAGCAGTCAACGCTGATTGCCCATTCACGACAAAGGCGCCGTGCAGCCCCCGTTTTCAACGGAGGGGTGCAAGGCGCTTTTTTGTTGGCGGCAAAAAAGATTCGAGGGTTACGGATGGCAAACCAAAGCGTACGCAGTGTGTGCCCCTATTGTGGTGTGGGCTGCGGCATCGTCATGCAGGTCGAGAACAACCGCGTGGTCAAGGTGATCGGCGACAAGGCCCACCCCACCAACTTTGGCCGGCTGTGCACCAAGGGCACCACCTGCGGGCAAGCCATCGCCGAGTCCGGCCGCATGGAAAACGCCTACCTGCGGGAGAAGCGCGACCACGACCCGGTACGCATCGCCATGGACAAGGCCATCAGCGAAACCGCCACGCGCCTGCGCCACATCCTCGACCGCGATGGCCCCGACGCGCTGGCATTCTACGTGTCCGGGCAGATGTCGCTGGAAGCCCAATACCTGGTCAACAAGTTGGCCAAGGGCTTTGTGCGCACGCCTAACATCGAATCCAACTCGCGCCTGTGCATGGCCAGTGCCGGCAGCGGCTACAAGCTCTCCCTCGGCGCCGACGGCCCGCCCGGGTCCTACGAGGACTTCGACCGCGCCGACCTGTTCTTCGTGATCGGCGCCAATATGGCCGACTGTCACCCGATTCTGTTTCTGCGCATGATGGACCGCGTCAAGGCCGGCGCCCGGTTGATCGTGGTCGACCCACGGCGCAGCGCCACGGCTGATAAGGCCAACCTGTACCTGCCGATCAAACCGGGCACCGACCTCGCGCTGCTCAATGGGCTGCTGCACCTGCTGGTGAAAAACGGCCACACCGACCCGGCCTTCATTGCCGCATTTACCCAAGGCTGGGAGGCCATGCCGGAGTTTCTTGAAGACTACCCGCCGCACGTCGTCGCCGAGATCACCGGCCTTGCCCAAGCCGATATAGAGCAAGCCGCCGACTGGATCGGCCAGGCCGCCGAGTGGATGAGCTGCTGGACCATGGGCCTCAACCAGAGTACCCACGGCACCTGGAACACCAACGCGCTGTGCAACCTGCACCTGGCCACCGGCGCGATCTGCCGCCCCGGCAGCGGGCCGTTTTCCCTGACCGGCCAGCCCAATGCCATGGGCGGTCGCGAGATGGGCTACATGGGCCCTGGCCTGCCGGGCCAACGCTCGGTACTGGTCGAGGCCGACCGGGCGTTTATCGAAGACCTCTGGCACCTCCCCGAGGGCAGCCTGCCGCGCCAGGCCGGCGGCGGCACCGTGGCGATGTTCGAGCAGATGGCCGCCGGGCAGATCAAGGCATGCTGGATCATCTGCACCAACCCGGTGGCCAGCGTGCCCAATCGCCAGACCGTACTCGACGGCCTGCAAACCGCCGAGTTGGTGATCACCCAGGACGCCTTCCTCGACACCGAAACCAACCGCTACGCCGATATTCTCCTGCCCGGCGCGCTGTGGGCCGAGGCCGAAGGGGTGATGATCAACTCCGAACGCAACCTGACCCTGATGCAAAAGGCCGTGCAAGCGCCCGGCGACACCCTGCCTGACTGGCAGATCATCGCCAGGGTCGCCTGCGAAATGGGCTTTGCCGAGGCGTTCACCTATGCCTGCGCCGCCGAGGTGTTTGAGGAGATCAAACGCGCCTGGAATCCCAAGACCGGCTACGACATGCGGGGCGCCAGCTACGCGCGGCTGCGTGAACAACCACTGCAATGGCCCTGCGCATCCAGCACGGCGGCAGACCGCAACCCGATTCGCTACCGCACCGAGGGCACGCTCAGGTTCGCCACCGAAAGCGGCAAAGGCCAGTTCTTCGCGCGCCCGCACATGCCGCCGGCAGAGCTGCCCGACGACGCCTTCCCCTTCGTGCTCAACACCGGCCGCTTGCAGCACCAGTGGCACACGCTGACCAAGACCGGCAAGGTCGCCACCCTGAACAAACTCAACCCCGGCCCCTTTGTGGAGATCCATCCCGAGGATGCCGTGCGCCTGGGCATCAAGGCCAAAGACTCGGTGGAAGTGCGCTCCCAGCGTGGCCGCGCGGTGCTGCCTGCCGTGATCACCGACCGGGTGCGGCCGGGCGACTGCTTTGCCCCCTTCCACTGGAACGATGTGTTCGGCGAACACCTGGCGATCAACGCCGTGACCAACGATGCCGTCGACCCGATTTCGCTGCAGCCCGAGTTCAAGTTCTGCGCCGTTGCCCTGGCGCGGGTCGAGCTGATCGACCACGCGTTCCTTTCCCCTTCCACAGAGGAGCCTGCCATGTCGCGCCTCGACGCCTTCGCCGAGATCACCGGCATCCGTAACCTGCCGACGCCGCACTTGAGCGACAGTGAACGCACCTACCTCGCGGGCTTCCTCAGCGGCCTGCAATCGACTGCCGGGCGCCAGGCGGGCGGCGTACCGGTGATGCCGGCGAACGCGCCGCTGGCCAGGGAATCGCGGTTGTGGCTGGACGGTTTGCTCGGCGGGTTGTTCAGCCGCGCAGAAACCACGCCCGTAGCTGCGCAAATGGCCGCGCCGCCCTCCCCGACAGTCACCCTGTTATGGGCCTCGCAGACCGGTAACGCCGAAACCCTTGCCGAGCGGTTCGCCCAGCGCCTGCGCGACGCCGGTATCAGCGTAGAGCTAAGCGCCATGGCCGACTTTGCGCCGAGCAAATTGGCGAGCACCCAGAACCTGGCGCTGATCAGCAGCACCTTTGGCGACGGCGACCCGCCGGACAACGGCGAAAGTTTCTGGCACAGCCTCAGCAGCGCCGAGACGCGCCTGGAATCACTGCGCTTCGCCGTGCTGGCGCTGGGCGATCCGAATTACGACCAGTTCTGCCACCATGGCAAGCAGCTCGACCAGCGCCTGCTGGAACTGGGCGCCACCCGCCTGCTGGAACGCGTCGACTGCGACACCGAATTCGAAGAACGCGCCGACGCCTGGCTGGCAAAGTTTCAACAGACGCTGAACCCGACAAAGCCCGTCACCCTCGCCACCCCCGCCGGCAAAACCAAGCTGCATGGCTCACGGCTGCTGCTCAATCGGCACCTGAACCCGCACAGCGCGCACAAGGAAACCCGCCAGTTTGCCCTCGACCTGGCCGACTCCGGCCTGACCTATGAAGCCGGCGATGCCCTCGGCGTTCGGCCGCGTAACTGCCCCGAACTGGTGAGCGAACTGCTTGACCTGACCCGCCTGGGCGCCAGCACCTCGGTGAATATCGACACCTTTGGTGATGTGCCGCTGCAACAGGCACTCACCCAGCACTTCGAAATCGCCCGTCCCAGCAGCGAAACGCTCGCCTTTATCGCCGAGCGCAGCGCCAACGCTGGGCTTGAGCAACTGCTGAGGCCCGAGCACAAGGCCGAACTCAAAGACTGGCTATGGGGCCGGCAACTGGTGGATGTGCTGCAGGAATACCCCATCGAGTGCTCGGCGGACGAGCTGCTCGGCACCCTCAAGCGCCTGCAACCGCGCCTGTACTCGATTGCCTCCAGCGCCAAGGCCCATCCGCAGGAAGTGCACCTGACCGTGGCGGCCGTGCGGTATGGCAAGCGCAAGGGCGTGTCCTCGACCTTCCTGGCCGACCGTGTCGGCGACGGCGAGGTGCCGGTGTTCGTGCAGCCATCCAAACACTTTCGTACGCCCACCGACGGTAACGTGCCGATGATCATGATCGGCCCCGGCACGGGGGTGGCGCCCTTTCGGGCTTTTTTGCAAGAGCGCCGGGCCCAGGGGCATCAGGGCAGCAACTGGTTGTTTTTTGGCGAGCAACACGCCGCCAGCGACTTCTATTACCAGGACGAACTGCAAGGCATGCAACGCGACGGGTTGCTCACCCACCTGAGCCTGGCGTTTTCGCGCGACCAGGCCCAGAAGATCTACGTGCAGGACCGCCTGCGCGAACACGGCGCCGAGCTGTGGCGCTGGCTGCAGGACGGCGCCAAGCTGTACATCTGCGGGGATGCCAGCCAGATGGCCAAAGACGTCGACCTGGCCTTGCGCGAAGTGGCGCACACCCATGGCGGACTGGACGTTGAGGGGGCCGTGGACTACTGGCGCCAACTGAGCGAGCAAAAGCGTTATCTGCGTGATGTGTACTGATTGGATACAGAACAATCGCCAATTGTATTGTGTACAAAAAACCCTAAAGGTTTGCCGATGCGGGGCCGAAACAGCGGTGATAGCAAATCGCCGCGCCTTTTATCCGAGACGCGACGGTTTGGCCGCCCTCCACGCTGATGGTCGTCTCGATGAAAATAAAAAATAAACTTGTTCTGGCTTTTGTCTCTGTCGCGTTTATTCCGGTGAGCCTGGTGGCCGTGATCTCTGTGATGAATACGCGGACCCAGGCGGTCGACCAGTTTATCGACGGCAGCACCCGCGAAATCCGCCAGATTGATGGCAACATTCGCCAGTTCTTCGACGGCACCCTGCAGAACGTCGATCAGATGGCCACCGATCCTGTATACACATCGATCAGCACGCTGAAGAACTACCAGCCCGCCGACGCCGCCAGCCAACCGCTGCCGGCAGAGGCGCAAAGCGTGATCGAGCGCTTCGCGCGGTTTGGCGCTACGCACCCGGCAGCGGCGATCCTGTCCATCGGCCTTGAAGACGGCACCTACGCCAAATGGCCCGATGACCCACAGCTGTCCAAGTACGACCCGCGCCAGCGGCCCTGGTACAAGGCGGCGATGGCCAGCCCGGGCAAGACCGTGCGCACCCCGGCTTACTACTATGACAAAGACGACGTAGCGCTTGTGGGCACCGCGCGGGCGTTGCTGGACAACGCCGGTAAAGCCAAGGGCGTGTTCGTGGTCAGCGTGTCACTCAAGAACCTCACCGAACTGGTCAAGAGCATCAAGCTGGGCGAAAGCGGCTACGTGATGCTGATCGAAGACGGCGTGGTGCTGGTGGACCCGCGCGACGCCGCCCACAACTTCAAACCGCTCAAGGACCTGGGCGCACCGTACGCGAAGCTGGCCGAAACCACTCAGGGCTCCACCGAGGTGGAAATCGACGGCGTGCGCTACATGGCCAATATCTGGACCTCGCCCGGCCTGGGCTGGCGCTATGTGGGGCTGATCGAGCACCGCGAAGTGATGGCCGAGGCCACCCGCATGACCTACCTGACCGCAATTATCGTGGCGGTGTTGGTGCTGATTTTCGGCTTGATCGCGGCGGCGTTTTCCAAGGTCATCGTCAAGCCTATCGGCCAGGTCAGCACCGGCTTGCAGTCCATTGCCCAGGGCGAAGGCGATCTGCGTCACGAACTGCAGGTGCAGGGCAAGGATGAAACCGCCGAACTGGCCGGCTGGTTCAACAAGTTCCTCGCGGCGATCCGCCAACTGATCCAGCATATCGGCGCCGCCTCGACCAACTTGCAGAACGCCTCGAAGGTCAACAGCGAAGTGGCGCACAACATGAACGAGGCCGCCGGGCGTCAGCGCGAGGCGGTGGAGTTGGTGTCCACTGCCTTCAACGAGATGGTCGCCACTGCCAACGAAGTTGCACGCTCCTGCAGCGGCGCGGCCGAATCCGCCGAGAACGGCCATCGTCGCGTGGCCGAGGGCAAGCAACAGATCGAAGTGACCACCGATAACGTCAATCGCCTGGGCCGCCGTTTGAGTGAATCGTCCCAGGCCATGGTCGAGCTGGAAGCCGGTAGCCGCAGCATCAACCAGATCCTTGGCACCATCCGCGCGATTGCCGAACAAACCAACCTGCTGGCCCTTAACGCGGCTATCGAGGCCGCCCGCGCGGGCGACCAGGGCCGTGGTTTTGCGGTGGTCGCCGACGAGGTACGCGCGCTGGCCAAGCGCACTTCTGACTCCACCGGCGAGATCGAACAACTGCTCGGCACCCTGGGCAGCAAGACCGAGGAAGTCACGCAGAAAATGAGCAGCTGCCTGGACCTGTCACGGGCCAGTGTGTCGTCCATCGAAAGCGCACGGGACAGCTTTGAAGGCATCCAGTTGTCGGTCAACGAGATCCGCGACCAGAACCTGCAGATCTCCGCCGCCGCCGAGGAACAACACAGCGTGGCCGAAGAGATCAACCGGCACATCCAGCAGATCTACGACGAAGCACGCCTGGTGGAGAGCCTGGCCAACTCGGCACAGGACGACTCGGGAAGGCTGTCGAATTTGTCGGATGAGTTGAATGGCTTGGTAGGACGCTTCAAGTCGTGATCTAGGGTACTGCTGGGATTTAGGCTTCAACTGTTGATGCAGTTTCGGCCCTGACCCGAATCACTGTGGGAGCTGTCGAGCCCTAGCGAGGCTGCGAAGGCGGCGGCACTGCCAGTATTTTTGTCGCCTGACACACCGCTTTCGCAGCCTCGCTAAAGCTCGACAGCTCCCACAGGGAATCTGCGGTGCTGCTGGGATTCAGGCTGTACCTGCTGATGCAGTTTCGGCCATCACCCGAATCAACTGTGGGAGCTGTCGAGCCCCGGCGAGGCTGCGAAGGCGGCGGCACTGCCGGTATTTTTGTCGCCTGACACACCGCTTTCGCAGCCTCGCTAAAGCTCGACAGCTCCCACAGGGGATCAGCGGTGCTGGTGGGATTCAGGCTGTACCTGCTGATGCAATTTCGGCCCTGACCCGGATCAACTGTGGGAGCTGTCGAGCCCAGGCGAGGCTGCGAAGGCGGCGGCACTGCCGATATTTTTATCGCCTGACACACCGCTTTCGCAGCCTCGCTAAAGCTCGACAGCTCCCACAGGGGATCTGCGGTGCTGGTGGGATTTAGGCAGTGCCTGCTGATGCAATTTCGGCAACCGGTACCTGTCGGCGGCTGCCGATATTGACCTTGGTGACTTGCGAGCCCTTGCTGTCGAAGCATCGCTGTGCATTTTTTGTCAATTTAAGTTGAATTCCTGCTTTTGCAGCAGGGTCACTTATAAGGACAACAGCGAGACGACAACGCAATGGAGGTTGTGATGAACCTTGCAATGACACTCTTTAGCCTGTTTGCCGGTTGGATAGCCATAGGGCTTTCAATGATGTGGGGCCTGCTGCGGGTGCTGCGCTGGCACCATGCTTAGCACCCCGGATGGGCGCTACTTTGTGGTCAACGGCCAACTTTGGCGGTGCACCAACCCGGCGTTGGACGAGGCGACCCGGCAGCGCTGGGTCAACGACCTGATGGACGCCCGCCGCGCCGTCAAGGCGGCCAAAGCCGCAAACGATGCGCAACAGCTGAAGGCCGCCCGCCAACGGGTGCACCACGCCAAGGTGGCATTGGGCGAACGCGGGCCCGTGTGGTGGAGCGATGGCAGCCCGGATTTCAATCGCCGTCAGGTCGCCAACACGCCGTATGCGTCATGGTTTGAAACACATCCCGACACGTAACCCAGGTGAACTTTCTGGCAAACGCCGCGTTCCTTTCCTATGCCTAGTACTACGCATAGCCACTGTGTTCCTGACGGCAGGAGCGCTGAACGATAAGGAGCCGCCACCCTCATGACTACCCTCCCCACCTACTACGCCACAAGGCCCGGGCCGCTTCACGCGACCTTGCTGGCCGGCAGCGTCCCGCTGTTTCTCGGCGCGTTGCTCAGTGACATTGCCTACGGCCAGACCTACCAGATCCAATGGGCCAACTTCGCTTCCTGGCTGATCGCCGGGGCGTTGGTGTTCAGTGGTTTTGCGTTGTTGTTCGCACTGGTCAACCTGCTGCGGGCCGAACACAAGGCTGGGCGTGCGGCTGCGTACTTCCTGTTGCTGCTGGCAGCCTGGGTGCTGGGGCTGATCAACGCGTTCCAGCATGCCAAGGATGCCTACGCCATGATGCCGACGGGCCTCGTGCTTTCGGTGATCGTCACCGTACTGGCGCTGGCGGCCACATGGACCGGCCTGACCAACCTGCGCTCGGGAGGTGCACGATGAACAAACTCCCTACCCTGACGTTATTAAGTGCAGCGCTGTTACTCAGCGGCTGTGGCGCCGAAGGCGACAAGACCCAGGCCCGTGGCCCCGACCCTAAATTGCCGGAGCAACAAAGTAGCCTGTTACCGAGCATGAAGATCGCCGAGCCTACCCCCTGGGGCGCAGAAAAACCCAAGGTTCCTGAAGGTTTCAGCGTCACCGCCATCGCCACCGACCTGGCCATTCCGCGCCAGACCCTGGTGCTGCCCAACGGTGACATCCTGATCGCCGAAGGCCGGGGTGGCAGCGCCGCCAAGCTCAAGCCCAAGGATGTGATCGCCAGCGTGATCAAGGCCGAGGGCAACACCAAGGTCAAAGGAGGCAACCGCCTGACCCTGTTGCGCGACGCCGACGGCGACGGCACCTACGAGCTTAAAACCGTGTTTGCCGATAACCTCAATGCACCGTACGGCCTGGCGTTCGCCAACGGCAAGCTCTACGTGGCCAACCAGGATGCATTGGTGAGCTTCGATTACGCCGACGGCCAGACCAAAGCCGGCGGCCCGCCGACCAAGGTCACCGACCTGCCCGCGCAGATCAACCACCACTGGACCAAATCCCTGGCGGTGAGCGCCGACGGACGCCAGTTGTATGTGGGCATCGGCTCCAACAGCAACGTCACCGAACGCGGCATGGAAGTGGAGATCGACCGCGCCATGGTCTGGCAGATCGACGCCGCCACCGGTGCGCACAAGCCCTATGCAACGGGGCTGCGTAACCCCACGGCGCTGACTATCCAGCCTGACTCCGGGCAGTTGTGGACGGTGGTCAACGAGCGCGATGAACTGGGCCCCGACCTGGTGCCGGACTACCTGACCTCGGTGCGTGAAGGCGCCTTCTACGGCTGGCCCTATAGCTATTGGGGCCAGAACGTCGACCCACGCGCCCAACCGCAGAACCCGGCCAAGGTTGCCTCGGCCATCAAGCCCGATTACAGCCTCGGCTCCCACGTGGCGGCCCTGGGCGTGGACTTCTCCATCCCGGCCATGGGCGAGAAGTTCGCCGACGGCGTATTCGTCGGCGAGCACGGCAGCTGGAACCGCGACAATCCGGTGGGCTACAAAGTGATCTTTGTGCCCTTCAGCAATGGCAAGCCATCCGGCGAGCCGATTGACTTCGCCACCGGCTTTCGCGGTGACGACGGCAAGACGCGCGGGCGCCCGGTGGGCGTGACGGTGGACCCGAAAGGCGCACTGATCATTGCCGATGACCTGGCCAATACCGTGTGGCGCGTTACGCGTAACCAATAGCCGTACATGACAGGGGCGGTTTCGCCCCTGTCAGCTTTCAGGTTGCAATTGCGCTTGCAACCAATCCAGCAGCGCCGCGCCGACCACCTGCGCCCACTCGCGCCCTTCTTGCGTGAGATACACCGCACGGTTACGCCGGCTGAACAGCTTCACACCCAAATCGTCTTCCATCCCTCGAATCTGCCGGCTGATGGCGGCCTGGGTAATGTGCAGCTCATCAGCAGCCTTGGAAAAACTCCCCAGGCGCGCGGCCGCTTCGAAGGGCAACAGACTGGCAAGCGGCGGTAAGGTTTTGCCGAGCGTATTCATAATCAGAGGTTATGCATCCAGGGCCGAGAACTCGTTTGTAGCACACAGGTGCGGCCGATGGTCTTGAGCGGCCAATTGATCGCCCTTGAATCACTCTTCGCCAGCCTGCTCGGCCTGTGGTTTCACGGGCGCTGGCCAACACTGATGGAAGCCGCTGGCCTTGGTGCGGTGCTGATCGGAGTGGTCATGGCAGTTCGAATCATTCTGGCGGGCACGCGACCCGCCAGGTCGGCCCTCACAGGTCAGTGATTTCCTTGTGGCGCGGCACCAGCGCTTTCATCACGCTCCAGGCCACCAGGTACGCGAGGGCACAGATCGCGAACATGATCATGTAGCCGGTATGGATATCGTTGATGGACTTGTAGTAGTCGAACACCCAGCCACCGATCTTGGTCATGACCACGCCGCCGATGCCGCCGGCCATACCGCCGATGCCGACCACCGAGGCCACGGTTTTCTGCGGGAACATGTCGGACACGGTGGTAAAGATGTTGCACGACCACGCCTGGTGCGCCGAGGCGCCCACACCGATCAGCAGCACCGGCACCCAGAAGCTGATGTAGCCCAGTGGCTGCGCGAGCAATACCACCAGCGGGAACAGCGCGATCACCAGCATGGCTTTCATGCGCCCGTCATAGGGGGCATCGCCGCGCGCCATGAAGTAGCTGGGGAACCAGCCGCCGCCGATGCTGCCGACCATGGTCATGCTGTACAGCACGGCCAGCGGCATGACGATATCCGCGCCTTTCATGCCGTATTGTGCCGACAGGTAGGTGGGCAGCCAGAACAGGAAGAACCACCACACGCCGTCGGTCATGAACTTGCCGAAGGCAAAGGCCCAGGTTTGACGGTAGGTCAGCAACTTGAACCACGAGACTTTCTTCTCCGCCACGCCGGCTCCCGCGCGGGCGAACGGCTGTACGCTCTGGTCGCTGCGGATATAAGCCAGTTCTTCGGCCGACAGGCGCTTTTGCTGCTCGGGTTTTTCATAGACGGCGGCCCACACCGCCACCCACACGAAGCCGAGCATGCCGATCACCATAAAGGCCGCTTCCCAGCCCCACAGCCCGGCAATCAATGGCACGCAGATCGGCGCGAGGATCGCGCCCACGTTGGCGCCGGAGTTGAAAATACCGGTGGCGAAGGAGCGTTCTTTCTTGGGGAAATATTCGGCGGTGGCCTTGATCGCAATCGGGAAGTTACCCGCCTCGCCAATCGCCAGCACCGCGCGCGACAGCATGAAGCCGGCAATCGACACCGGAATCACCGCCAGCCCGATCGCCCCGCTCACCGCGGCAATGCCCTCGCCCATCGGCACCGAGAACGCATGCATGATGGCGCCTGTAGACCAGATGCCAATCGCCACGACGTAGGCCGCCTTGGTGCCGATCTTGTCGACAAAGCGCCCGGCGAACAGCATGGAAATCGCATAGACAAACTGAAACACGGCGGCAATGTTGGCGTAGTCGGTGTTGCTCCAGCCAAATTGCGTCGATAACTGCGGCGCCAGCAGGCTGAGCACCTGGCGGTCGAGGTAGTTGACGGTAGTCGCGAAAAACAGCATCGCGCAGATGGTCCAGCGATAATTGCCTACCGCTTGGCCAACGCGCTGGGCGTTGATGGGCTCGATCAAGTTCATGGCATCACTTTTTATTTTTGTTAGATAGGACATATGTAACGTCATATGTCGTCGTACAACTCGAGCTTTTATAACGAGACGCCTGCCCGGTGTCAATCGCAAAAATTGCCGTATGTCCAGCTATTGCGTGGTTACGAAAAGTGTCAGGAATACTCAGTTGTAGGACGACAAATGCGCAGCACAAGGCTCGGTGCTTTGCCAGGCACATCGTCGAGCACGCCGAACGGCTGCATGCCGACCTTCTCCAGCACGCGGATCGACGCGGCGTGGTCCGGTCGCACCAGACCGAACACCTCGGGCAACCCCAGGGTGTCAAACGCCAGGGCCAAGGCCGCGCGGCTCAGCTCAGTCGCATAGCCCTGCCCCCAGGCTTCCTGCGCAAAGCGGTAACCCAGGTTGATGCGCCACTGCGTGAGGTAGTTGAGCGGCGCAATGCCGCCGAACCCGATGATGTGCTCCGGCGCCTCAGCGCGGGCAATGGCCCACCAGCCATAACCGAGGCTGTCCCATTGCCCAAGCCAATGATCGAGCAGGCGTTGGGCGGCGGCCAGACTGGGCATCGGCCCAGCCGGATTGAACAGGTTGGTCTGTGGGTCGCCGAAGATCGCGAACAATCGCTGCACATCCGTGGGCTGCGGCTTGCGGTAGACCATGCGTGAGGGGGACATTCGATTGGCTCCTTTTTTCCGTGCCTATCTTTTTTGTGAAGCGCTTTCAGTGCCGTGCGGGCTCATGTGGCGAGCGGGCTCGCCCGCGTTGGGCTGCGAAGCGGCCCCAGAAAAAACGCCGCGTGACGTCAGGTTAATCTTCGTGGCAGGGATTGGGGCTGCTGCGCTGCCCAACGCGGGCAAGCCCGCTCGCCACATACAGCGTGTTTATCCACCAGAAAAGCCCGCTATGCACAAAAATCCGTTACCCCTGCAAAAAAACACAAATAGCGGTGAATTATTTCGTGTGCAGTTGTATCTGAACTGACAGAGCGGTGCCATCGCAGCGATGGCACCTCCCCTGTTCAGTTTTAGAGTGGCCCGCATGAAATTACGTAAGAAAAGCGTCAAACCCATCGGTTTGAAAGACATCACCATCGTCGACGACGCCAAGATGCGCAAGGCGATCACCGCCGCCGCACTGGGCAACGCCATGGAATGGTTCGACTTTGGCGTTTACGGGTTTGTCGCCTATGTGCTCGGCAAAGTGTTCTTCCCCGACGCCTCGCCCAGCGTACAAATGATCGCCGCACTGGCCACCTTCTCCGTACCGTTCCTGATTCGTCCGCTGGGTGGCCTGTTCTTCGGCGCGCTGGGCGACAAGTACGGGCGACAGAAAGTCCTCGCCGCCACCATCGTGATCATGTCCTTGAGCACCTTTGCCATCGGCCTGATTCCCGGGTATGCCTCCATTGGCATCTGGGCACCGATTCTGTTGCTGCTGTGCAAGATGGCCCAGGGCTTCTCGGTCGGTGGTGAATATACCGGGGCTTCGATTTTTGTCGCCGAATACGCGCCGGACCGCAAGCGCGGCTTCCTCGGCAGCTGGCTGGACTTCGGCTCCATCGCCGGTTTCGTGCTCGGTGCCGGCGTGGTGGTATTGATCTCCAGCGTGCTCGGCGAAGCGGAGTTCGAGTCCTGGGGCTGGCGCCTGCCGTTCTTCCTCGCCCTGCCCCTGGGCATCATCGGCTTGTACCTGCGCCATGCGCTGGAAGAAACGCCAGCCTTCCAACAGCATGTCGACACGCTTGAAAAGGGTGACCGCGAAGGCCTGACCCACGGCCCCAAAGTGTCGTTCAAGGAAATCGCCACCAAGCATTGGCGCAGCCTGCTGACCTGCATCGGTATCGTCGCGGCCACCAACGTGACCTACTACATGCTGCTCACGTACATGCCAAGCTACCTGTCGCACAACCTGCATTATTCTGAAAACAGCGGCGTGCTGATCATCATCGCGATTATGGTCGGCATGCTGTTCGTGCAGCCGTTCATTGGTTTTGTCAGCGATAAAATCGGCCGCAAGCCTTTCATCATCGCCGGCAGCATCGGCCTGTTGTTCCTGGCCATCCCGGCGTTCATGCTGATTACCAGCGGCAAAACCGGGCTGATTTTCGCCGGCCTGCTGATCCTCGCCGTAATCCTGAACTTCTTCATCGGCGTGATGGCCTCGACGCTGCCCGCGATGTTCCCCACTCATCTGCGCTACAGTGCATTGGCGAGTGCGTTCAACGTCTCGGTATTGATCGCCGGTATCACCCCGACCGCCGTGGCCTGGCTGGTGGAAAGTACCAATGACCTGTTCATGCCCGCCTATTACCTGATGGTCTTTGCGGTGATCGGCCTGATCACCGGCCTGACCATGAAGGAAACCGCCAACAAGCCCCTGCGCGGTGCAGCGCCGGCGGCGTCCGACATGGAAGAGGCCAAGGAATTGCTGCAGGAACACCACGACAATATCGAGCAGAAAATCGAAGACATCGACGCCGAGATTGCAGCATTGGAGGCCAAGCGCCAGAATCTGGTGCAGCAGCACCCACGGATTAATTAAGACAGACCGCGCGTGGTGGCCACGGCCACCACGCCATTGGAGTGTTCCGCATGCTTCCAAGCGTTACCGCCGCCCAATCCCTACTCAGCGCAGACGAACGCGCTGCCATCGCCGAAATCGAAGCCACCACCAGCATCCTGCAACTGGTCACTCGCCTGACCGGCATGCGCTTTGCCGGCATCGCCAAGTTCGCCGACCTGGAATGGGTCGTCTGCTCGGTGCACGACACCGCCGACATGGGTATTCATGTCGATGACGTACTCGAACTCGAAACCACCTTGTGCAGTGAATTCTGCATCAACCCCCAAACCCTGTTCATCCCGCAGGTCAGCCAGAACGGCCGCTTCGCCACGCGCCCGGTGGTCAAGCAATACGCAATCGAAAGCTACGCCGGTGCGCCGATCTTCCTCCCTGACGGCCGCCTGTTCGGCGCATTGTGTGCGCTGGACTCACGCGCCATGCTGTTCGACGACCCCAACCTGGCGGAAACCCTCAGCCTGTTTGCGCGCCTGATCGGGTGCATCTTCTACGCTAATTTAACCGCCGCGGATCAGTGATCGTTGCTCCACCTGCAGGTCGAGCAACGATGCGGTGCAGCGCTCACTATTTAGCCCGGGCGGCCGATAGCCTGGTACACCCCTGACTTGCAGCGCCGCCCTGCGGGAAACAATGCCCAAATCCATCGCTCCGATTGTGCGCGAACTGTCCAACCGCACCAGCATGTCGCTCACACGTACGTCGCTGTTCAATTTCATTGCCTTGCTGGCCCTGGTATTTGCCGCGGCGACGTACTCGCTGGTCTACCTCGCCCACGAGTTGGACCACTCCGAGCAGGACCAAAGCGCGTTTTATACCCGTAAAGCCGTGCAGTCCCTGGAAAAGTCACTGCGCGTGACCGTCAAGGACTACGCGTTCTGGAGCGACTCCTACAAGCACCTGCACGTAAAAGTGGACACGGGCTGGGCTTACGAGCGTGGCAATGTCGGCGCCACGCTGTATCAGGATTTCGGCTTTCAGGGCCTGTTCGTGGTCAACGACGACAACCGCACGGTGTATTCGGTGATCAAGGGCGAGTTGCAACGCATCGACATCACGCAATGGCTCGACCAACCCCTGACCGAGATCATCGAACAGGCGCGCGCCGGGGCCGAAGACGAAACACCGGTCACCGCCTTTATCAACGTGCGCGGCAGCCCCGCGCTGGTGGCGGCAGCGGCCATCACCCCGGGCACCGACCCCACGGTCGTCACGGACGGTCGACAACCCTCAGTGCTGGTGTTCGTCGACATTCTCAACGCACAGAAATTGACGGCCATCGGCGATGATTTCGGCGTCGCAAACCTGCACGTCGCCACCGCCGATGACATCGCTACCACCTTGGTTTTGCCCCTGGGCACTGACGGCTCCGCCGGCAGCCTGCATTGGGAGCCGCCGCGCCCCGGCCTGCGACTGATGGCTGTCGGCCTGCCGCTGCTGGGGTTGGCGGCACTGCTGGTGTGCCTGATGACCTGGGTGATTTTACGCCGCAGCACCGCCGCCGCCCTGGCACTGGATGCCAGCCACACCTCACTGCAACACAGCCAGAATGCCCTGGCCACCAGCGAGGCGCGTTTTCGCGACGTGGTGGAAGCGAGTTCCGATTGGGTCTGGGAGATCGACGCCAGCTGGCACTTCACCTACTTGTCGGAGCGCTTCGAAAGCGTCACCGGCCTGGCGCGCCAGGCCTGGATCGGCGCGGCGATGAGCGACTTGCTCAAGACCCAGGCCGACGCCCTTTTGCCATGGATGAGCAGCCCGCAGCGGCGCGCAAACATCAGCGTGCAGTGCCGCTACACCGATGCCCGGGGGCAGGAGCGAACCACACGCCTGTCCGCGCGGGAAATGCCCTGCGGCGGGTTTCGCGGTACCGCCACCGACGTGACCGAAGAAGTCGAATCACGGCGGCGTATCGAATTTCTGTCCCAGCACGACGCCCTGACCGGGCTGCCCAACCGGACGCGCCTGCAAGCGTTTCTGGATGGCAAACTCAAGGCGCTGCCCACCTCGACCCACCCCCTTGTGATGCTCAGCCTGGACCTTGACCGCTTCAAACCGGTGAACGACTTGCTCGGCCACGCCGCCGGTGATCGGGTCCTCAATGAAGTCTCCAGCCGCCTCGCCGACTGCGTGCGCCATGGGGACCTGGTTGCCCGCGTGGGCGGCGATGAATTTGTGCTGATCCTCAACGATGCAGGCACCCAGGACGAAGTCGAAAGCCTTTGCAAGCGCTTGATCGAGTCCATCGAACACGCGATCAAAATCGACGAACAAGAGGTCTTTATCAGCGCCAGCATCGGCATTGCCATCGCCCCCAATGACGCCCGCGAAGCCAGCGAATTGCTGCGCTACGCCGATATCGCGTTGTACGAGGCGAAGTCTGCCGGTCGCAATACCTGGCGTTTTTACTCCGGCGAAATGAACGCGCGCATCATCGAGCGGCGGCGTCTGGAAAGCGACCTGCGGTTTGCGATCAAGCACGGCGAGTTGCGCCTGCACTTCCAGCCACGCTACCGCATCGCCGACGGGCAGATGGTCGGCGCCGAAGCCCTGGTGCGCTGGCAGCATCCGGTACGCGGGCTGATCGCGCCGGACACCTTCATTGCGATTGCCGAAGAGTCCGGCTTGATCCTGTCGCTGAGCGACTGGGTGCTCGACACCGCCTGTACGTGCGCGGCCCAGTGGCCGGACGGGCTGTTTGTATCGGTCAACCTGTCACCCACCGAATTCAAGCGCGGCAACCTGGTGGCGCGCGTGCGGCACGCCCTGGATACGTCGGGCATCGACCCCGCACGCCTGGAGCTGGAAATCACCGAAAGCGTCATGCTCGACGACGCCGCCGTGGCACTTGAGGTGATGCGCACGCTCAAGCAACTGGGGATCCGCATCGCCATGGATGACTTCGGCACGGGCTACTCGTCCCTGAGCTACCTGCGCGCCTTCCCGTTCGACGGTTTGAAAATAGACCGGAGCTTTCTGAACCGCCTGGAGGAAAGCGCCGACGACAAGGCCATCATCCAAGCCATCGTGGGGCTTGGCCGCGCCCTGGCGCTCACCGTGACCGCAGAGGGCATCGAAACCGCCGAGCACCTGGCGCTGCTCAAGGCGGTGGACTGCGATGAGGGCCAGGGCTACTTCCTCAGCCGGCCGCTGGACCTCGGCGCGTTCAACGAGCTGCTTGACGCTTACGCCAGCACTACCTGAAAAAATGACTCGGCGTCTTGCCAAACTGTTTCTTGAACATGCTGGTAAACGCACTCGGGCTGTCGTAACCCAGCTCCAGGGCCACATCAATAATCTTCTCCCCCACCGCTATGCGCTCCAGCGCCAGCAGCAACCGTGCCTGCTGACGCCACTGGCCGAAGGTCATGCCGGTTTCCTTGCGGAACAGGCGCTGGATGGTTTTCTGGTCCAGGGCCAGGCGCTCGCTCCAATCGGCCACGGTGGAGGCATCGCCCGGGTCCTCCTGCAAGGCCTGGCAGATCCGCTGGATGCGCGCGTCGCCCGGCTGCGGCAGCGACAACGGCAAGGCCGGCAACAGGGCGAGTTCGTCGAGGATCAGGTGCATGATTCGCGCATCGCGCGAATCCTCGGCATACGGCGGCTTCAGGCTCACCGACGCCTTGATCAGCTCACTCAGCAGCGGCGAGATGCTTACCGCCTTGGTTTCGGTGGGCAGGTTGGGAAAGCTGTCGGGGCGGACAAACACACTGCGCATCTTCAGCGGCCCCACGCAACGCAGCGAGTGCACGTGCCCGCAGGGCATCCAGAAGCCGCGATTGGGCGGCACCGTCCATTGCTTCTGCGCAGAGTGCACCACCATGACGCCCTCGGTGGCGTAGAGTAGTTGGTGCTTTTCGTGGCTATGGTCGGGGATCAGCCAGTTTTCCGGGTAATCGGTGGCTGAACTGATGACGGCCCACTCGCCCTCATCGATCTCCTGCAGAAATAAATCCAGTGATTTGACCATTTCGCCCTTTTTGCGATGGTTGCCTCCCGAATTACGCGAGACAGGCATTTATGACGAATTTAGCATAACCGTAGAAACAATTTGAAATGGGCAGCGGGCCAAGTACTCGCCGCCCCTGTTCGCTGCCTTGTATGGAATGCCTGCATGTCGACCCTGACCGCATCACCCGCCGCAACGTCAAGCACCCCTCAAGCCAGTCCGCTGGTGCTGCGCATCCTCGGCGCCTGTGCACTGGCGCACCTGATCAACGACTTGATCCAGGCCGTGTTGCCATCGATCTACCCGATGCTCAAGGCCAACTACGGGCTGACGTTCACCCAGGTGGGCCTGATTACCCTGACCTTCCAGCTGACCGCCTCGCTGCTGCAGCCGTGGATCGGCTACCACACCGACCGCCACCCCAAGCCCTGGCTGCTGCCGGCGGGCATGGTGTGCACCCTGGTCGGCATCCTGATGCTGGCATTTGTCGGCAGCTTCCCGGCGATTCTGCTGGCGGCAGGCCTGGTCGGCGTGGGCTCGTCGACCTTCCACCCGGAAACCTCGCGCGTCGCGCGCCTGGCCTCCGGCGGTCGTTACGGCCTGGCGCAATCGACCTTCCAGGTTGGCGGCAATACCGGCAGCGCCCTCGGCCCATTGCTGGCGGCGGCGATCATCATTCCCTACGGCCAGGGCCATATCGCCTGGTTCGGCCTGTTCGCGGTGTTCGCCATTCTGGTGCTCTACGGGTTGAGCCGCTGGTACCGTAACCACCTCAACCTGTTCAAGCTCAAGCAAGGCGGCAAGGCCACCCACGGTTTGTCCAAAGGCCGCGTGACATTCGCCTTGGTGGTGCTGGCGGTGTTGGTGTTCTCCAAATACTTCTACATGACCAGCCTCACCAGCTACTTCACGTTTTACCTGATTGAAAAATTCCAGCTGTCGGTGGCAAGTTCGCAGATGTACCTGTTCCTGTTCCTCGGCGCAGTAGCCGTCGGCACCTTCGCTGGCGGCCCGATCGGCGACAAGATTGGCCGCAAGAAAGTCATCTGGTTCTCGATCCTCGGCGCCGCGCCCTTCACCCTGGCGTTGCCTTATGTCGACCTGTTCTGGACTGCCGTGCTCAGCGTCGCCATCGGCTTTATCCTGGCCTCGGCCTTCTCGGCCATCGTGGTATTTGCCCAGGAACTGGTGCCGGGCAACGTGGGCATGATCGCCGGTATCTTCTTCGGCCTGATGTTCGGCTTCAGCGGGATCGGCGCCGCCTTGCTTGGCTTGCTCGCCGACAGCCACGGCATCGCCTACGTCTATAAGATCTGCTCGTTCCTGCCGCTGGTGGGCATCCTCACGATCCTGCTGCCGTCGACCAAAGGCGTCTAGACTGCCGATCATCGGCTGGCTGTATGCCATTACGATGAATGCTCTGAAAAACCTGCGTGTGCGCTTACAATCCCGGTTTTTAAACGCACACCAGGCAGACCCGGCAAGACATGACGCTCGACCCTCCTACGATTTTGGCACTTACCGTTGCCCTGGCAGCCGCTGCCGCCCTGTACCTTGCCGTGGAATGGCGTAGCGTGCGCGAACCCTCGCTGCTGTGCTGGAGCGCCGGCTTCGCGACCATCACCGTCGGTTCCACCCTCGCCCTGCTGCGCATCAATGGCTATCTGGTGGTCGGCATCTGGTTCGCCAATGGCTTGCTGGTGACCGCGCACTTCCTGTTTTTGCTCGGTGTGGCGCGGTTTACCCAGGCGCGGCTGTCCCTGCTGTGGCTGCTGATGCTGGCCATCTGGCTCGGCATGTTGATGTTACCCACCGACCTGCCCTGGTCCAAAGCCATGCTGGCGGTGCAGTCGCTGCTGGTGGCGTTGCCCACCCTGCGCGCGAGTTTCCTGCTGCGGCCCCACGGCAAATCGCTGAGCATCGGCGCGGTGCAGCTGCGGTATGTGCTGCTGGTCCACGGGCTGTTCTACGTGATCAAGGCGCTGTCGGTGCTGGTGCCGGGCACCCTGATCGACCTCGCCGCGTTCAAGGGCGAGATCATCCAGATCTCCCTGGTCGAAGGCGCCATGGCGATCATGCTGATTGCCCTGTCCATGACCGGCTCGGAACGCTACCGACGCGAACAGCAGATCGCCCGCCTGGCCGCCCGCGACCCGCTCACCGCGCTGTACAACCGCCGTGCCCTGGACCTGCGCGCCCCGCGTTTGCTGGCCCAGGTATCAGCGGCGCAACCCGGCGCCCTGCTGCTGATCGATATCGACAACTTCAAGGGCGTCAACGACCTCTACGGCCATACCGCCGGGGACCGTTTGCTGATTGCCTTGAGCGAGATGATCCGCAGCGTGGTGCCACGGGGCGCGCTGGCGGCACGCCTGGGCGGGGATGAGTTTGTGATCCTGCTGAACCCGGCCTCGACGGAACAGATCGTCGAACTGGGCAGCAGCCTGCGCGAGCAGTTCCAGCAACTCGCCGCGCAGACGTTCGCCACGCCGCAACCGGTGACGCTGAGCATCGGCGCCACCCTGTTCGACCAGCCGCCGGCCAGCCTGGCCGCGCTGATCGAACAGGGTGACACCACGCTGTATGAATCCAAGCGCGGCGGGCGCGACAGCATTCGCCTGGTGGACCGTACCGGCACCGGGCCCTATAGCTAGAGGTCGTAACTGACCGCCACGCTGCGCCCGGTCTGCGTGGCAAAAGTGCTCTATGTGGCGAGCGAGCTTGCTCGCGTTGGGCTGCGTAGCGGCCCCAAACCAGGCGCCGCGTTCTGGCGGACACACCTCAGCAGCCTTAAGAGGGGCCGCTGCGCACCCCAACGCGAGCAAGCTCGCTCGCCACAAAAAGCTCATTCGCCCAGCAAATGGGGGGGGGCCGCGCCTCTTTATACCAACCTGCAAGCCACCATCCCTCCCAGCCCGAACAGGCATACTATGCCCACTCCATACGCCAGCGTGCGCCAAGGTTGCCACCTGCCCAGATACATCACCGTGTGCGTAATCCGAGCCAGGGTAAAACCGCCAAACAACCAGACGGTGGCCATGGCGGACGTCTCCAGCACGACGCACAGCCCGCCCAACACAAAAAACAGCGGTATATTCTCCAGGTCATTGCTCCATGCCTTGGCCGCTCGCTCCACCTGTGGCAACTCGACTGCGTGTGCAGTGCTATTCAACCAAGCCGCGTCTTCAGGATTGACGAACGCCCGCCCGCGCATACGGAAGAATCCTTGATAGCAGGAAACGCCCAACATCTTCACGCACAGCACCAGCACGCACAGCGCGTAGACCTGCAATAAATTACTCATCCCGCCACCCATTCACGACGATGTACAACAACGGCCCCACCGATACGAACACCGCCGTCAGCAGAAAATACGGCAGCACCGCCACCACCGTGCGCCCACGCCGCCGTGCATCGCGGTACATCCACACGCACGCCAATGCGGCCAGCAAATACAGGTCAATCACCACCTGCGCCGTGTCCGGGCGCGACATCAATTCCCGCCCAAAGGCCAGCAGCGACTGCTCGGCCGTGAGCATCGTGAACAGGGTGTACAGCGAAAAGCCCAACAGCGCGGCCAGGGCCAGAAAGGGTGTGTGCATGGTGTCATCCTTGAAGTGATTGAGGCCCCACCCTAGTGATAAGGTTGCCGCCCTCGCAATGACCTCGGAGGTCATGAACACGTCATGGACAACCCTGCTACCGCCGGCGCACGCCTGCGCCAATTGCGCCGACAGGCCAAGCTGAGCCAGCTCGACCTGGCCCTGATCACGGGGGTTTCCCAGCGCCACCTCAGCTGCCTGGAAACCGGCCGCGCCCTGCCAAGCCCCGGCACCTTGCATAATCTGCTGACGGCGCTGCAAGTGCCGCTGGACCAATGCAACCAGGTGTTCCTCGCCGCCGGCTTCGCGCCCCGCTACCCCGCCACCCCGTTCGCCTCGCCGACGATGGCCGCCATTCGCGAGGCGGTCAGCCATGTGCTGCACGCCAACAACCCGGCCCCGGCGATCCTGCTGGACAGCCAGTGGCAAGTGCTGGCTGCCAATGCCAGCACCGGCGTGTTGTTTGCGCTGGTGGGCATCCACCCGGATGCCGCCCAAGGCGTGAACCTGCTGACCACCCTGCTGCAACCCGGCGGCCTGGGTGACCACCTGATCAACGCCGACGAGATCCGCACCCTGGCCTGGCAGCGCGCCACCCGCGAGGCGCTCGACAACCCGCAGCTGGCGACGTTACTGGCGAGCCTGCCAGCACCCAGCAGCAACGAAATGCCGGAACAGCTGCCGCCCCTGGTGCTGACCCGCATCCGCTCTACCCAGGGCGAGCTGAACTTTCTGTCGACCTTCACCACCTTTGGCATGCCTCAGGACATCACCCTGGCCTCGCTGCGTATCGAGCATCTGATTCCCGCCGACGACGCCACCTGGCAGGTCATGCGCGGCGCCTATGCCGACCATGCCGCACTGGTTTTGTGAAATATCTGTACGTAGACTGCCGCCATACCCCCACGTGAAGGCGGCGAAAAAAACGTGATGCAAGTTACCGAAGTCTCCATTGCGCAACTGCGCGCTGCGCTTGAAACCGGCCAGACCACTGCCGTAGAACTGGTTCAGGCGTACCTGGCGCGGATCGATGCCTACAACGACGAACTTAACGCCGTGGTGGTGCGCAACCCCCAGGCCCTTGAAGAAGCCGCCGCGTCCGACGCGCGCCGGGCCAGGGGCGAAACCTTGGGGCCATTGGATGGCATTCCCTATACCGCCAAAGACAGTTACCTGGTCAAAGGCCTGACCGCCGCCTCCGGCAGCCCTGCCTTCGCCGACCTGATTGCCCATCGCGACGCCTTCACCATCGAGCGCCTGCGCGCCGGTGGCGCGATCTGCCTGGGCAAGACCAACATGCCGCCGATGGCCAACGGCGGCATGCAGCGCGGCGTGTATGGCCGTGCCGAAAGCCCGTATAACGCCGATTACCTGACCGCGCCGTTTGCCTCCGGCTCGTCCAACGGTGCCGGCACTGCGACCGCCGCGAGCTTTGCCGCCTTCGGCCTGGCCGAAGAAACCTGGTCCAGCGGGCGCGGCCCGGCGTCCAACAACGGCCTGTGCGCCTACACCCCGTCCCGTGGGGTGATTTCGGTGCGTGGCAACTGGCCGCTGACCCCGACCATGGACGTCGTGGTGCCTTATGCCCGCACCATGGCCGACCTGCTCGAAGTGCTCGACGTGGTAGTGGCCGACGACCCGGACACCCGTGGCGACCTGTGGCGCCTGCAGCCTTGGGTGCCGATCCCGAGCGTCGCCTCGGTGCGCCCCGCGGCCTATGCAGAGCTGGCTGCGACAGCCGAATCACTGGCAGGCAAGCGCTTTGGCGTGCCGCGCATGTACATCAACGCCGACCCCGAGGCCGGCACCAGCGAGAAACCCGGCATCGGCGGGCCGACCGGGCAGAAAATCAACACCCGCGCCAGCGTCATCGACCTGTGGCAAGCCGCACGCCAGGCCTTGGAAGCCGCTGGGGCCCAAGTGATAGAAGTGGATTTCCCGCTGGTGTCCAACTGCGAAGGCGACCGCCCTGGCGCACCCACCGTGTTTACCCGTGGCCTGGTGTCCAAGGAATTTCTCCACGATGAGCTGTGGGAGCTGTCGGCCTGGGCCTTCGATGACTTCCTGCGGGCCAACAACGACCCGGCGCTGAACCGCCTGGCAGATGTCGACGGACCCAAGATCTTTCCCCACGACCCCGGCACCCTGCCCAACCGCGAAGACGACCTGGCCGCCGGCATGGACGAATACGTGCGCATGGCTGAACGCGGCATCACGCCGTGGAATGAGATCGCCAGCCTGCCCGACGGCCTGCGTGGCCTGGAGCAAACGCGCCGGCTTGACCTGGAAGACTGGATGGATACGCTGGGGCTCGACGCAGTGCTGTTCCCGACCGTGGCGGACGTGGGCCCGGCGGATGCCGACGTGAACGAAGCCAGCGCCGATATCGCTTGGAGCAATGGCGTCTGGGTGGCCAACGGCAACCTCGCCATCCGCCACCTGGGCGTGCCCACCGTGACCGTGCCGATGGGCGTGATGGCGGATATCGGCATGCCGGTCGGGCTGACCTTCGCCGGTCGCGCCTATGACGACTCGGCGCTGCTGCGCTTGGCGGCGGCGTACGAGGCGACGGGCAGCAAACGCCTGATTCCGCCGCGCACACCCGCGCTGTAACTCACCCCATCGGCACGGCGATCAACAGGATCGCCGTGCCATGGGTCAGCGTCGCCGGCCACACGCCGTAACGCATACGCACCAGCGCGCAGGCCAGGCCCTCAATCAGGGTAAACAGCAACACCGGCCAACCCAGGCGGGTCACGCTCAGTGCCAGGAACGCATGGCAGGCGGCAAACGCCACGCCGCTGAGCACGGCGGCGCGCAACGGCGTCACCTGTTGTTCCAGATACCCTTGTAAAAATCCGCGAAACAATACTTCTTCCAGCGCATTGGCGCCGTAGGCCAACACCACCATGCCCGGCAGCCATGCCCAATAGCCGGGAATCGCGTGCGTCTCAATCCCTTGGTAAAGCCGTAGCGGCACGCCGATCAAACACCCCAGCGCAAGCCCGGCCATCAGCCCGACCGCGCGATGCCCTTTGCTCCACACCACCAGTTGCCACAACTGCGGCGCCACGCGCGCCAGCAAGGCAATCATCAGCAATGACAGGCCGCCCAACACAGCAAGCACAAACGAATTGGCAGTGAAGGTGATGCTCACCGCGTCACTCAGCGCCCACAGGCCGAGCGGCGTCATCGCATCGCGCATCAGCACAAACGCCGCCAGCAGGATCAGGATGCGCAGGGCAGTCAGCGCCTTGGGCGTGAGCGCGAACCACAGGCCGAACAGCAGCAGGCCCGGCGCCAGATAAGTGCCGTACTCGGTCAACATTGCCACACCCTGGCTGATCATCGCGGGCTCAAGGGTGGGCAACGGCGATCATGTCGATCTCCACCGCCGCCGATTTCGGCAACGGCATCACCCCCCGCCGACGTGTGCGTATGCACGCCGGCGCAGCCTGGAATCTCGTGAAGCGCCTCCGACCGGTAGCCGAGGCGCTGTTGGACGAGCTGGTATTTTTCATCCGCAGTCATGCGGTGCTTCTCTGATACCTCAGGGGCACGCAGCATCCACTGTCCGCCCAGGCCAACGGGCGCCGACAGTGGTTTTTTTAAGCCGTGTGTCAGCCGAAACTGGCGTCTCGGGTATTCACGAACAGCGAATAGATTGAATGGCTGCCCGCCATGAACAGGCGGTTGCCTTCCTTGCCGCCAAAACACAGATTGGGGCAGCGTTCCGGCAGCGAAATATGCCCGATCGCCTTGCCCTGAGGGTTGAATACGCGCACGCCGTCGAGTTTTTCCAGGTCGGCCTTGGGGTCACCATTGCCACCCCAGCCACACCAGAGGTTGCCGCTTTCGTCGCACTTGATGCCATCCAGCGCGGCGTACTCCAGGCCTTCGATGTGCTTGCGGCGTGCGCCGAGGGTGCCGTCGTCCTTGACGTCGATGGCCCAGATCAGCCGGTTGGGCTTGGCCCGCCCTTCGACCACGTACAGGGTCTTTTCGTCAGGCGAGAAGCACAGGCCATTGGGCCCGTTGAGGTCATCGATCACCCGTGTGACCTTGCCGCTCTCTGCATCGATACGGTAGACACCGTGGGGCTGCGTCGGGGCGACCTTATGGCCCTCGTAATTGTTGCCGGTCTGGAACGGCGGGTCGCTGAACCACACCGAACCGTCGCGCTTGCACACGATATCGTTGGGTGAATTGAAAGGTTTGCCCTCGAAGCTGTCCGCCAGCACCGTGATGCTGCCGTTGTGCTCGGTGCGGGTGACGCGCCGACCCTCGCTGGAGGTTGTCGAGCCTTCGCACACCAGCAGGCGGCCCTGACGGTCACGGCACATGCCGTTGGAGAAGTTCGAGTGCTCCCGGTACACCGACAGGCTATCGGTCACCTCGTCCCAGCGCACGATGCGGTTATTCGGAATATCACTGAGCAGCAGGTAGCGGCCATCGCCGATCCACACCGGCCCTTCGGCCCAGCGCAAGCCGGTGGCGAGCCGTTCGACGCTGGCGTTGAACAGGCGCAACTCGAGGAAACTGTCGTCGAGCACCTTGACCAGAGGGTCTGGGTAGCGCTGGCTCAACGGTTCGGCCGCGGCAGCCAACCGGGGCAGGTTACCCAGCACTGCCACGGAGGCGGAAACCGCCAGCGAGCGCTTGAGAAAGACGCGACGGCCGTGGTTGGGCGGGGTCGGCAAAGGCGAAGTGTCCATGGTGTGTCTCCGTTATTTTATTGTTAGACGGGAGCGCATTTTTAACCTGTGATGGGACATCGTACAAGATGGAATCATCCACAAAGCCCAGCAGATGAGCGATCACAGACAGATACTGGAAAATTAACTTCCCAAACACCCGTGAAATATTGCATGTTGTACGACGACACAATCGGTAACGTGTTGCGTAGCCCCCCACAACAATAAGGAAACACCCATGCAAAAAATCAAACTCCTGATCGGTTTTCTGTGCCTGTTCACTGGCTATGTCGCAGCGGCGCCCGCCCCTGCTGAAAAGGACGTGGCCCAGGCCGTCGACCAACTGACCCAAGCCATGCTGCACCTGGACCTCAAACAGCTTCACGCGTTGACCAGCGACAAACTCACCTACGGCCACTCCAGCGGCAAGGTGCAGGACAAGGCGCAATTCATCGCCGACCTGGAAACCCGCAAAAGCGCGTTCAAGACCCTCGAAATGCAAAACCAGACCATCACCCTGCAAGGCGATACCGCCCTGGTGCGCAACCACTTCCACGCGCTGGCCGTGAACAGTGGCGTCGAAGTGCCGACCGATATCGACAACTTCCAGGTCTGGCAGAAACAGCAAGGCAAGTGGTTGCTGATCGGCCGTCAGGCTTACAAATACTGATCCGCAGCGCTTACCACGCCACCGCCCTGCGCACCTTGAGCAACGCCTCGCGCAGGGCGTCCATCGCCACCGAGCCCAAGGCCAGCCGTAACGCGTGCGGCACATGGGCCGAGACGGCAAACGGCTCGGCGGTGGACACCGAAATGCCTTCGCGCTGCAAGGCCATCGCAACTTGATCTGCCCTTACGTCTTCGGCCAGGGGCAACCACAGAAAGTACGACGAAGGATGGCTGATCACCGCCAGCCCGTGCAGCACCTGCGCCGCCAGTGCCTGTCTGGCCTGCGCATCCGCACGCTTTTGTGCCTCCAGTTGCGCCACCGTACCGTCTTCGATCCACGCGACCGCCATTGCACTCATCACCCCTGGCACGCTCCAGGTGGTGGCCATGATGCTGCGCTCCAGCGCCTTCACCCACGCCAACGGCGCGGCGATAAATCCCACGCGCAAACCGGTGGCCACGCTTTTGGAAAGCCCACCGACATACACCGTGCGTTCCGGCGCCATTGTCGCGACGGGCGGTGGCGCGTCTTCGGCCAGAAACGCGTAGGCCGCGTCCTCAATGATCATCAGGTTGTGGTGCCGGGCGATGGCCACCAGCTGCTCACGCTGCGCCCTGCCCATCACCCAGCCCAGCGGGTTATGCAGGGTCGGCATGCAGTACACCGCGCGCACCGGGCGCTTGCCGCACAGGCTGCGTAGCGCCTCCAGGTCGGGGCCGTCCGGGGTCACGGGTATCGCGAGCATTTCCAGGTGCAACGTGTCGGCCACTACTTTGAAGCCTGAATAGGTCAGCGCGTCCACGGCGATCACATCCCCGGGTTTGAGCAGCGCCATCAGGGTTACCGCCAACCCATGCTGGGCGCCGCTGACCAGCAGCACCTGCTCGGCTGCGACCGTCAGCCCGCGGCTCAGCAGGTGCCGCGCCATGACCGCACGCTCGTGGGCACGGCCGGCATGCGGCTGGTAACGCAGCAAGGCTTCCAGGTCGCCGGATAACGCCAACTGGCGTAGCGCGGTGCGCAGCAGGTCCGCCTGGCCGGGCAATGAGGGGTAATTGAAATTCAGGTCGCGCATGCCCGCCGCCACGTTCATCTGCCCACTGCCCTGCCCCGGCGGCAGCGAGATTTCACGCACGAAGGTGCCACGGCCGGTCTCCCCGCTGACCAGGCCCATGGCCTCCAACTCGCTGTACACCCGACTGGCGGTGACCAGCGCCAGCCCATGCTCGGCGGCCAATTGCCGATGAGTCGGCAGGCGCGTACCGGGCGCCAGGCGGCCCGAGCGGATAGCCTCAGCGAAGTGATCAACCCATGATTTATAGCGAGCGCGCGCCATCAAGATGTATCCATGACAATTTTTTGATTGTCTTAATGCTCACGCCTAGGATGGCTCGCTCGCAACCCCTTCTTTTCGAGCACGCCACCATGCAACGGACAGCCTCCCTCAACACGCCGGCCAACACCACCCAAGGCTGGATCAATGGCTTTATCGGCGTGGTGATTTTCAGCGGTTCGTTGCCGGCTACACGCTTGGCAGTGATGGAGTTCGACCCGGTGTTCCTGACCGTGCTTCGCGCGACCATCGCTGCCGTGCTGGCGGTGTTGCTGTTGTGGCTGCTCAAGCAACAACGCCCCGCGCGCAACCAATGGTTCCCCTTGGCGATCGTCGCGTTGGGCGTGGTGATCGGCTTTCCGCTGCTCACCGCGCTGGCTTTGCAATACGTGACGTCTGCGCACTCCATCGTGTTCATCGGCCTGCTGCCATTGGCCACGGCGGTGTTCGGCGTATGGCGGGGCGGCGAGCGCCCGCGTCGGGTGTTCTGGCTGTTTTCGATTTTGGGCAGCGCGCTGGTGATGGGCTATGCCCTCGCCCAGGGTTTGAGCGCCGCTCCGGCCGGCGACCTGCTGATGCTGCTGGCGGTGCTGGTGTGCGGCCTGGGTTATGCCGAGGGCGCCACGCTGTCGCGCAGCCTTGGCGGCTGGCAGGTGATCTGCTGGGCGCTGGTGATCGCGTTGCCGGTGGTGGCGCCGCTGAGCCTGCTGCTGGCGCCAGCAAGCTTGAGCGGCATCAGCCTGCCGGCCTGGTTGAGCCTGGGTTATGTGGCGCTGTTCAGCATGTTGATTGGTTTTGTGTTCTGGTACCGCGGGTTGGCCCAGGGCGGCATCGCTGCGGTCGGCCAGTTGCAGTTGCTGCAACCGTTTTTCGGCCTGGCGCTGGCCGCAGGCCTGCTGCATGAACAGGTCAGCCTGGGCATGCTGCTGGTGACGGTCGCGGTGATCGGCTGCGTGGCCGGCGCGAAGCAATGTGCTCGCTAGCGCTGTGGCGCGACCATCTTGAACTTGATGTTGATGTCATTGGACACCACGCTGTTGCCGGCCCACTCGCCCTCGCCAATCTTGAAGTCGCCGCGTTTGAGGATGAACTCACCGTCGAACACGCCGATGCCGCCTTGCTCCTTGAGCAGCACGTCGACCGCCACGGGGCGCGTGGTGCCCTTGATCGTCAGGTGGCCGCTGATCCTGTAGCGGTTATCGCCCAGGGCCGTGACGCCGGTGGACTCATACACCCCCACCGGATAGGTCGCCGTATCGAACCAGGAAGCGCGTTGCAGTTCGTCGTTTGCATCCGGGCTGCCGGCATCGATGCTCGCCAGCCGGATCGTCAGCAACGCATGCCCGGCCTCGGGTTTTTGCGTGTCAAACCTCAGGCTGCCCTCGAAATCACTGAAGGTGCCGTACACGCGCTGGCCCAACTGTGTGTAGGTAAAGCTGATGTGGCTGGCTGTACGGTTGACGTCGCTGTACTCCGCCGCCTGGGCGAAGCTGCAAAAACCCAGAAGGACCGCCAGGTAAATAAGAGGATTCATGCAACGCTCCAAAAGAGGACAGGGCCCACGCACCCAACTGACGTTACCTACCACGGATGTATTTGCATCCGGCGCACGCCCTGCTACATAGAGTAGTCGCCCAGACCAATAAGGACGCTCCATGGATTCCCCGTCACTGCAGGACAGCACCGCGCCGGAAGGCATCTGCTATGGCTGCGGCAGCAGCAACCCCCACGGCCTGCATATCAAGAGCCGTTGGCACGCAGACGGCGTGCACGTGGTCGCCGAGCACGTGCCCGACGCCCAGTACAGCGGCTGGCCCGACCTGGTCTATGGTGGCCTGATCGCCATGCTGGTGGACTGCCACTCCAACTGGACCGCCATGGCCTACCACTACCGCGCCGAACAGCGCGCCCCCGGCAGCCTGCCGCGCATCGACTGCGTGACCGGCAAACTCGGCATCTCCTTCATCAAGCCCACTCCCATGGGCGTGCCGCTGACCTTGCGCGCTCGGGTCGAAGGCGAGGTGGCACGCAAAAGCCGTGTGGTCTGCGAGGTGTACGCCGGTGATGTGCTCACGGCAATCGGCGATTCGGTGTTCGTGCGCGTGGATACCGGCCAATTGGCCGCCGCCGCCCATGGCCGTAAAGGTTGAACCTGGTCTACATTGTCTGCCACCGCTAATCGAGGATTGCACCGATGACTCGTCTGACCGCGAAAGACTTCGCCCCCGAACTGCTGGAACTCTACGACGGCTACGCCCACGGCAAGATCAACCGCCGCGAATTCCTCGACCGCGCCGCGTTGTTCACCTTTGGCGGCCTTACCGCGTCTGCCCTGTTGGCAGCCCTGAGCCCCAACTACGCGCTGGCCGAACAGGTGAAATTCACCGACCCGGACATCCTCGCCGACTACATCACCTACCCCTCGCCCAAGGGCAACGGCACGGTGCGCGGCTACCTGGTGCGCCCGGCCAAGGCCGCAGGCAAGTTGCCGGCCGTGGTGGTGGTGCACGAAAACCGTGGCCTCAACCCCTACATCGAAGACGTCGCTCGGCGCCTGGCCAAGGCCGGTTTCATCGCCCTGGCGCCGGACGGCCTCACGTCGGTCGGGGGCTACCCCGGCAATGACGAAAAAGGCGTGGCGCTGCAACAGACCGTCGACCCGACGAAGCTGATGAATGACTTCTTTGCCGCCATCGAATGGCTGATGCACCACGACAGCAGCACCGGCAAGGTCGGCATTACCGGCTTCTGCTATGGCGGCGGCGTCACCAATGCGGCGGCGGTGGCCTACCCGGAACTCGGCGCGGCGGTGTCCTTCTACGGGCGCCAGCCGGAGGCCAAGGACGTGCCGCGCATCAAGGCGCCGATCATGCTGCATTTCGGCGAGCTGGACACGCGGATCAACGAGGGTTGGCCAGCCTATGAGACGGCATTGAAGGCAGCCGGCACGACCTATGAAGCGTTTATCTACAAGGGCGCCAACCACGGCTTCCACAATGACTCGACGCCACGTTACGACGAAGCGGCGGCGAATCTGGCGTGGGAAAGAACGCTGGGCTGGTTTCGCAAATACCTGGCCTGATGGTGTTCTGAATGTGGGAGCGGGCTTGCTCGCGAATGCGCTGGGTCAGCTGGCATTTTCGTCAACTGATCCGCCGCATTCGCGAGCAAGCCCGCTCCCACAGGGTTGACCGCGTGCGGCAAGTACACGTTTGGGGCGTGAGCAAGGTCACGATCAAAAGATCGCTGACTTCGTCAGCGGTGAGGATGTAAGAGCCAGGTCAAAAGCAGACTGGTGTGCCCCTGATGGATGGAGATCCAAATGTGGGAGCGGGCTTGCTCGCGAATGCGGTGGGTCAGCTAGCATTTTCGTCAACTGATCCGCCCCATTCGCGAGCAAGCCCGCTCCCACAGGGTTGACCGCGTGCGGCAAATACACGTTTGGGGCGTGAGCAAGGTCACGATCAAAAGATCGCTGACTTCGTCAGCGGTGAGGATGTAAGGGCCAGATCAACAGCAGGTTGGTGTGCCCCTGATGGATGGAGATCCAAATGTGGGAGCGGGCTTGCTCGCGAATGCGGTGGGTCAGCTAGCATTTTCATCAACTGACATACCGCATTCGCGAGCAAGCCCGCTCCCACAGGGGAACGTCGCTATTTTTCAGGTCGGTTTTCCAGTAACCAGCCCTTGAACGCCTGCATCGCCGAGGTTTCGGCCCGTGACTGCAAACGCGTCAACCAGTAACTGCCGGTGGTAATGCCGACATCGAACGGTTGTCGGATCACGTCACTCTCCAATTGGCGCGCAAACATCATCGCCGGCGCCAGCGCCACGCCGATGCCTTGCTGCGCGGCCTCCATCATCGCCAGCGAAGAGTCGAACACGATGCTGCGCGGCACCAGGGTGTCGGCAGGCAGCCCGGCCGCCTGAAACCACAGGCTCCACTCATCGGCGCGGTAGGAACGCAGCAGGGTGTGCTTCAACAGGTCGGCCGGCGCATGCAATTGCTCGGCAAGCTGAGGAACGCACATGACCGTGAGCGGGGCTTCGAGGATTTCACAGGCCTGCGTGCCGTGCCAGGCGCCGGCGCCAAAACGTATCGCGTAATCCAGGCCCTCGGCGGCCACGTCGACGCGGTTGTTGTGGGTGGACAGGCGCAAGTCGATAAACGGATAGCGGCTTTGAAAATTCGCCAGGCGCGGCAGAAGCCAGCCCACGGCAAAAGTGCCGACCGCGCCCACCGTCAGCACCTCGCGGTAATGCCCACCCTCGAACTGGCCTAAGGTATGGGCGATGCGGTCAAAGGATTCGCGTACCACCGGCAACAGCGTTTCACCTTCTCGGGTGAGCATCAGGCCGCGTGGCAGGCGCTTGAACAACGCGATACTGAGCTGCGCTTCCAGGCTTTTCACTTGATGGCTGACCGCTGCCTGGGTCACGCATAATTCAATGGCGGCGCGGGTAAAGCTCAAATGCCTGGCAGACGCCTCGAATGCGCGCAGGGCATTGAGCGGCAGATGGGAACGCAGCAAGGTCTACCCCAAATTTTCTAATGGCTGGTGCGAGATATCATCGTTTGTCGAATGATCAAAATCTACCTAGATTTGCGCCGCCTGCGCAGGCCATCACTTTAATAGGGAAGCGATACACCATGAATCACACATTACACAAAATGCTGATTTGCGCTGCATTCCTGGGGGCCGGCACCTGCATGGCGGCCACTGACCTGCGCAAGGTCGTGGACGCCAGCGTAGCGCCACTGATCCAGCAGCAAGACATCCCCGGTCTGGCAATCGCGGTGGTGAACAAGGGCAAAGTGCAATACTTTAACTACGGTGTTGCGTCCATTGAAACCCAACAGCCGGTGACTCAAGACACGCTGTTTGAAATAGGCTCGGTCAGTAAAACCTTTACCGCCACGCTCGGCGGCTACGCCCAGGCCACTGGCAAGCTCAAACTCTCGGACCCGGCCAGCCAGCACCTATCTGCCCTGGCCGGCAGCGCCTTTGACCACATCAGCCTACTGCAACTGGCGACCTACACCGCGGGCGGCCTGCCCCTGCAGTTTCCGCCTGCCGCCGACACTGCTGACGGCATGCTCGGCTATTTCCAGCACTGGAAACCCACCTACGCACCGGGTGAACAGCGCCTGTATTCCAACCCCAGCATCGGCTTGTTCGGCTACCTCGCAGCGCAAAGCCTGGGCCAGCCGTTCGACGTCGCACTGCAGAGAACCCTGCTTCCCAAACTCGGCCTGACCAATACCCACCTCAGCGTGCCCGCGGACAAATCCAGCCAGTACGCCCAAGGTTACGATAAGCAGCAAAAGCCGGTACGCGTCAGCCCCGGCGCACTGGACAGCGAAGCCTACGGCATCAAGACCAGCACTCAGGACCTGGCTCGCTACGTGATTGCAAACATGCACCCGCAAAGCCTGGAACAGCCGCTGCAACAGGCTATCGCTGCCACCCACGCCGGCTACTACAGCGTAAACGCAATGACCCAGGGCCTGGGCTGGGAGCGCTACCCCTACCCGATCAAGCTGCAGACGCTGATTGACGGCAACTCCACACCGATGGCGATGCAACCCCACACAGTCCATTGGCTGGCTGCAGCGCAGCCGCAACCGGCCAACGTGCTGTACAACAAAACCGGCTCAACCGGCGGCTTTGGTGCCTACGTGGTCTACGTACCGAGCAAGGATATGGGTGTGGTGATCTTGGCCAACAAAAACTATCCGAATGCCGAACGCGTCAAGTTAGCTCATACGATTTTCAGTTTTCTGAACCCGTAATAGGTTGATCGCCGGGGCAGTACGTTGCCATGTGTAACGGACGCCCCACTGCAAGGCACTGCTGATAGTAGTTATCGGCAGCGCCCGGCTGAAATCGGATGTCACTCAACACCCCGGCCAAAGGGTGAATGTTGTGCTCCGGGTGTTTATATCTGATCGCCTCCAAGTGCCCCTCGATTGTCGCGTAAGTAGCCTCGATCATTGCCAACGCGGTATCCAACACGCCTGCGCGACCGTAGGCTTTGATTATCTTTTTTTTCTGGGCGTTGGTTCTTTTGGCTTTTACCAAAGGCTGACCTGCAAGGATCATCAACAATGACTTTGGACCGCCTTCAAGGTCCGGAGCAAAGCCTTTCTTTTCGAAATGCGGAATATGGTTAACATCGCAATAATCATTCACATAACGGTAATAGACGCCCAACTCGAGAAGCAGGCTTTTGAGTGCCAGATAAGTCTCTTCGTCTACCGGGCTCAAGCACTGACACATCTCCAACAAGCAGATAAAAAAACAACTCGTATTGGCCTGCGCGATTAATTCATATTCCGTCAGCGTGGGCAGCGTATTGCCATTGCTGAATGCCAGGTCCAGGTGTTGCCCGACATGCAGGTACTCAAGACAGGTCAGTCCGGCCTGCAGAATGCCGAGATTTGAAAACCCGGCGAGACGCTGCAAACCTGCGATATAGCCGTACATCCCGGAATTCAGCGCAACACCGACACCGTATTTAACCCACACCGAAGGCTGGCCGCGACGCATAGCGTCACCGTCGAGGATATCGTCATGTATCAAGGACGATGTATGCATCAACTCTATGGGTTCGCAGAGCTGCCGGGTCCAATCGGCGGGCAACTTATAGATCGCTGACAGTGCCCCGGCAATCGCCGTGCGCACATTCTTGCCGCCCGCGTTTTGCTGATAATCAAATGGCGCACGCCATTCGCTGGCACCGAATGGCATAGTGGTAGTGGTCATTGTTGTGCCCTGCGAACAAGCAAGCGAACCGGGCTGGCGGGCGGGTTTTACCTGCCGTGGCAGCACCTGGATTAACGAGCAGTAAAAGGCCGAAAACTGCAACGGACACTGCGTGATCTGACTGCCTTCCTTAACCTTAGCCAACGTGTAAAAAACACCTGATCGGTTTTTATACTTTTTGATTTAAAGCTCAATCGCAAAACAGTATGACTGCCATCAATTTACGCCATGCCGATCCAACTAAGCTCCCATCGTTAACGCGTCATCAATCCTTTGAAATGGACCGCTTTACCGTCCGAAATAACAGCTCAGGAATGCGGTTATGGAAGACTTTGACCTTCCTCCCAGGCTGGCGCAAGCGGACTACCCGCTCAGCCCTTTCGCTGCAGAGGTGAACCAGCACACACGCCAGTGGCTAAAGCGTATGGGGCTGGAAACCACCTCACGCCACACTCACCAGCGGGATATTTACAACCCCGGCTTGTATGCCGCCTACATGTGGGCCGATGCCCCGCTGGACAAACTTTCGATTCTGTCAAATCTGCTCGGATGGTTTAGCTGCATCGATGACCAGGCGGACGAAGACTGTCAGAGCCCGCAAGCATTGGAGCAATTGCTTCGCGAGGTCTTCATGCGTGCATTTACCTGTGCCAATACCCCCCACGGACCGCTTGCTTCAGGGCTCAACGATATTGTTCAGCATGCTGCACCCCTGGCGTCGCCATTCTGGCTGGAACGGACGGGCGATCAATATGCAAGTTATATCGCCCCCTGTGTCACGGCATTAATGCACCGAACCCATCACACACAACCCGGCATAGAAGGCTTCGATAACCTTTGGCGTAACGCAGGTGGGTTTCAGGTGTGTCTGGAATTCACCTATTGGGCACAGGATATCTACCTGCCACCCGCCCTCTATTACAGCAAGCCTTGGCTTGAGCTATGCCAGTTGGCGCTCAACTTGTTGAAGGCGGTAAATGACTTACTGTCGTTTCGGATTTTGCAAAACCCGGACGAGGACATCTATAACCTCTTAACCCATTTGCGACACACTCAGGGTTATTCCGCGCATCGCGCTGCTCGGGAGGTGTCACACCGCATTGATCAATGGGCCGACACCTTCGTGAAGGCTCAAGCACGCTTACCCGAACGCCTGGCAAGGTATGGCTATGATGAGCGTTCGGTGCAACAGGCGATGATCTGTGCGCAGGCCCTGCACAACCAATGGCGCGGTAATATCGCGTGGCACCTGGCAGTGCCACGCTATCGGGAAATTCGCTTCAAGGGCTAAGGCAGTAATAAGCTGCTCGTTTTAACTCAGTTCACAGGGAGCGGTATGCGCAAGGATTACCTGGCATTTTTTGTTTCGCTGTTCCTGTCACGGCTGGCGGACCAGATTCTGTTGTTTATCGTGCCGTTGGTGGTGTTCCAGACCACCCAAAGCGTGGCATGGGCGGGGCTGGCATTTTTTGTCGAGTCGCTGCCACGCTACCTGGCGTTCCCGGTGTGCGGCGCCTTGTGCGACAAATTCTCGCCGGTGCGCATCCTGCACATCAGCCAGGTGTACCGGGCGTTGGCCTGCGTCGTGGCGGTGGCGTTGTATGGGGTGTTCGACGGCATTCACTGGCTGGTGATCCTGTCGGCGCTGTGCGGGGTGCTGACCACCCAGGGCATCATGGCCCGCGAAGTGCTCATGCCGCATGTGTTCGAGCAATACACCTATGCCAGAACGCTCTCCTATTCACAGATCGCCGACCAGAGCGGCCTGGTGCTCGGGCCGCTGGTGGCAGCCTTGTTGCTGGAGGTGTGGACCTGGCCCTGGGTGGTGCTGGGCGTTGCCGGGCTGTTTGCGCTGGCCGACCTGAGCATGCGGGCCTGGCAGCGGGCCACCAACGCCCACCTGCACACCCACGCGCAGCCTCGCGATATCTGGCTGCAACCGCTGCGCATCGCGTTCGGGCATATCTTCAGCCTGGTGGAGTTGAAGCGGATTATCACGCTGGCAGTCGGCGTGAACCTGATTGTCGGCGTGACGCTGGCCACCTCTGCCGCACTGGTTACCGGCCAGTTTGCGGCGGGCCAGCAGGCATACGCCCTGCTGCAAGCCGCAGGCGCGGTGGTCACCATCGGGATTCTGTTTTACCTGGCGCGCGCCGCCTTACCCTTGAAAGTGCTGGGCGGGCTGTCGTATTCGATGATTGCCGTGGGCGCGCTGATCATGGCGATCGGCCCCAGCCTGTGGGTCTATACCGTTGGCTTCCTGCTAGTCACCGGTTTCGACAAGATGTTCAACGTGTACCTGCGCAGCACCCGCCAACGGGTGATCCCCGTGCAGGATTTCGGCAAGACCGTCGGCGTGATCACATTACTCAACAACTTGTCACAACCCGTGGCAGGCCTGCTGATTGCGCTTTTGGCCGCGCCGCTGGGGGTGCAAACGGTGATTCTGCTAGTGGCCGCAATCACCGTGCTGATTGGCGCAGCGGTGGCCTCAGGCTGGCACGCCACTGTGAAAGCGGAACTCGATATCGGGTGATTCGATCAGCTCCTGCTCGGCTGCCCTCACCCGCTCGATTACCTGGGCGATGTCCTTGGCATCGCCGTACTGGTAGGCCAGCTTCAAGTAACCTTGAAAGTGCCGCGCCTCGCTTTTCAGCAGGCCGAAATAGAACTTGCCGAGTTCTTCGTCCAAATGCGGCACCAGCGCCTCGAATCGCTCACAACTGCGCGCTTCGATAAAGGCACCGACCACCAGGGTGTCCACCAGCTTGACCGGCTCATGGCTGCGCACCACCTTGCGCAAACCCGAGGCGTAGCGCCCGGCGTGCAGTTGACGCAGTTCGACCTTGCGCTTTTTTATCAGGCGCATGACTTGTTCGTGGTGCACCAGTTCTTCACGGGCCAGCCGCGACATCATGTTGATCAGGTCCACGTGGCCGTGGTACTTGGCGATCAGGCTCAGGGCGGTGCTGGCGGCCTTGAATTCGCAGTTCTTGTGGTCGATCAACAGGGTGTCCTGATCGGCCAGCGCAGCCTGGACCCAGGCGTCAGGGGTGCGGCAGCCGAGGAATTCGTGGATTTCGGGCAGGTTCATCGGGCTCACGGGCAAAAGGATCACAAAAGGCCGGCGATTATACCGACCGCGCGGCAGACCACCAGCCACCGGCCTTGATGTGCATCAAGATGACGGCTGCCTGGCAGCAACTATAGTGACTTAACGCCCACCCTATTGGAGATCCCGACCATGCAAGCCATCCGCAGCATTCTCGTGGTGATCGAGCCCGAACATTCGGAGAGCCTGGCGCTCAAGCGCGCCAAACTGATCGCCGGGGTTACCGGCGCGCACCTGCACTTGCTGGTGTGCGACAAGAAGCACGAGCATTCGGCGCTGCTCAGCCTGCTCAAGTCGGGCCTGCAGGAGGATGGCTACAGCGTTACCACCGAGCAGGCGTGGAATGACAGCCTGCATGAAACCATCATCGACGTGCAGCAGGCCGAAGGCTGTGGGCTGGTGATCAAGCAGCACTTGCCTGACAGCCCACTGAAAAAAGCCCTGCTGACCCCGGCCGACTGGAAATTGCTGCGCTACTGCCCGACGGCGGTGCTGCTGGTCAAGACGGCCACACCGTGGACCGGCGGGGTCATTCTGGCGGCCATCGATGTGGGCAATACCGACAGCGAGCATCGCTCGCTGCACAATTCGATCATCGACCATGGCTTCGACATCGCCAGCCTGGCCAAGGCGCAGTTGCATGTGATCAGCGCCCACCCGTCGCCGATGCTGTCGGCGGCAGACCCGACGTTCCAGCTCAAGGAAACCATCGAGGCGCGCTATCGCGAGCAGTGCAAGGCGTTCCAGGCCGAGTTCGATGTGGACGATGCACACCTGCATATCGAGGAAGGCCCGGCGGACGTGTTGATCCCCCACCTTGTTCACACACTGCACGCGTCGGTAACGATCATCGGCACCGTGGCGCGCACCGGGATCTCCGGGGCACTGATCGGCAATACGGCAGAGGTGATACTCGACGCCGTGGAGGGTGATGTGCTGGTGCTCAAGCCCGACAGCCTGATGGATCAGCTGGAAGAACTCGCCAGCAAGCCCTGATCCAACCCTATGAACGATGGAGATCAAAATGTGGGAGGGGGCTTGCTCCCGATGAGGGCGTGTCAGTTGATAAATCCTCGGCTGACACGCCGCCATCGGGGGCAAGCCCCCTCCAACAGGGGTTATCCGTTGTCAGTTGGAAAACACATCGCGCAGGAACCCCGGCGCGATATAGCGCTGGTAGTGCGCCTCGGACAGGATAAAGAACTCCCGATCAATGGCATCGCGTAATTCCGGCAAGGCCCAGTCACGAAATTCGGGCAAGAGCACCATGCCGTAGGCCTCCAGGTTATTGATCACCCGCGCCCCACGCGCGATCAATTGATAGGCCCAGCAGTACTCGGACTGGTGCGGCACGAAGCGGATCTTGCGCTGTTCCAACTGGCTGCGCAGGGTCTTGGGGTCGAAAACTTCCAGTTTGCCAGCCATCACCTGCACCAGCAGTTGCTCCAAGCGCAGCCAGACCGCGCGTTTTTCTTCCTCGTTGTAGCCATTCCACTGAATCACTTCATGGTGGAACCGCTTGCAGCCACGGCACACGAGATCGCCGTAAACCGTTGAGCACAGGCCGACGCAGGGGGTCTTGATGGTTTGGTTGGACATGGGCAACAACACGCAAATCAGCGAAACAGTGCGCCATGTTAGCCCTTTGTCTAAGGTTGATCACCCAGCAAACTTGGCGAGGCAACTTACCTTTAGTTTTTTTTTGCCGTAGAATCACCCGGCCTTGTAAGGCGCCAATAATCCGCTGGAAGCTGTTTTCAAAGCGTCACGAGCACAGTCGTTCCTTCAGAACGGTGTTGGCGATGGTTAATGACCCGGTAGGTCAGTAGCCAGCGCCAACCCTCATCAGCTCCGTTCTGCAGGCGTAAAACTTTGAAAGCAGCTTCTGTGAGGAATGCCGGCAGCGCTGGCTTTGCGGCCCAAAAAGCCCCCGAGCGCATGCGTGCCGTTCATTTCTGGATGAGCGTCCCGTGGGACCACTGATGAGGGTAATAACTGTGCTTGAAGCCTACCGCAAACATATCGAAGAGCGTGCAGCCCTGGGTATTGTTCCCCAGCCGCTTAACGCCGAACAAACCGCAGGCCTGGTCGAGCTGCTGAAAAATCCTCCGGCTGGCGAAGAAGAATTCCTCGTTGACCTGATCACCAACCGCATTCCACCAGGCGTTGACGAAGCTGCCTACGTCAAGGCCGGTTTCCTGTCTGCCCTGGCCAAGGGCGAAGCCACTTCCCCCCTGATCGACAAGAAACGCGCTGTTGAACTGCTTGGCACCATGCAAGGCGGCTACAACATCGTGACGTTGGTCGAGCTGCTGGACGACGCCGAGCTGGCGCCCGTCGCGGCCGCCCAACTCAAGCACACCCTGCTGATGTTCGACGCGTTCCACGACGTCGCTGAAAAAGCCAAGAACGGCAACGACCACGCCAAGGCCGTGATCCAGTCCTGGGCCGA
Source organism: Pseudomonas syringae (assembly GCF_021606685.1). Lineage (GTDB taxonomy): Bacteria > Pseudomonadota > Gammaproteobacteria > Pseudomonadales > Pseudomonadaceae > Aquipseudomonas > Aquipseudomonas syringae_R. The sequence goes on from NZ_WKCB01000020.1 coordinate 61,769, forward strand.
CGGCGAGTGGTTCAAGAACCGCCCGACCCTGGCCGACAAGATCAGCCTGCGCGTGTTCAAGGTCACTGGCGAAACCAACACCGACGACCTGTCCCCTGCCCCGGACGCCTGGTCGCGCCCTGACATCCCGCTGCACGCCCTGGCGATGCTGAAGATGGCCCGTGAAGGCATCGTGCCGGACGAGCAAGGCAAGACCGGCCCGATGAAGCAGATCGAAGAAATGCGCGGCCAAGGCTTCCCGATTGCCTACGTCGGTGACGTGGTCGGTACCGGTTCCTCGCGTAAATCCGCGACCAACTCGGTCCTGTGGTTCTTCGGCGACGACGTACCGTACGTGCCGAACAAGCGCGCTGGCGGCTTCTGCTTCGGCAGCAAGATCGCTCCAATCTTCTACAACACCATGGAAGATGCTGGCGCACTGCCAATTGAATTCGACGTTACCAACATGAACATGGGCGACGTGATCGACCTGTACCCACATGCTGGCAAAGTCTGCAAACACGGCACCGATGAAGTCCTGACCACCTTCGAAATGAAGACCCCGGTCCTGTTGGACGAAGTCCGCGCCGGCGGCCGTATCCCGTTGATCATCGGCCGTGGCCTGACCGACAAGGCGCGCGCCGAACTGGGCCTGGGCCCTACCGACCTGTTCAAGCTGCCTGAAGCGCCTGTCGACACCGGCAAAGGCTTCACCCTGGCACAGAAAATGGTCGGCAAGGCCTGCGGTCTGCCGGAAGGCAAAGGCGTTCGCCCTGGTACCTACTGCGAACCCAAGATGACCACCGTAGGCTCCCAGGACACCACCGGTCCGATGACCCGTGATGAACTGAAAGACCTAGCGTGCCTGGGCTTCTCGACCGATCTGGTGATGCAGTCGTTCTGCCACACCGCGGCCTATCCAAAGCCGATCGACGTGACCACCCACCACACCCTGCCTGACTTCATCATGACCCGTGGCGGTGTATCGCTGCGTCCAGGCGACGGCATCATCCACAGCTGGCTGAACCGTATGCTGCTGCCGGATACCGTCGGTACCGGTGGTGACTCCCACACCCGTTTCCCGATGGGCATCTCGTTCCCGGCCGGTTCTGGTCTGGTCGCGTTCGCCGCAGCCACTGGCGTAATGCCACTGGACATGCCGGAATCGATCCTGGTGCGCTTCAAAGGCAAAATGAAACCTGGTATCACCCTGCGTGACCTGGTTCATGCCATTCCTTACTACGCGATCCAATCGGGTCTGCTGACCGTAGAGAAAAAAGGCAAGAAGAACGCGTTCTCCGGCCGCATCCTGGAAATCGAAGGCCTGAACGACCTGACGCTGGAACAGGCGTTCGAGCTGTCCGACGCCTCCGCTGAACGCTCGGCTGCCGGCTGCACCATCAAGCTGTCCAAAGACTCGGTTACCGAGTACCTGAACTCGAACATCACCCTGCTGCGCTGGATGATCGGCGAAGGCTACGGCGATGCACGTACCCTGGAACGTCGCGCCCAAGCGATGGAAGCCTGGGTTGCCAACCCGGAGCTGATGGAAGCCGATGCCGACGCGGAATACGCCGAAATCATCGAGATCGACCTGTCGGAAATCAACGAGCCGATCCTCTGCGCACCGAACGACCCGGACGATGCTCGTCTGTTGTCCAGCGTTGCCGGTGAGAAGATCGACGAAGTGTTCATCGGTTCGTGCATGACCAACATCGGTCACTTCCGCGCTGCCGGTAAGCTGCTGGAGCAGGTCAAGGGCCAGCTGCCTACGCGTCTGTGGCTGTCGCCGCCGACCAAAATGGACGCTCACCAGTTGACCGAAGAAGGCTACTACGGCATCTACGGCAAGGCTGGCGCGCGCATGGAAATGCCGGGCTGCTCGCTGTGCATGGGTAACCAGGCACGTGTAGAACCGAACTCGACCGTGGTATCGACGTCGACCCGTAACTTCCCGAACCGTCTGGGTGACGGCGCGAACGTCTACCTGGCCTCGGCCGAGTTGGCAGCCGTGGCCTCTACCCTGGGTCGCCTGCCAACCGTCGAAGAGTACATGGGTTACGCAGCGAAACTGGACACCATGGCCAGCGACGTTTACCGCTACCTGAACTTCGACCAGATCGCCGAGTTCCGCAAGATCGCAGCAAGCGCCAACATTCCGGTGATTCAAGCCTAAAGTGTTGATGTGAGGAAGCGCCGCGTATCGTGAGATACGCGGCGTTTTTTTATGCCTGGAATACGCTATCAGCAACACCCCAAAAAAATGTGGGAGGGGGCTTGCTCCCGATTGCGATGGGTCAGTCACCTACAAAGTGACTGAGCCACTGCCATCGGGAGCAAGCCCCCTCCCACATTTGGATCTGTGCAGTCAGGTCGACCGCGTCAGACGTTAAGCAATAAACGAATACACCAACGCCGTAATCGCCACCAGGCCCACCGCCGTGACAAACACGTTGGACGCCTGCCCACGGTATTTGGCCATGGCCGGCACCTTGCGGATCGCGTACATCGGCATCAGGAACAGGATCGACGCAATGATCGGCCCGCCCAAGGTTTCGATCATGCCCAGGATGCTTGGGTTGAGCGTGGCGACGATCCAGCACACCACCAGCATGAACGCGGCAGTCATGCGGTCCAGGCTCTTGGCGCCCGGACGGCGGCCGGTCTTGAGCACCAGCCCCTTGAGGCCTTCACTCGCACCGATGTAATGCCCCAGGAACGACTTGGCAATTGCCACGAACGCGATCAACGGCGCTGCAAACTCGATGGTCGGGTTATTGAAGTGGTTGGCCAGGTACGACAGGATCGACAGGTTCTGCGCCTTCGCTTCGGCCAACTGCGCCGGCGACAGGGTCAGCACGCAACTGAACACGAAAAACAGCACCATCACCACCATCAACAGGTGCGCGCGGGACAGGATCTGCGAGCTGCGCTCATCGGCGTGAGCGCCGTACTGGCGCTTCTGGTCCACCGCAAAGGCCGAGATGATCGGCGAGTGGTTGAACGAGAACACCATCACCGGAATCGCCAGCCACAGGGTGTTGAGCAATGCAGACGGCGCAGGCACCACGCTCGCGGTGCTGAGGATGCCGCCGTTCCAGTGCGGGATCAGGTACACCGCCAGGAACAGCAAGGCGACGATGAACGGGTACACCATCAGGCTCATGGCCTTGACGATCACTTGCTCACCGCAGCGCACCACGGCCAGCAGGCCCAGGATCAGCACAAACGAGAGGATCGCCCGCGGCGGCGGCATGATGTGCAACTGGTGCTCCATGAAGCTGCCGACGGTGTTGGTCAACGCCACGCTGTAGATCAGCAGGATCGGGAAGATCGCAAAGAAGTACAGCAGCGTGATCAGCGCACCGGCCTTGATACCGAAGTGCTCTTCCACCACATCGGTGATGTCGGAGCCTTCGCGGCCAGACAATACGAAACGGGTCAACCCACGGTGGGCAAAGAACGTCATCGGGAAGGCCAGCACGGCCAGGATCACCAGGGGCCAGAAGCCGCCCAGGCCGGCGTTGATTGGCAAGAACAAGGTACCGGCGCCAATGGCGGTGCCGAACAGGCCAAGCATCCAGGTGGTGTCCTGGCGGCTCCAGCGTGTGAGGGTTGCAGGTGTCGTTGCATAGCGTTCGTCGACGCTATTGGCCTGATCATTCATCCGGTCGGATCTCCGCATTTACACAGCCGGGACGAGTCAGAAAAACCTGACAGGCAGCGCCCCGACCATAGAAGGGTCGCGATTGTCCGGGATTCTTGTGAATAAGCAAAGACTTAGCTGAGGAACGGTTGGCCGGTGCAGCCACTCGCGATCGCCCTTGGGCCGGTTGAAACCCAAGATCCAAAGCCATTCCCTACAGCAAAATTACGCGCTTCCTCCGAATGCGCCATGGCACAAACCACTACCCTTCGCAGAGACCAACCCCCCTGCTCACTTACTGCACGGGAATCAGACGATGCGAACACCCAGTGTTCCGTTAGATGGCGGGCGCAGTCACCCTTGCCCGTGCGACACGGGGCACTGCGCTTTCAGATGAATTCCTCGAAGCAGTAGGAAATACCCTGCTTGCCGTTGACAGCCTCGCACCCGTCCCAGCATGATCGGGCCATGAACCTGATTCAGCAGCACCTCACCCGCACCACCACCACGACCGCTCCAGGCGGGTCGTGCGGTTGCTGTGGGTGCGCAAGCTAAACACCACACAGATTCAACCCAAGGCCCCGCCAGCAATGGACGGGGCCTTTTTCGTGCTCCGCCACCTGGCAATCACAAGGAGCACCACCATGGCTGACGCCCTGCTGATCATCGACATGCAAACCGGCTTGTACGATGGCCCGGAAAAACCCTTCGAACGCGAGCGCGTACTCGACACTATCAACCAACTGATCCTGCGCGCCCGCCAGGCCGACGCACCGATTTTCATCGCCCGCCATACCGGCCCGGCGGGCTCCCCCCTCGAAGTGGGCAGCCCCTACTGGCAGCTGTGGCCTGCGCTGGACGTCGACGAAGCGCGCGACCACCTGTTCAACAAAACCCGCCCCAGTTGCTTCCTCGGCACCGACCTCGCGCAGCAACTGCGTGCCGCGCAGGTCAGCGAACTGGTGATCGTGGGGATGAAAACCCAATTCTGCGTCGACACGACTTGCCGGGTGGCGGTGGAACTGGGGTTCTCGGTGATATTGCCCGAAGACGGCCATACCTGCATGGACACCCCGGCGCTGAAAGCCGAGGCGATCATCGAGCATCACAACAGCACGCTGGCAGGGCCGTTTGTGCAGCGGCTGAAGGCGGCTGAGGTCAGTTTCTGACACGGCCGATACTGTAGGAGTGAGCGCGCTCCTACAGTAAATTATTCCACCTCAACAAACCGATCCGTCTTACAAATCCCGCATACTCATCCCCTCAAACCCTTCAGGAAGAGCGTTCCGATGACCACCACTGTTCTGGTTCTGGTTGAAACCATCAACGAATACCTGCAAATCATCGAGAGCAATGATTTCCATGTGATCCTCGCGCCGACGCCCGCCGAACGTGCCCAGGCCATCAAGGCCCATGGCGGCCAGATCAAGGCCGTGCTCACCCGTGGCCCGCTGGGGCTGTACGCCGAGGAAATCGCCGCCCTGCCGCTGCTGGAGATCATCTGCGTGATCGGTGCCGGCTACGAGCATGTGGACCTGCAGGCAGCGAGCAACCGGGGGATTGTGGTGACCAACGGCGCCGGGGTGAACGCGCCGTCGGTGGCTGACCACGCGATGGCACTGCTGCTGTCGCTGGTGCGTGGCATCCCGCAGACGGACGCGGCCGTGCGCCGCAACGAGTGGCCCAAGGTCATGCGCCCGTCCCTGGGCGGCAAGCAGTTGGGCATTCTCGGGCTGGGCGCCGTGGGGCTGGAGATCGCCAAGCGTGCCGCCTTGGGCTTCGGCATGGAGGTGAGCTACCACAACCGCCAGCCGCGCGATGATGTGGATTACACCTACTGCGCCACGGCGGTTGAGCTGGCGCGCACCTCGGACTTCCTGATCCTGGCCACCCCCGGCGGCGCAAGCACCCGCCACTTGATCGATCGCCACGCCCTCGACGCCCTCGGCCCCAACGGGTACCTGGTGAACATCGGGCGCGGTAGCGTGGTGGTGACCGCCGACCTGGTCGCCGCCCTTGAACAACGGCGCATCGGCGGCGCGGCCCTGGACGTGTTCGACGACGAGCCCAAGGTGCCCGACGCCCTCAAGCGCCTGAGCAATACCGTGCTCACCTCCCACGTTGCCGGCCTGTCGCCCGAAGCCGCCCACGACACCGTGCAGCGGGTGGCCGACAACCTGGTGGAATACTTTGCCGGCCGCCCGGTACTCACGCCGGTTGCCTTGCCTGCGCCCGAAAAATGACCGATCAGGCACGCTGATCGCTCTTCAACACGCTAACCTATTAAGCCGCCCCGACCTTGTCGCTGGGCGGCTGTGCGCATTAGATTAGGAAATAGTCCGAGGCCTTTAGAATAAGCAGAAGGGATAAGCATGGCGCTGAACGACCAATCGACCCAGATTCGCCCAGGCGAAGAACTTGATGTCAGCCTGATCGACCCCTACCTCAAGGCCCATATCCCAGGCCTGACCGGCACGCCCACCATCAGCCAGTTCCCCGGTGGCGCGTCCAACCTGACCTACCTGCTGGAATACCCGGGCCAGGAATTCGTGCTGCGTCGCCCGCCCTTTGGCCACAAGGCCAAGTCCGCCCACGACATGGGCCGCGAATACCGCATTCTCAACCAGCTCAAAGACGGCTTCCCGTATTGCCCCAAGGCCTACGTGCACTGCACCGACGAATCCGTCATCGGCGCCGAGTTCTACGTGATGGAGCGCGTCAACGGCATCATCCTGCGCTCCGACCTGCCTCCCGAACTGGGCCTGGACGCCGCCAAGACCGAGGCGCTGTGCAAGAGCTTTATCGACAAGTTCGTCGAGCTGCACCAGGTCGACTACACCGCCTGCGGCCTGGCTGACCTGGGCAAACCCCAGGGCTACGTGGCGCGACAGATCAGCGGTTGGAGCGATCGCTACGAAAAAGCCCTGACCCCCGACGCGCCCAAGTGGCAAGCCGTACGCGCCTGGCTCAACGACAAGATGCCCGCCGACCACGCCACCTCGAGTATCGTGCACAACGACTACCGCTTCGATAATGTGATTCTCGACCCGCACAACCCAATGCAGATTATCGGCGTGCTGGACTGGGAGCTGACCACCCTTGGCGACCCGCTGATGGACCTGGGCAACACCCTCGCCTACTGGATCGAAGCCGGCGACCCTGCGCCGGTGCAACTGATGCGCCGCCAGCCAAGCAACGCCCCCGGCATGCTCACCCGCCGCGAATTCGTCGATTACTACGCCGAACGCTCCGGCCTCCAGATCGACAATTTCGATTTCTATTACACCTACGGCCTGTTCCGCCTGGCCGGCATCGTGCAACAGATCTACTACCGCTTCTTCCATGGCCAGACCCAGGACAAACGCTTTGCGCAGTTCATTCACATGAACAAGCTGCTGGAGCAGATGAGCCTGAATGTCATCGGCAAATCCGCGCTCTGATCGTCCCATAACAAGGAACCTCCATGTCCAAGACCAACCTGTTCGACCTTGACGGCAAGATCGCTTTCGTTTCCGGCGCCAGCCGTGGCATCGGTGAGGCCATCGCCAAATTGCTCGCCCAACAAGGCGCCCACGTGATTGTTTCCAGCCGCAAGCTCGAAGGCTGCCAGCATGTGGCCGACGCGATCATCGCCGACGGCGGCAAGGCCACGGCCATTGCCTGCCATATCGGCGAAATGGAGCAGATCAGCCAAGTGTTCGCCGGAATCCGTGAGCAGTTCGGACGCCTGGACATCCTGGTCAACAACGCCGCGACCAACCCGCAGTTCTGCAACGTGCTGGACACCGACCTCGGTGCCTTCCAGAAAACCGTCGACGTGAACATCCGTGGCTACTTCTTCATGTCGGTGGAAGCCGGCAAGCTGATGCGCGAGAACGGCGGTGGCAGCATCATCAACGTCGCCTCGATCAACGGGATTTCGCCGGGTGTGTTCCAGGGTATCTACTCGGTGACCAAGGCCGCCGTGATCAACATGACCAAAGTGTTCGCCAAGGAATGCGCCGAGTTCGGCATCCGCTGCAACGCCCTGCTGCCGGGGCTGACCGACACCAAGTTCGCCTCGGCGCTGGTGAAGAACGACGCGATCCTGAAAATGGCCCTGGCGCAGATCCCGCTCAAGCGCGTGGCCGACCCGAGCGAAATGGCCGGCGCGGTGTTGTTCCTGGCCAGTGATGCGTCGAGCTACACCACCGGGGTGTCGCTGAACGTGGATGGCGGCTTCCTGTCCTGATATCACTGTGGGAGCGGGCTTGCTCGCGAATGCGCTGGGTCAGTCAGTGATGATTTGACTGATAGACCGCATTCGCGAGCCAGCCCGCTGCCGCATGTGATCGGCGTGCTACTCAGGCATTCGGCGGTTGCTGGCGAAAGCTCACCGCCAGGCGGTTCCAGCCACTGATGCTGGACACCGCCATGGTCAGGTCGACCAGTTCCTGTTCGCTGAATTCCACGCGTACCGCCGCGAACAGCTCATCGGAAACGGTGGAGGTCGGCAGCGTCGCCACCGACTCGCTCCAGGCCAATGCCGCCCGCTCCCGCGCCGTGAACAGCGGCGAGTCACGCCATACACACAGGGCAAACAGCCGCCGCTCAGACTCCCCGCGCTGATGCGCCGCCATCGAGTGCATATCGGTGCAGAACCCGCAGTGATTGAGCTGCGACACGCGGATCTTGATCAATTCCAGCAGCGGTTTTTCGATGGACAAACCAAAGGTGCTCGCCTCCAGCATCAGCATGCCCTTGAGCGCCTGTGGCGAGGCGGTGTAGTAGTCCAGACGGGATTCCATGGGGCGTTTCTCGATAAGTGATGGCTCAGCCTAGAGCCCACTCGATTCAAGCCCTATAGCCAATCCGACGGTTTACCGACAGACCATTTTGAGCGCGCCTCGCGAACGAGTAACCTTGGCGCAGATTGAGCGCCTCGGGATAAAGAATGGAACTGCACATCGTGATCCACGGCCGCAAGGACCTGGCCGAACAGCTCTACCAACAGTTGCGCGAAGCGATTGGGTCCGGGCGCCTGGCCGCCGGTGCGCAACTGCCGCCCAGCCGCCTGCTCGCCGAGCAACTCGGCGTGTCGCGCAAGACCGTGTCGGACACCTACGCCACCCTCACCTATGAAGGCTTGCTGATCGGCAAGACGGGCCGTGGCACCTTCGTCAACGCCCGCGCGCCGCAGTCCGAACGCCTGCAGAGCGCCACCGACCTGGCCTGCGCCGCGAACCTGGCGAAATGGCAATCACTGCCCTCACCCATGCGTCATCCCACCCGCGACAGCACGCTGCGCTACGAATTTATCGGTGGCGCCACCAGCCGCAACCAGTTCCCCCAGGATGAATGGCGACGCTGCACCCAGGATGCCCTGCGGCGCATCGCCCAGAACAGTGGCTTCTACAGTCAGCCCGAAGGCCTGCCGGCATTGCGCAGTGCCATCGCCGGGCATATCGCGTTTTCGCGCGGGGTCAAATGCCGTGACAGCGACATCGTGGTCACCAACGGCGCGCAACAGGCGCTGGACCTGATCGCCCGCGTGGTCCTCGAACCCGGCAGCATCGTCGCCATGGAAGACCCCGGCTACAGCCCGGCGCGCCAGTTGTTCATGGCGATGGGCGCCAGCGTCGCGAGCGTGCCGGTGGATGAACACGGCATTCAGGTGGACCTGATTCCCGACGGCACACGGCTGATCTACGTGACGCCTTCCCACCAATTCCCCCTCGGCATGCCCATGAGCGTGCCACGCCGTGAAGCCTTGCTGGCGCGGGCGTTCGAGCTGGGCGCGATGATCATCGAGGACGACTACGACAGCGAATTCCGCTACGAGGGCCGGCCCACCGACTCGCTGCAAAGCATGGACACCCGCGGCGTGGTCACCTACGTTGGCACCTTCTCGAAAACCCTGCTGCCCGAGTTGCGCCTGGGCTATGCGGTGCTGCCACCTGCTATCCATGGCGCAGTGCTCAAGGCCAAGCAACTCACCGACCAGCACAGCTCGACGCTGCCGCAATGGGCCTTGGCCAAGTTCATCAGCGAGGGCTACCTGCTCAAGCATATCCGCCGCTGCCACACGGTGTATGCTGGGCGCCGCGAGCGTATTCTGCAGCGCCTCGCCGGGGACTTGTCGCCGTGGTTCGACGCCGTGCCGACGGTGGCCGGGTTCCATATGGCGGCGCTGTGCAACGTGCCGGTGAACATCCCGTTGCTCATGGAAATGGCGCGCCAGGTGGAAGTGGGCTTGTACCCCTTGGACGTGTTCTTCCACGACGCGCCGGTACGCCCGGGGCTGATCATCGGTTTCGGCGCCATCGAGACCCTCGACATCGACCCGGCGCTGGACAAGGTCCGCGATATCCTCCAGCACATTGGCTAGTGGATTTTCCAGCGGATTGGTCATTGGTCCTGTCACACCCAGGCACTAGCCTGTGCACTGACACCCGACCTCGGAGACCCTCGTCATGCCAGCCTGTGCCTGCAACACTGTCCATGTCCGCGCGGCGGCCGGGCGCTCAAGTGAACTGGGCGAGCGCCTGCAGCAGATCGCCAACGCCGTGCGCACCGCCCCTGGCTGCCTGGGCTACACCGTGCAACGCGACCCGCTGGACCCCGACCTCTGGACCGTCAGCGGCCGTTGGACCAGTGCCGAACAGCTCGTCGCGCACTTCCGGTTGCCGGCCCTGCAAGGGTTTATCGAACTGACCGGCGAACAGCTGGCGCGCCGCCTGGATTTCGACCACTGAGGCATTGGTCTCCTGCTCTTCGCCGGGATTGGTCATTGGTCACCCCGGCACGGCGGCGTAGGGTGAAGAGGTCTCGAACGCCTCGGAAACCTCGCCATGAAACGACTGCTCGCCGCCTCGCTGATGCTCGCTTCGCTCAGTGCCTTTGCCCACGAACCGGTGTACAACCAGGAATCGATCAAGGTGCTGCAAGAGCACGCCCTGACCAACGTGCCCGGCAAGAAAACCATCCTGCTCACCGTCGACTAAGCCCCCGGCCAGGCCACCGTGCCCCACAGCCACACCGGCACCGCCGTGGCCTACGTGCTGGAAGGCGCGGTCACCTCGCGGGTGAATGATGAGAAAGCAAAAACCTACAAGGTCGGTGAGTCGTTCTACGAACCGGCAGGTTCGCGGCACTTCGAATCGAGCAATGCCAGCCAGACCAAACCGGCCAAGTTGTTGGTGGTGATCGTCCTGGATGACAAAGCTGAAGTGCTGACGCCCCTGCCACACAAATAACCCCTACCACCGAACAAATGTGGGAGCGGGCTTGCTCGCGAATGCGGTATGTCAGTCACCAGATGCGTAGGCTGACCCACCGCATTCGCGAGCAAGCCCGCTCCCACATTTTGATCTTCGTAGGCCTGGGATCAGGGGCGTTTGAACTGGCGGCGCAGTTGCTCGATGCGGGGTCGGCAGGCGCAGCCTTCAAGGTGATCGTTGACCATCCCCATCGCCTGCATCAGCGCATACATCGTGGTCGGCCCCACGAAGGTCCAGCCGCGTTTCTTCAAGGCCTTCGACAACCGCACCGACGCCGGTGACGTCGGGTTGCCGCTCCAGTAAGCCAGGTCCACCACCGCCGGGCGCTCTTCCTCGCCAGGCTCGAACGCCCACATCCAGCGCGCCAGCGACCCCGTTTCATCCACCAGCTCACAGGCCCGGCGCGCGTTATTGATGGTGGAGACGATTTTCGCCCGATTGCGCACGATGCCCGGGTCCTGCAGCAAACGCTCGATATCCGCCTCGCCGTACTGCGCGACGCGCCTGAAATCAAACCCTTCGAACGCCAGCCGAAACTGCTCGCGCTTACGCAAAATGGTGATCCAGGCCATGCCGGCCTGAAAGCCTTCCAGGCAAATCTTCTCGAACAATTGGATGTCATCCGCCACCGGCACGCCCCACTCGTGGTCGTGATAATGCGGGTATTGCGGCGCAGCCGTGCGCCAGGCGCAGTGGGTCTGGCCGGTTTCATCGGTGGTCAGTCCTGGGTTATCCATCCATCACCTCATGTGCCGAGCGGCGGATGATAAGCGAAAATTTTTCCGGCCCGCCAACCGCTCAAGCCTCGCCCTCACCGACCCACTGGTCAGACCGGGACCTGCCAACCGACGAATAATGACTTGTTATTTGAAAAAAACCCGGCGTAGACTGGCCGCGCACTGGACATACCGGTAAGACCACAACAATTAAGCCCTGGAACCACCAGGGCACCGAATAGAGATCCCTCCCATGCTCAGATGGTGCTCGCGTTCGATTTTCCTGCAAGTCGTGATTGGCCTGATGCTCGGCATCGCCTGCGGCCTGGCCCTTCCCGAATTCTCCTCGCAACTCAAACCCCTGGGTGACGGCTTTATCAAGCTGATCAAAATGTTGATCGGCCTGATCGTATTCTGCGTGGTGGTCAGCGGCATTTCCGGCGCTGGCGACTTGAAAAAGGTCGGCCGTATCGGCCTCAAGTCAGTGATCTACTTTGAGGTGCTCACCACCATCGCGCTGGTGATCGGCCTGATCATGGCCTTCAGCACCGGTATCGGCCAAGGCGCCAATATCCATCTGGAACAGCTGTCCTCCGCCGGCCTGAACGAACTGGCCGACAAGGGCCAGCACATCAAAGGCACCAGCCAGTTCCTGATGGACCTGATCCCCAACTCGGTGATCGGCGCCTTTGCCGACAACAACGTGCTGCAAGTGCTGCTGTTCTCGGTGCTGTTCGGCAGCGCGCTGAACCTGGTGGGCGAAGCAGCCTCGGGCATCTCGCGGCTGATCAACGAACTGAGCCACGTCATCTTCCGCATCATGGGCATGATCGTGCGCCTGGCGCCGATCGGCGTGTTCGGCGCCATCGCCTTCACCACCAGCACCTATGGCCTGGATTCCCTGCAACACCTGGGCAGCCTGGTGGGCCTGTTCTACCTGACCTGCTTTGCCTTCGTCGCCCTGATCCTCGGGCTGGTGATGCGCCTGTCGGGCCTGCGCATGTTGCCGCTGCTCAAATACCTGCGTGAAGAACTGCTGATCGTGATGGGCACCGCCTCGTCCGACGCCGTGCTGCCACAGATCATGCGTAAGCTGGAGCACCTGGGTATCGGCAGTTCCACCGTGGGTCTGGTGATTCCAACGGGGTATTCGTTCAACCTCGACGGTTTCTCCATCTACCTGACCCTGGCCATTGTGTTTATCGCCAACGCCACCGGTACGCCGCTGTCGATGACTGACTTGCTGACCATCCTGCTGGTGTCACTGATCACCTCCAAGGGTGCCCATGGGATTCCCGGCTCTGCCTTGGTGATTCTGGCGGCGACCCTTACGGCGATCCCGGCGATTCCGGTGGTCGGCCTGGTGCTGGTGCTGGCGGTGGATTGGTTCATGGGCATCGGCCGCGCGCTGACCAACCTGATCGGCAACTGCGTGGCCACCGTGGCCATTGCCCGTTGGGAAAAAGACATCGACATTCAACGTGCGAACAAGGTGCTTGATGGTCAGCAAGGTTATGCCTTCCAGACCAAGAAACCGGTATTGCCCGCGCACCAGGAGTTCTGACCGATTTCATGAGCGACACCGTTCATATGTGGGAGCGGGCTTGCTCGCGAAAGCGCTGGGTCAGTCACAGATGTATTGACTGAATAACCGCATTCGCGAGCAAGCCCGCTCCCACAGTTAAGAGTCGCCATGCTCGCTAATGTATTCGCAACATAAAGGAGAGGTAGACGTGATCAGCACCTCAACCGTCGTCAACTCAGTCGTAGAAAAACTGCGCGCCGCACTGGCGCGGGGCCAGTGGCGTCGCGGCGAAATGCTCCCCGGCCAGCGTGAACTGGCCGAGCAGATGGGCATCAGCCGCCCCAGCCTGCGCGAAGCCGTGATTGTGCTGGAAACCCTCGGCCTGGTGCGCTCCATGCCCGGTAAAGGCGTGGTCGTGCTGGAAACCAGCGTCAGCGAGCCGCAATCAAGCGACGCGGTGGCCGACGCCAGCCTCGAAGACATCCTGCAACTGCGCTACACCCTCGAACCTTTCATTGTCGGCCTGGTGGCCCAGTCCATCAGCAGCAAGGAAGTCGGCCAATTGCGCCTGAACCTGATGGACATGCGCGAAGCCCTCGATGCCGGGGACGCCGAAGCCGGCATGAACGCCTACATTGGCTTTCACGAAGAACTGTTCGCCCTCACCTCCAACCCGATCTTTCAGAACGTGGTGCAGCAAACCAGCAACGCGCTCAAACAAAGCGCCCAGGTGCTGCGCAATTCGCCCGAGCACCTGGCCGAACGCCTGCAGGAAAACGAGGCCGTGGTGCGCGCCATCCGCAACAAGAACAGCGCCCTCGCCAGTGCCGAAATGCGTCGGCACATCCTCCAGGAAGGCCTGCGCATGGGCATTCGCTTGAACATCCCGGACGACCACCTGGGTAGCTGATTTTTAGGAGAACGGCCATGACCGCCTACGCCTTGCACCGCGAACCCACCC
>NZ_WKCB01000021.1 GCF_021606685.1 Pseudomonas syringae
CCGTCACCCCGCGCAAACCCCGTGCCCGCAGCCAGGCTCGGATCGACGCGATACTCGATGCCGCCCGCACCTTGCTGGCCGCCGAAGGCGTGGCCGGTTTGTCGATCTACAGCGTGGCCGAACGAGCGCAGATTCCACCGTCGTCGGTGTATCACTTTTTTGCCAGTGTGCCGGCGTTGCTGGAGGCACTCACGGCAGACGTGCACGCGGCCTTTCGCGCAGCCATCCAGGCGCCCATCGAGCACGCGTCACTCAAGCACTGGCGCGACCTGTCCTGCATCGTCGAGCAGCGCATGCTCGCCATCTATGACCAGGATGCCGCTGCGCGCCAGTTGATCCTGGCCCAGCATGGGCTCACCGAAGTGACTCAGGCCGACCGCCAGCATGATCTGGAGTTGGGGGATTTGATGCTGGAAGTATTCAACCGCCACTTCGAGGTGCCGACGCTACCCAGCGATGTGGACGTGTTTGCCCTGGCCCTGGAACTGAGCGACCGCGTGTATGCGCGCTCGGTGCATCAGCATGGGCTGATCACACCGCGCATGGCGGATGAGGGGATGCGGGTGTTTGATGCGTATGTGGGGTTGTATTTGCCGGCCTACCTGCCCAAGCGCTGAGGCTTGTAGTGGCTGGGATGGCCTCATCGGGGGCAAGCCCCCTCCCACATTTGATCGCATTCACTCGGTCAAGGTGGGAGGGGGCTTGCCCCCGATGGCGGCCTCAAGCGCGATCACAACTTGGCGATCGACACCTCAGTCGACTTCACAAACGCAATCACTTCGCTGCCAATCACCAGCTCCAGCTCTTTGACCGAGCGGGTGGTGATCACCGACGTGACGATGCCGGACGCGGTCTGCACGTCGATTTCCGACAGCACGTCGCCTTCGACGATTTCCTTGATGGTGCCTTTGAACTGGTTACGTACGTTGATGGCTTTAATAGTCATGTTGTTCTTCCTTCAGGGACAAGTGAGTTATTGAGCCCAACGCAATTGCGTAGGCAGCGGTGAAACAGGTTCGGGTTCCGGCGGCGTGCCGGGCAACGACAGCACACGGTTAAGCACTTGGGCTTCCAGCGCAGCCAGGCGATGTGAGCCCCGGGCACGCGGACGTGGCAGGTCGACGGTCAGGTCGAGGCCGATTTCGCCGTCTTCGATCAGGATCACGCGGTCGGCAATCGCCACCGCTTCGCTGACGTCGTGGGTCACCAGCAACACGGTAAAACCGTGCTTCTGCCAGAGGTTTTCGATCAACTGCTGCATCTCGATGCGGGTCAGCGCATCCAGTGCGCCCAAGGGCTCGTCGAGCAGCAGCAGGCGCGGCTGGTGAATCAACGCACGGGCCAGGGCCACGCGCTGCTTCTGGCCACCGGACAACGCCGCCGGCCACTCCTCGGCGCGCTCGGCCAAGCCAACGGCTTCCAGGGCGTCCAGCGCTTTGGGGCGCCAGTTGCCCTTGAGGCCCAGGCCCACGTTGTCGATGATCTTTTTCCACGGCAGCAGACGCGCTTCCTGGAACATCAACCGCGTGTCTTCAATCGCTTCGCTCAAGGGCGCGGAACCAGCCAGCAGCTCGCCGCCGCTGGCTTTGTCGAGGCCGGCCAGCAGGCGCAGCAAGGTACTTTTGCCGCACCCGCTGCGACCGACCACGGCCACGAACTGGCCTGCTGGAATATGCAGGTCAATCTCTTTGAGTACTTCCCGCGCACCAAAGGCCTTGCGCAACTTGCGCACCGCCAGCGGAATGCCTTTGAGCAGACGCGGAGGTTGTTGAGCGGTCATGCCGCACCTCCTTTATTCACTTGATACGCCGGATGCCAGCGCAGCCACACACGCTCCAGGCCGCGCGCTGCGAGGTCGGCCAGCTTGCCGAGGATGGCGTACATGACGATGGCCAGCACCACCACGTCGGTTTGCAGGAATTCACGGGCGTTCATCGCCAGGTAACCGATACCGGAACTGGCCGAAATGGTTTCCGCCACGATCAACGTCAGCCACATAAAGCCCAGCGCGAAGCGCACGCCCACCAGGATCGACGGCAGTGCGCCCGGCAAAATCACTTGCCAGAACAGGCTGAACCCGGACAAACCGTAGCTGCGCGACATCTCCACCAACGCCGGGTCGACGTTGCGGATGCCGTGGTAGGTGTTGAGGTAGATCGGGAACAGCGTGCCGAGGGCGACCAGGAAAATCTTCGCCGTCTCGTCAATCCCGAACCACAGGATCACCAGCGGGATCAGCGCCAGGTGCGGCACGTTGCGGATCATCTGCACCGAGCTGTCCAGCAGGCGTTCGCCCCACTTCGACAGGCCGGTGATAAAGCCCAGGGCGAGGCCAATACTGCCGCCGATCACGAAGCCCAGGCCGGCACGCCAGCCGCTGATGGCCAGGTGAGTCCAGATTTCGCCACTGGCCACCAGGTTGATCCCGGCTTCAATCACGGCACTCGGCGCCGGCAGGATGCGCGTCGACAACCAGCCCGCCGACACCGACAACTGCCACACCGCCAGTAATAGAACCGGCAGTACCCAAGGGGCCACACGGTGGCTTAGTTTTTCATAGTTCATAGCACTGCCTAGCTCTGTGACGCAGCTTTGGGAAGGATGTCGTTGGCGACCATTTCGCCGAACGGGCTCACGTAACCGGCGCTTTTGGGCAGCTCTGGACGCTCGATATCCAGGTGTGGGAACAGCAACTCCGCGACGCGATACGACTCTTCCAGGTGTGGGTAACCGGAGAAAATAAAGGTATCTATGCCCAATGCTGCGTATTCCTTGACCCGTGCCGCCACGGTTGGACCGTCGCCCACCAGCGCGGTACCCGCACCGCCACGCACCAGGCCGACGCCGGCCCAGAGGTTGGGGCTGACTTCGAGGTTGTCGCGGTTGCCGCCATGCAAGGCCGCCATGCGCTGCTGGCCGACAGAATCGAAGCGCGCCAGGGAGGCCTGGGCACGCGCGATGGTGTCGTCGTCCAGATGGGAGATCAGTTTGTCGGCGGCTTTCCAGGCTTCATCGTTGGTTTCACGCACGATCACATGCAGGCGAATACCGAAACGCACGGTGCGCCCCAGTTTCGCGGCCTTTGCCCGTACCTGTTCGATTTTTTCCGCCACCGCAGCCGGCGGCTCGCCCCAGGTCAGGACCATTTCCACCTGTTCGGCTGCCAGGTCCTGGGCCGCTTCGGAGGAGCCGCCGAAGTACAGCGGCGGGCGCGGTTGCTGGATCGGCGGGTACAGCAGCTTGGCGCCTTTGACGCTGATGTGTTCGCCGTCGTAATCCACGGTTTCGCCTTCCAGCACACGGCGCCAGATGCGGGTGAATTCCACCGACGCCTGGTAGCGCTCTTCGTGCGTAAGGAACAAGCCATCGCCGGCCAATTCTTCCGGGTCACCGCCGGTCACCAGGTTGAACAGCGCACGGCCACCGGACAGGCGGTCCAGGGTCGCCGCCTGACGCGCGGCGACCGTCGGGGAAATGATCCCGGGGCGCAGCGCGACGAGGAATTTCAAACGCTGGGTCACCGGGATCAGCGAAGCGGCCACCAGCCACGAGTCTTCGCAGGAGCGCCCGGTAGGGATCAACACCCCGCCAAAACCCAGGCGGTCAGCGGCCTGGGCCACTTGCTGCAGGTAACCGTGGTCGACGGCGCGAGCGCCTTCGGCGGTGCCAAGGTAATGGCCGTCGCCGTGGGTAGGCAGGAACCAGAAAATATTGAGGCTCATGGAGTTGTCTCCTGAAGAAATCGGATTACGGCGCTTTGGCCACAGCAGCGGGTGGCGTCCAGATCACGTCCTTGATGTTCAAGGGTTTGGGGATCAATTTGAGTTGGTAGAAGCTGTCGGCGATTTTCTGCTGGGCGGCGACCACTTCCGGGGTCAGGAACAGTGCGCCGTAGCCCTGGCGTTTCACCGAGGTCAGGGTGATGTCAGCCGGCAGCCCGAGCAGCGGCGCCACTTGGTCGGTGACTTCCTGCGGGTTGGCCTTGGACCATTCGCCCACCGCGCGCACTTCTTCAATCAGCGCCTTGACCACCTCGGGATTTTTTTCCGCGTAAGGCTTGGTGGCCAGGTAGAACTGATGGTTGTCGGCGATGCCGGTGCCGTCACGCAGGGTGCGCGCTTGCAGTTGTTTCTCGGCGGCGGCCTGGTACGGGTCCCAGATCACCCACGCATCCACACTGCCGCGCTCGAACGCAGCACGCGCATCGGCGGGCGGCAGGAACACGGTCTGCACGTCGGTGTACTTCAGGCCGGCGTCTTCCAGGGCACGAACCAGCAGGTAGTGCACGTTGGAGCCTTTGTTGAGCACCACTTTCTTGCCCTTGAGCTCGGCCACCGATTTGATCGTCGAGTCTTTCGGTACCAGGATCGCTTCACTGGTCGGCGCTGGCGGCTCGTAGGCCACGTAGAGCAGGTCGGCACCGGCGGCCTGGGCGAAGACCGGCGGGGTTTCGCCGGTAACGCCGAAGTCGATCGAACCGACGTTCAGGCCTTCAAGCAGTTGAGGGCCACCGGGAAACTCGGTCCATTGGACGTTTACGCCCTGGGCCGCCAGGCGTTTTTCCAGGGTGCCCTTGGCTTTGAGCAGCACCAGGGTGCCGTATTTCTGATAGCCGATCCGCAGGGTTTCGGCCGCTTGTGCTTGAACAATGGCGCCTAAGGACACAGCCGCAGCAAACAGTGCGACCAGACCACGACGCAAGATGACAGTGCGCATGGCGCTCTCTCCAAATAATGCGATTAGGGGGGTGGCTGCACCTGCTTGGCCGTTGGCGGCTGAGTAAGGTGAGTACTACAACATCCGGTAAGGCTTAAATGCTCCAGCGAGCACTCAACAAACGTTCATTCAACACATTGGGGTCCAGCGGTTTCGGGCGACGGGCCATGGCGCCGTAAAGCGTCTCCAGGGCCTCGTGCAAACGGTGTTCGAGTACCGGCACCAGCTGCGCCTGCGCGCTGCCTTCGCCATAGGCGATCTGGCTGTCTTCGGCAAAAATGCCGTGGAGCAACTCCTGGGCCTTGAGGGCCGACAACACCGGCTTCAAGGCGTAATCCACCGCCAACATGTGGGCGATGCTGCCGCCGGTGGCCATCGGCAATACGATTTTGTGGGCCAGGGCGCGTTCGGGCAGCAGGTCCAGCACGGTTTTCAGCGCGCCGGAGAACGAAGCCTTGTACACCGGCGTGGCAATCACCAGGCCATCGGCGTTAGCCACCTGTTGCAGCAGGTCAATGACCTTGGGGCTGTCGAAGCGTGCGTGCAGCAGGTCTTCAGCCGGGAAGTCCCGTATCTGGTAACTCACTACCTCTACGCCTTTGTCTTGCAACCACTGACGGGTTTTATCCAGCAACACCCCGGAGCGGGAACGCTGGCTGGGACTGCCTCCAAGTGTTACGACCAACATGCAGGAATTCCTTGAGCTAGTGCCGGCGGTTCGCTGTGTGGCGATGGCGCCAAGATGGAACAGACCTTATCAGCAGATTTATATATCTTTAAATCTTATTTTTTCATGTGTTTATTCTATAAATGCATAAGCGATTCAAAAATCACCAGGCGAAAAAAAAGGCCGTAAAAACGGCCTGAAACCCTTGCATTGAATAGTGGCGTATCTATAGACGCCATCGGGGGCAAGCCCCCTCCCACAGGGGAACACGCTCAACTGTGGGGAGCTTGCCCCCGATGGGGTGTCAGCCTTAGCGATTAGGCTGCGGGGTGAGCCGCAGGTACGGCTTCACCGCGCGGTAACCCTTTGGAAAGCGTTTCTTGATCTCTTCCTCGTCCTTGAGCGACGGCACGATCACCACTTCATCACCGTCCTGCCAGTTGGCGGGGGTGGCGACCTTGTGATTGTCAGTCAGCTGCAGCGAGTCGATGACCCGCAGGATTTCATGGAAGTTGCGGCCGGTACTGGCCGGGTAAGTGATGGTCAGACGGATCTTCTTGTTCGGGTCGATCACGAACAGCGAGCGCACAGTAAGGGTGTCACTGGCGTTCGGGTGGATCAGGTCGTACAGGTCCGAGACCTTGCGGTCGGCGTCGGCCAGGATCGGGAAATTGACGACAGTATTCTGGGTTTCGTTGATGTCTTCGATCCACTTGTGGTGCGAGTCCACCGGGTCCACCGACAGCGCGATAGCCTTGACGCCGCGCTGGGCGAATTCGTCCTTGAGCTTGGCGGTGAAACCCAGCTCGGTGGTGCACACCGGGGTGAAGTCCGCCGGGTGGGAAAACAACACACCCCAGCTATCGCCCAGCCATTCGTGGAAACGAATCGTGCCGGCGCTGGAATCCTGTTCGAAGTCGGGGGCGATATCGCCCAGTCTTAGGCTCATGGTGTGGCTCCTGGTGAGTGCTTATGGAGCCCACTGTGCATGGATTACGGATTATTTAAAAAGAATAAATATCGATTTATCTAGACGATAAAGGAATATTAAAAATGTGTTCACTGGACCCGGGAACGGGTGGGGGTCAACATTCGTTTCAAGGTTCGAGAAGGCCTTGAGACGCTGTAAAAAAGAGGGGTTCAGGAAGGGCCTGCGGGGGTTTGGCCCGACTTGAAAGGCAAGACACCTTGCCCGGCGTGCGCCGGGCAAGGTTTTACGCAGTTACTTGAACGCGTAGGTGTAACTTACGATTACACGGTTTTCGTCTTGATCGCGCGCAGAAGCAACATCGTTGCGCCACATAGCGTTTTTCCAGGCGACGCCGACGTTTTTGAACGGGCCTTCTGGGACTACGTAAGCAACAGTGATGTCGCGCTCCCACTCGGTCTGGCCAGTCGACTCAACTTGAGTACGGGAGACGGTGTCGATGTCTGTACCTTTCAAGTAAACAACACCTGCGGTCAAACCCGGTACGCCAACCTTGGCGAAATCATAGGAGTAGCGAGCCTGCCAGGTACGCTCGCCGGCACGGGCGAACTTAGCAATCTGCATGTCAGTAGTCAGGTAAGCCGACGAACCGTCGCCTTGGTTCAACCAAGGGAAGTCGCTGCTACCGTTGCTGACCTGGTAACCACCACCGAAGGTGTGACCGGCAACGGTGTACAGGAACAGGCCGCTGTACAGGTTGTTATCGACCTTGCCACGACCAGAGTTGACGCCGCTGTAGTTACCCGACGAGAAGTACTCGGATTCTTTACCGTTTCGACCATCGTCGGAGCTGTTGAAGTAGCGCAGGTCAGACTTCAATACGCCCGGGCCGATCGCCCAGTTGTGGGTCAGACCCAGGAAGTGCTGCTTGTAGAAATCTTCCAGGTTGCCGTAGTAGTACTGGGCAGTCAGGTCCTTGGTGATTTTGTAGTCACCACCGGCGTAGTAGAACTTGTTGCTGTCACGCCAGCTGGCGCCACGGGAGTTGGCACCAGAAATCGACAGGTTGTCGACGTTGCTGGAGTTACGACCCTTGGCTTTTTCGATCTGACCAGCAACCAGCGTCAGGTCTTTGATTTCGTTGGTGGTGATCTGACCACCCTGGAAGGTCTGCGGCAGCAGACGACCATCGTTGGTCACGATAACCGGCAACTTAGGCTGCAGAGTGCCCAGCTTGAGCTCGGTTTCAGAGATCTTGGCTTTGGCAGTCAGACCCAGGCTCGAGAAGTTATCAACGGCTTTGCCGTTGGACTCGCTCGGGAACACAGTACCGCCGTAAGAAGTGCCGGTAGCGCCGTTGGTGCCACCACCAGAATCCAGGCGAACACCCAGCAGGCCGATAGCATCAAGACCGAAGCCTACAGTGCCCTGAGTGAAACCGGAGATGAAGCGCAGATCGAAGCCTTGACCCCACTCTTCCAGCTTGTTTTGCGCGTTGGCAGCTTTAGTGCCGCTGTCGCGGTTATCGGTGTTGATGTAAAAGTTACGCAGACCCAGAGTTACTTTACTGTCATCGATGAAACCGGCAGCGCCTGCTTGCTGGGCGATTGCGCCCAACGTTACAGCCAAAGCCAAGGTGGACTTCTTCATGTACCGCTCCTCTCATTTCTAATTTTTGTATTTCTTTGGTCTTGGGTCTAACGCCCTCGATCCACAGATGCGCGATTAGCACCGCATAGTGACTGACAAGTCAATCGTAACCTTGTGTGTCTACTACCTTCGTCTAATCGCAGTTGATTTGGTCCCTGCAGGGTAATGAGTTTTTCATACACCCAAAAAGAATTATTTCATTCTTTTTCATACGATCCAGGAATAAGCCTTTTCACGACGCGAGCATGCCTGGATGGGCAAACCGCTCCATAAGCTAATTCCTAAAGGGTATTTGTTGACGCTTTTTTAGATCGATTAGTGTGGCCGTTCTGTTGCATACGTCACTCACGATCAAAAAGGCGACGCCATCATGGCCAAACGCATATCCTCCCGTCAATTTGTTACAGTTTTTGTGTCACTAATTCTTTCTTTTGGTGTCAAAGCCGCCGATTTAACCATCGGCTACCAAACCGGCATTGACCCCAGCAAGGTTCCACAGGCTGATGGGCTGTATGAAAAGGCCATTGGCGAGAAGATTGCGTGGCGTCGATTCAACAGTGGGCCGGAAGTCGTCACGGCTATCGCCTCGGGCGATGTGCAAATCGGCAACCTCGGCTCCAGTCCTCTCGCGGCAGCGGCTTCGCGCAATTTGCCTATCGTCGCGTTCATCGTATCGGCGCAGATCAACAGTTCTGAAGCCCTGGTGGTACGCAACGGCAGCGGTATCGACAAACCTGAAGACCTGGTGGGTAAAACCATCGCCACACCCTTTGTATCAACCTCTCATTACAGTTTGTTGGGCGCGTTGAAACACTGGGGGCTGGATACCAAAAAAGTCAAAGTAGTGAACCTGCAACCCGCTGAAATCGCAGCAGCGTGGAAACGTGGCGATATCGACGGCGCCTTTGTGTGGTCACCGGCGCTGGGCGAGATCCGCAAGACCGGCAAAACCCTGACAGACGCGGCGCAGGTGGGCCAGTGGGGCGCTCCGACCTTTGAAGTGTGGGTGGCCCGCAAGGATTTCGCGGAAAAACATCCTGACGTAGTGGCCAAGTTTGCCAAGGTCACCCTGGACTCCTTTGCCGACTACGCCGCCCACAAAGACAACTGGACGGTGGACTCCGAGCCGGTGCAAAAAATCGCAAAATTGACAGGTTCGAATGCCGCAGATATTCCAGAGCTGCTGGCCGGCACTACCTTCCCGGATGCGCAGGCACAGCAAACCGACGCACTGCTCAAGGGCGGCACGGCGAAGGCAATTGGGGAAACGGCGAAGTTTTTGAAGGAACAGGGCAAGGTTGAAAATGTGCTGCCGGACTATTCGGCCTTCGTAACCGATAAATTCATCAGCCACTAAACCCGGTCAACAATGTGGGAGGGGGCTTGCCCCCGATGGCAGTGGGTCAGTTAACCCATAAGTCACTGACAGACTGCCATCGGGAACAAGCCCCCTCCCACATTTGGATTTACAGGGCCTTCTCGAAGATCTTCGAATTGCGCTGGTAGTTGTACAACGAGGCCCGCGCCGAGGGCAGCCGGTCGACGCTGCTCGGCACAAAACCCCGCTCACGGAACCAGTGGGCGGTCCGGGTGGTGAGGACAAACAATGTCTTCAACCCCTGGGCACGGGCACGGGTCTCGATACGCTCCAGCAACACATCACCGCGCGCGCCGTGGCGGTATTCAGGGTTCACCGCCAGGCACGCCAGTTCGCCCGCGTCCGAATCCGCGATCTGATACAGCGCCGCACAGGCGATGATCATGCCTTCGCGTTCCACCACGCTGAACTGTTCGATCTCGCGCTCCAGCACTTCCCGCGAACGGCGCACCAGGATGCCCTGCTCTTCCAGCGGGCTGATCAGATCGAGCAAGCCGCCGACGTCCTCAATCGCCGCCTCGCGCACCAGCTCGAACTGCTCCTGGGCCACCAGCGTACCGCCGCCGTCCCGGGTGAACAGTTCGGTGAGCAGTGCACCGTCTTCGGCATAGCTGACAATATGGCTGCGCCCTACCCCACCCCGGCACGCCTGGGCAGCCGCGTCGAGCAGTTCGGCCTGGTAGTTGCTGCTGCCCAGGCGTTGCAGGTGCGCTGGCACTTGCTGCGGGCGCAATTCGCGCACCAGGCGACCATTTTCGTCGATCAACCCGAGGTCGGCGCCAAACAGCAACAACTTGTCGGCGCCTAGGTCGATGGCGGCGCGGGTGGCGACGTCTTCGCAGGCCAGGTTGAAAATCTCACCGGTAGGCGAATAGCCCAAGGGCGATAGCAGCACGATGGAGCGCTCGTCCAGCAGGCGATTGATGCCCTTGCGGTCGACGCGGCGCACTTCACCGGTGTGGTGGTAATCCACGCCTTCAAGCACACCGATCGGCCGTGCCGTGACCAGGTTGCCGCTGGCCACACGCAGGCGCGAGCCCTGCATCGGGGACGAGGCCATGTCCATGGACAGGCGCGCTTCAATGGCAATTCGCAAGTGGCCGACCGCGTCGATCACACATTCCAGAGTCGCCGCATCGGTGATGCGCAAGCCTTCATGGTAAGCCGGGGTCAGGCCGCGCGCCTCAAGGCGCGCTTCGATCTGTGGGCGCGAACCGTGCACCAGCACCAGCCGCACGCCCAGGCTGTGGAGCAGCACCAGGTCGTGGACGATATTGCCGAAGTTGGGATGTTCCACACCATCGCCGGGCAGCATGACCACAAAAGTGCAGTCGCGGTGAGCGTTGATGTAGGGCGAAGCGTGACGAAGCCAATTGACGTATTCGGGCATAACACCTGGGCCTGTAATAAAAAGCAGCCGAAAAAGGATGAATCGTGAAAACGCACAGCGGGCTGATGGTTATCGTCGGAACAGGCTTGGCGACACGCTCGCTCTCCTTATGTACGAATGGACAAGGGTTAATTTATGCAGGCTTGAGGCAGTAATGCTCGATCAGTTCCCGCAATAGACGCACTGTAGGCGTCAAGCGTGACATTTCGAGGTACTCGCCCGGCTGGTGGGCGCAGGCGATATCGCCAGGGCCCAACACCAGGGTTTCACACCCAAGGCGCTGAAGATAAGGCGCTTCGGTGCCGAACGCTACTGCTTCGGCACGATGGCCGGTCAATCGTTCCGCTACGCGCACCAACTCGGCGTCTTCCGCTTGTTCGAACGGCGGCACTTCGGGAAACAATTGCGCGTAGTCGATCTTGACCTTGTGGCGTTCGGCCAAGGGTTCAAGCTTCTGTCGGATGGCGGCGCGCAGCACTTGAGGGTCCATGCCCGGCAAGGGGCGCAAGTCGAACTCCAGGGAGCATTGGCCGCAGATGCGATTGGGGTTGTCGCCGCCATGAATACACCCAAAGTTCATGGTCGGTTGCGGCACGCTGAATTGCGCGTTGCGGTACTCGCGCTGCCAGGCCAGGCGCAGGCCGCGCAGTTCACCGATGGCGTCATGCATGGCTTCAAGGGCGCTATGGCCCAGGCTTGGGTCCGACGAGTGGCCGCTTTGGCCGAGGATGTCGATACGCTCCATCATCACGCCTTTGTGCAGGCGGATCGGCTTGAGGCCGGTCGGCTCGCCGATCACCGCCGCACGACCCAGCGGGCGGCCCGCCTCGGCGAGTGCGCGGGCACCGGACATCGAGCTTTCTTCGTCACACGTGGCAAGAATCAACAGCGGCTGCTTGAACGGCTGGTCCAGCAGCGGCAACACGGCTTCAATCGCCAGGGCGAAAAAGCCCTTCATGTCGCAACTGCCTAAACCTACCCAGCGGCCGTCGACTTCCGTCAACTTGAGCGGATCGGTCTTCCACAACGCCGCGTCATACGGGACGGTATCGCTATGCCCGGCCAGCACCAGGCCGCCGGGGCCACTGCCCAAGCTGGCCAGCAGGTTGAACTTGCCGGGGCTGACTTGCTGGATATCGATGGCGAACCCCAGGTCGCCCAGCCAGCCGGCGAGCAAATCGATCACCGGGCGGTTGGTCTGGTCGAGGGACGCTTGGGTGCAACTGACCGACGGCGCGGCGATCAGCGCGGCGAACTGCTCTTTCATGGACGGTAACGGCATGCGCGGTCCCTCAACTTCCCGGATGAGCCCCACTATAGAGCCATCTGCACGACACAATAAACCGTTGCGGCGCGTTGCCGGGCTCAGTCCTGTACACTGCACGACCTTGGCAGCCACTCTTTTCCCCGGCTGCGCTCCCGATCCTGGATTTTCCGGCCATGCAGAAAGAAACCGAAATCAAGCTCCGCGTCAGCCGCGAAACACTCGTCGCGCTGCGTGAGCACCCGCTACTGAAAAAACGCAACAAAAGTGGCTGGGAACGCCGTGAGTTGATGAACCAGTACTTCGACACCCCTGAACGCGACCTGGCCCAGGCCAAGGTTGCCCTGCGTTTGCGCAAGGACGGTGACGATATCATCCAGACCCTCAAGACCCGTGGCCAAAGCGTCGCCGGCTTGTCGGAACGCAACGAGTACAACTGGGACCTGCCCAAAGCCAAGCTCGATGTGAAAAAACTCGACGGCGAATGCTGGCCCGAGCAACTGGCCGAGCTGGACAAAAAGACCCTCAAGCCGATTTTCACCACCGATTTCGTGCGTGAACGCGCCGAAATCGCCTGGGGCCGTGGCAAGGCCAAAGTCGTGATCGAAGCCGCCCTGGACCTGGGCCATGTGGTGGTCGGCAAGCAGAAAGAAGAAATCTGCGAGCTGGAACTGGAACTGCGCGAAGGCGAACCCGCCGCCCTGCTGGAGTTGGCCGCCGAGCTGGCTGCCACCCTGGCGCTGATGCCGTGTGATATCAGCAAGGCCGAGCGCGGCTACCGCCTGTACGACGCCAGCAGTTACTCGTTGAGCCTGCCAGCGCCGCAGGTCCACGCCGAAATGCCGCTGGACGATACCTTCGCTGCGATCATGTGGCACTTGTTGGGCAGCAGCCAGCGTCTGGCTGAGCAATATCGTTTTAATGGCCACTGGCGCCTGCTGCAAGACTGGGTCGAGAACCTCGGCGAACTGCGCGCCCTGATCGGCAGCCTCGGCCAGGCCGCACCGCGCCAATCCACCAGCGAACTGCGCAGCGCACTCGATGCCCTGCTGGAAGACTGGCGCCCACTGGTCCAGGCCGGTGACGACGATGAAGACATTCGCAAAGCGGCGCCGGAGCAGTTCGTCGAAGAATTGGACGACGTGCGCTGGGGCCTGTTCTCACTGAACCTGTCGCGCTGGCTGCTGGCTCGCACCTGGGCCGCCGACCGTAACGTGCGTGGCAACCGCCAGGGCGCTGCGCAAATCACCAACTGGTTGCCGCGCTTGCTGGCCGACGACGCCGTCGCCCTGCAACTGCAGCGCTACCAGCAGCAACCGGAAGACCTCGCCGAACAACTGCCGCGTATCGAGCGCATCCAGGCCTGGCTGCACCATGCGCGTCACGTGGTGGACATCCCGGAATTGGACCGCCTGTACGGCGAGCTGAACAAGTTGGCCCAACTGGCCAACCAGCCGATCACCGATGAATCGCTGGATGCGCGTATGCACCAGGCGATTGCGGTGTATCAGAACCGTGCGTGGAAGACGTTGCTGCGCCTGTAAGATCGCCATCGGGGGCAAGCCCCCTCCCACAGTGGATTGGGTTCACAACTTTCTATTTGTGAACACAGTCAGTGTGGGAGGGGGCTTGCCCCCGATAGGGTCGGCCCTGTCAGCGCAATACTGGCAGGCTGGTCGTGGACTTGATCTCCGACAACGCCACAATCGAATTAACCTCCTGAATCCCCGGTACCATCGACAGCTTGTCGAAGAAGAACCGCTCGTACGCCTCGATATCCGACGCAACGATCCTGAGCAGAAAATCCACCGCCCCCATCAGCACGTAACACTCCAACACTTCCGGAAACCCGCGAATGGCCTCGGTGAACTCGGTGAAGTTGGATCGGCCGTGGGCGTTGAGTTTGACCTCGGCGAAGATCTGCGTGTTGAGACCGATTTTCTTGCGGTCCAGCAAGGTGACCTGTCCCCGGATCACGCCCTCCTCCTTGAGCCGCTGGATACGCCGCCAGCACGGCGACTGGGACAGCCCAACCTGCTCGGCGATCTGTGCGCTGGAGAGCGAGGCGTCCTCTTGCAGCAACGCCAGGATACGGCGGTCGTAGACGTCCAACTCACTGTGCATAAAAATACCTTCGTTCCCATACCCGCTGGATTGCTTGATTCGTTTTATCGCCAAACGGACCTATCTTAGATAAAAAATCTCCGTTCCAGCATGTAAAAATTTCTCCAGTCAAATCCGGAGAGCCAGCATGTACGCCGTCGAAACCCCTCACGCCCCTGCCCGTGTCGACGCATGGGCGGTCAACAGCGCCCATTGCCAGGCGCATTATCGGATCGTCGCCGAAGCTGAGCCCGATGTGCTGTGCCGCGTACTCAACTTTTTTGCCTTGCAGTTCCTGACGCCCAGCCAGGTTACGGTGAACCGGGAAGACGACCTGCTGCACCTCGACATCCTGATGGATGGCCTGAGCTGGCACCGCGCCCGAGTGATCGGTGAAAAGATTCGAAACCTGATCAGCGTGTGCACGCTGGAACTGCGCCCAGCTGATTCCATGGGGCTTCAAGCGGCACTGGCCGCCACTCGGTAAAGGGTTGCAATACTCGCGCGAAGGCAGAGATTTAGAGGCTGGCTAGCCTGGGATGTACGTCCTATACCGCCCTGGAAACCTGCATGCCCGCTGATCAACGATTGGAACTGCTTGCGCTGTTGCCGCCTTTGCTCGATGCAAAGCTGATCACGCCCGACATTGCACAGCGCCTGTCGAGCCTGCCGACCGACCCTGCGCGACACCCCCTGGAGTGCGTCGCCGCCGAAGGCCCGTGCCTGGAAACCCTCACCCAGTGGCTGGCCACACAGGCGGGGCAGCCCTATCTGCGTATCGACCCGTTGAAGATCGACGCGGCGACGGTCGTGCCGCTGATGTCCTATGCGTTTGCCCAACGGCACGCCATCCTGGCGGTGGCCGTGGACGCGCAGACCGTCACCGTCGCCAGCGCCCAACCCCATGTCAGCGGTTGGGAGGCCGGGCTCGCGCAGGTGCTCAAGCGCTCGATCACACGGGTGGTTGCCAACCCCCAGGACATTGCACGCTGTATCGGCGAGTTCTACCGGCTGGCGAAGTCGGTCAGCGGCGCCGATCAAAAAGTCGCGGCGCAGGGTACGGTCGACCTCCTCAACCTCGGCGCCGGCGACCAGGAGCCGGATGCCAATGACGCGCATATCGTCAATATCGTCGACTGGTTGCTGCAGTACGCCTTTGGCCAGCGGGCCAGTGATATCCATGTAGAACCGTGCCGTGAGCAGGGGCGTGTGCGTTTTCGCATTGATGGGCTGCTGCACGACGTTTATCAGTTCCCGCCCCAGGTCACCATGGCGGTGGTCAGCCGCCTGAAAAGCCTGGGCCGCATGAACGTGGCGGAAAAACGCAAACCCCAGGATGGGCGGGTCAAAACCAAAAGCCCGACGGGCGCGGAAGTCGAGCTGCGGCTTTCAACCCTGCCCACTGCCTTTGGCGAAAAACTGGTGATGCGGATTTTCGACCCACAGGTACTGCTCAAGAACTTTGACCAGTTGGGTCTCTCCCCTGTGGACCAGCAGCGCTGGCAGGCCATGACCCGGCAAGCCAACGGCATCATCCTGGTCACCGGGCCTACCGGCTCAGGCAAGACCAGCACGCTCTACACCACCCTCAAGCAGTTGGCGACCCGGGAGGTCAACCTGTGCACGGTGGAAGACCCCATCGAGATGGTCGAACCGGCGTTCAACCAGATGCAGGTGCAGCACAACATCGACCTGACCTTCGCCAGCGGCATCCGCGCCCTGCTGCGCCAGGACCCGGACATCATCATGATTGGCGAGATCCGCGACCAGGAAACCGCCGAAATGGCGATTCAGGCCGCGCTGACCGGGCACCTCGTGCTGTCGACCCTGCATACCAACGACGCCCCGGGCGCCATCAGCCGACTCCAGGAACTGGGCATCGCGCATTATTTGATCAAAGCCACCTTGCTGGGCGTGATGGCGCAGCGCCTGGTAAGACTGTTATGCCCGCACTGCAAGCGCGCGGCGGGTGACGCCCATGAGGCCATTGGCTGCGGGGAATGCAGAAACAGCGGCTACCGGGGCCGCGCCGGGGTCTACGAGATCATGGTTTTGAACGACGACCTCAAAGCGTTGATCACGCCCGGTGTCGACGTGCAGGCATTGCGCCAGGCAGCCATTGGCCAGGGCATGTGCAGCCTGCGCATGGCCGGCCTGCAAAAAGTGAAGACCGGGCTAACCACGCTGGGTGAAGTCCTGCGGGTGACACCCGGGGATTCAGTAACAAATCCTTTTGCTGTTACGGGGTGAATCCGCTCTTATTGGTGACAACACCGTTACAATCGGCCCACTGTCATTTCACTGGCACCATCAGATAAGGAATCGATATGCAGATCGGAACAGTGCTGCTGCTTTTTGTGGGCTTGGCCATCGCCATCCTGTTCATGGGCTTCAAGGTGGTACCCCAGGGCTACCAGTGGACCGTCGAGCGCTTCGGCCGCTACACCAACACCCTCAAGCCTGGCCTGAACATCATCATCCCGGTCATGGACCGCATCGGTCGCAAGATCAATGTGATGGAAAGCGTGCTGGATATTCCGCCGCAGGAAGTCATCACCGCCGACAACGCCACCGTGCAGATCGACGCCGTGTGCTTCTTCCAGGTGGTCAATACCGCCCAGGCTGCCTACGAGGTCAACAACCTCGAGCACGCCATCCGCAACCTGCTGCAAACCAATATCCGTACCGTGCTCGGCTCCATGGAGCTGGATGCCATGCTCAGCCAGCGTGACGGCATCAACGAAAAACTTCTCAAGACCGTCGACGAAGCCACCGCGCCATGGGGGATCAAGATCACCCGTATCGAGATCAAGGACATCAGCCCGCCCGCCGACCTGATGGCCGCGATGTCGGGCCAGATGAAAGCCGAGCGCATCAAGCGCGCGCAAATCCTGGAAGCCGAAGGCCTGCGGGCGTCGGCAATCCTGACGGCTGAAGGGAAAAAGCAAGCGCAGATCCTGGAGGCCGAGGGTAGCCGGCAGGCGGCGTTTCTGGAGTCAGAAGCCCGCGAGCGTCAGGCCGAAGCGGAAGCCCGCGCCACCCAGGTGGTGTCGGAGGCGATTGCCTCGGGCAACGTGCAGGCGGTTAACTACTTTGTTGCGCAAAAATACATCGACGCCTTGGGCAAGCTGGCTTCGGCCAATAACAGCAAGGTCATCCTGATGCCGCTCGAAGCCAGCCAGGTAATCGGCGCGGTCGGCGGCATCGGCGAGATCGTCAAGGCAACGTTCGACAGCAAGAAAGGCTGAGGCCATCGCCATGTGGGAGTTCCTGCAGCATTTATCATTCTGGGATTGGTTGGCACTGGGCACGGTGCTGTTGATACTTGAGGTATTCGGCGCCGGGGGCTACCTGCTGTGGATGGGTATCGCGGCGGCGGCGGTGGGCGTGATCAAGTTTCTGGTTCCGCCTTTGGGGCTGGAGTGGCAGCTGCTGCTGTTTGCCCTGTTGTCGATACTGACGGCGGTGTACTGGTGGAAGCGCCAGCGCAGCAGTGCCAAAGCCAGTGACCAGCCGGGGCTTAACGAGCGTGGCTCGGAGCTGATCGGCCGCACCTTCATAGTGCATCAAGCCATTGTAGATGGCCGGGGCAAGGTCAAGGTCGGCGACGGGGTATGGATGGTGACCGGCCCCGACAGTCCTGTAGGCGCGCAGGTAAAGGTGATTGGCCAGGACGGGGTGGTCCTAAAGGTTGTAACTGTTTAATCAGTCAGGGAACTCGGCTGGGTTAACTACAATCATAGAGTACAGATAACCCACCCGGAGTCACCCATCATGCGTCTTAAATATGCTGTCGCAACCCTTGCTGTGCTTTCCCTTCCTGTCGGTTCAGCGATGGCCGACAGCTTCTGGCGCAATGTCATCTCGTCGGGCGCCACTACCGGCTCGACGTACCTGACCTTCAAGGACCACAAGCTGGTGGTCGCTGCACAAGACGACGCCGGCAGCTTCGTTGCCAGCGACGGCGGCATCCGCGGCCCGTACCTGGAAGCCGCCATGCAGAAAGTCCGCGCCGATAACCCTGGCCTGCAGGCCACGGACATGGAACTGGCCAACGCCATCCTGGCGAAAAACGCCATTGCTTCCGAGTAATACCGCCTGACCAAACAAGCCGCTCTTCATGAGCGGCTTTTTTTTGCGCTCTTTTCCTGCAACCGGGCTCAAGGACGACTGAATAGGAAAAGTCCTCTCGATCGCCTGACTCGCCCAGTAACAAGCTATCGGTTCCTAACGTCACCCAGTGAATCGAGAACCATGGGAAAACTACCTGCCATCCTGCTCCTCGCCGCTATCGCCAGCCCCTATGCACAAGCAGAAGGCTGGTACGGCTCGGCAAAGCTCAACAGTGCCCGCCAGAACCTCTCCAGCTCACTGTTGACCAGCCCGCGCGTTACCCATCAAGTGGCGGCGCCTGATAGCAACAAAGC
Organism: Pseudomonas syringae; assembly: GCF_021606685.1. Taxonomy (GTDB): domain Bacteria; phylum Pseudomonadota; class Gammaproteobacteria; order Pseudomonadales; family Pseudomonadaceae; genus Aquipseudomonas; species Aquipseudomonas syringae_R. The sequence continues at coordinate 18,524 of NZ_WKCB01000021.1, forward strand.
GTTCACCGGTTCATTCGCCGCAGGGTATGCCTTCACCAATGGCTGGCGCCTGGAGGGCGAATACACCACCCCCAACAGCTCGACGTTCGACTCCCACTGGGCGCCCTTCAATGCCAACGTCAATCGCCTTGACGTCGACAGCCAGCGCTTGATGATCAACGGGTATAAAAATATCCCGATCAATGACTGGCTATCGTTTTACGGCATGGCCGGTGTGGGTATGGCGCAAATTGATGCCGAAGGTTATCAGGGCAATAACACCCGACGCTTCGCCAGCAACCGCCAATACAATTTCGCCTACAGCGTGGGCCTGGGCCTGGACGCCAAGGTCAGCGAAAGCCTTACCGTGGGCGCTGGCTGGCGTTACGTGGACATGGGCGATGTTGAAACCGGCTACAACACCTTCGCGAACCGGATAAACGCGCGCGACGAGCAGCTCAAAGGCAAGCTCAAGGAACAGAACGTGTTTCTTGAAGCGCGCTTATCGTTCTGACCTGCAGTTAAAAATGCCGCTGATAAAGCGGCATTTTTTTGCCCGCCACATGACGATTCATTCACGCACGACAGGCTATATTCAGTCGAACCATGCAACCATGCCGGTACTGCTACCTCGTCTACTCATCGCCAACCTGAAACGGATGCCTTCGTCGTTATGAGCCAACAGCCCTTCCTGCCGTTTTCCAAACCCACTATTGATGAAGCCACCATCTCGGCGGTTGGCGATGTATTGCGCTCGGGCTGGATCACCAGCGGGCCGAAAGTGCAGGCATTCGAGGCACAGTTGTCGGAATATTTCGGCGGGCGGCCGGTGCGTACGTTCAACTCGGGCACCTGCACCATGGAGATTGCCTTGCGCATTGCGGGCATCGGGCCAGGTGATGAAGTCATCACCACGCCGATCTCCTGGGTCGCCACGGCCAATGTGATTCTCGAAGTGGGCGCCACGCCAGTGTTCGCCGATATCGACCCGGTAACGCGCAATATCGACCTGGCCCAGGTGGAAGCCGCGATCACCGCGCGCACCAAGGCGATCATTCCGGTGTACCTGGCCGGCCTGCCCCTGGATATGCCGATGCTTTACGCGCTGGCCAACAAGTACAACCTGCGCATCATCGAAGACGCCGCCCAGGCGCTGGGTTCCAGCTGGGATGGCGAACGCATTGGGGCCACTGGTGATTTCGTGTCGTTCAGCTTCCAGGCCAACAAGAACATCACCTCGTCCGAGGGCGGCTGCCTGGTATTGAACAATGCCGAGGAGGCGCGCCTCGCGGAGAAATACCGTCTACAAGGCGTTACCCGCACCGGCTTCGACGGCCTGGACGTGGATGTGCTGGGCGGTAAGTTCAACATGACCGATATCGCCGCAGCCATCGGCCTGGGGCAGTTTGCCCATATCGAGCAGATCACCGCTCATCGCCAAAGCCTGGCCCGGCACTACTTCAAGTGTTTTGGCAGCGATTTCGAGGAAAAATACGGCGCGCAATTGCCGCCGGCGGATTTCGAAAACAGTAACTGGCACCTGTTCCAACTGGTGTTGCCAGAGCGCCAGGACGGCCTGCCGGCGCGCGCAACGTTCATGGAGCAGATGCAGGCCCATGGCGTTGGTATCGGCTATCACTACCCGCCGATCCACCTGCTGAGCTTGTATCGGGCACAAGGGTTCAAGGAAGGCATGTTCCCGGAAGCGGAGCGTGTTGGGCGTTTGATCGTGTCGTTGCCGATGTTTACGGCGATGACGGAGGCAGATGTGGAGCGCTCGGTAGCGGCGGTTAAAGCGGTTTTGACAGCGAACTGAATACTCACAGCTGACACTGTCCAATGTGGGAGGGGGCTTGCTCCCGATGGCGGTGCATCAGTCACTGATTAGTAGACTGACACTCCGTCATCGGGAGCAAGCCCCCTCCCACATGGGTTCTGCGTTTACTCGCCGATGGCAGCTTTGTAACCAGCAGCGTCCAGCAGTTTCTCAAGGTCAGCCGGGTTGCTTGGCTTGAGCTTGAAAATCCACGCGCCGTACGGGTCGGAGTTCAGCAGCTCAGGGCTACCGCTCAGTTCTTCGTTCACGGCAATCACTTCGCCAGCCACCGGGGCGTAGATGTCAGAAGCGGCTTTCACCGACTCAACCACACCCGCCTGGCCTTGCGCTTCGAACGTAGCGCCGACTTCGGCCAGCTCAACAAACACCACGTCACCCAACGCTTCCTGAGCATGATCGGAAATACCGACGGTCACGCTGCCGTCCGCTTCCAGACGGGCCCATTCGTGACTTTCGGCAAAACGCAGGTCGGCAGGGATATCGCTCATAGTCTGTGTCCTCAAGAAGAAATGTCAGCGGCCATTGGCCTGCCGTAAATAGTTAGATCAAGGTTTTGCCATGGCGCACGAAGGTCGGCTTGACCACTCGAACCGGGTACCACTTGCCGCGGATTTCCACTTCGGCCCGATCGGCAGTCGCCGTCGGTACACGCGCCAGGGCAATGGATTTGCTCAGCGTAGGAGAGAAACTACCACTGGTGATCTCTCCTTCGCCAACATTGGCGATACGAACCACCTGGTGAGCGCGCAAAACTCCGCGTTCTTCCAGCACCAGCCCGACCAGTTTGTACTGCACACCCGCCGCCAGCTCGGCCTCCAGCGCAGCCCGTCCGATAAAGTCACGCTCGGCAGGCGCCCAGGCGATGCTCCAGGCCATGTTGGCCGCCAGTGGCGAAACGTCTTGGTGGATATCCTGACCGTACAGGTTCATCCCGGCTTCCAGGCGCAGGGTATCGCGGGCGCCGAGGCCAATGGGTGAGATGCCCGCGCCCACCAGGTCGTTGAAGAACCCGGGGGCCTGATCGGCCGGCAGCACGATTTCCAGGCCGTCTTCACCGGTATAGCCGGTGCGGGCGATAAACCAATCGCCGTCGGCCTGGCCTTCAAAGGGCTTGAGCTGATGGATCAGGGTGCCACGGGACTGGGTGACCAGCTCGGCAATCTTCTGCCGGGCATGCGGGCCTTGAATGGCCAGCATGGCCAACTCGGGACGTTCATGCAGCTGCACGTCGAACGCGCCCAGTTGGGCTTGCATCCAGGCCATGTCCTGGTCACGGGTGGCGGCGTTGACGACCAGTCGGTAACCGGCCTCGGTGCGGTAGACGATCATGTCGTCCACCACGCCGCCCTGCTCGTTGAGCATGGCGCTGTAGAGCGCACGGCCGCAGCCATGCAAACGATCGACGTCATTGGCCAGCAGGTGCTGGAGCCATTCCTTGGCCTGGGGGCCGGTGACATCGATCACGGTCATATGAGATACATCGAACACCCCGCAGTCGCGTCGCACCTGATGGTGTTCTTCAACTTGCGAGCCGTAGTGCAGAGGCATATCCCAACCGCCAAAATCGACCATTTTCGCGCCGAGGGCGAGATGCAGGTCATACAGAGGCGTACGCTGTCCCATGGGTTTCTCCTTCCGGGCTTGGCGAAGGTGCGCAGCGTAGCCGTTCGTGCCCTACGCCCTGTATTACAAGGCCTGCAGCCACGCACAGCGACTCGATCCGAAAGACGGACCGCACCGAATGCCGCGCATTGTAGCCGCAAGCCGTAGGACTGGCACCTAACCGATTTGACGGGCAGAGCGTCGGATCAACCCAATGACCGGCAATAGGCCGACCAACACCAGGGTCAGCGCCGGCAACGAGGCTCGCGCCCACTCGCCTTCACTGGTCATTTCAAAAATCCGCACGGCCAGCGTGTCCCAGCCAAACGGGCGCATCAGCAGGGTTGCGGGCATTTCCTTGAGCACATCGACGAACACCAGCAGCGCCGCGCTCAGCGTCCCGGGAAGTAACAGCGGCAGATACACTTTGCAAAACAGTCGTGGGCCGCTCACCCCAAGACTGCGCGCCGCTTCCGGCAAGGACGGGCGGATTCGCGCCAGGCTGTTTTCCAGCGGCCCATAGGCCACCGCCAGGAAACGCACCAGATACGCCAGCACCAGCGCCGACAAGCTGCCAAGCAGCAAGGGTTTGCCCGCGCCACCCAGCCAACCCGACAGCGGCACTAACAGTTCACGGTCGAGGTAACTGAACGCCAACATGATCGACACTGCCAGCACCGAGCCTGGCAAGGCGTAGCCGACGTTGGCCAGGCTGACCCCGGAGCGAATCGCCCGGGTCGGCGCCAGGCGGTTGGCGAAGGCCAGCAGCAGCGCCACGCTGACGGTAATCAGCGCCGCGATGCCGCCCAGATAGAGCGTGTGGACGATCAGGCCCCAATAGCGCTCATCCAGGTCGAACCGACCGCGCTGCCAAAACCAGGCGACCAGTTGCAGCATCGGAATGACAAAAGCACACGCGAATACCAAACCGCACCAGGTACTGGCCGCCGCCGCCTTGAAACCGCGCAGGTGGTACAGGGCTTTGCCCCGAGGCCGCTCATTGCCGACACGGCTGGTGCCTCGGGCGCGCCGTTCTCCGTACAGCACCAGCATCACCACCAGCAGCAACAGGCTGGCGAGTTGGGCCGCGCTGGACAGGCTGAAAAAGCCGTACCACGTTTTGTAGATCGCGGTGGTAAAGGTGTCGAAATTGAATACCGAAACCGCGCCGAAATCCGCCAGGGTTTCCATCAATGCCAAGGCCACGCCTGCGCCAATCGCCGGCCGCGCCATGGGCAGGGCGACGTGCCAGAACGCCCGCCACGGCGATTGCCCCAACACCCGTGCCGCTTCCATCAAGCCTTTGCCCTGGGCCAGAAAGGCGGTGCGCGCCAACAGGTAGACGTAGGGGTAAAACACCAGCACCAACACGATGATAACGCCGCTGGTGGAGCGTACCCGGGGCAAGCGCAACCCTGCGCCGAACCACTCGCGCAGCAACGTTTGCACGGGGCCTGCGAAGTCCAGCAACCCGACAAACACAAACGCCAACACATAGGCCGGGATGGCGAAGGGCAGCATCAATGCCCAATCCAGCCAGCGCCGGCCAGGGAATTCGCAGAGGCTGGTGAGCCAAGCCAGGCTGACGCCCAGCACCGTCACACCGACGCCCACACCCAGTACCAGCATCAGGGTATTGCCCAGCAAACGCGGCATCTGGGTTTCCCAGAGATGGGACCAGATTTGGTTGTCGATGCTTTGCCATGACAGCAACAGCACGCTCAGCGGCAGCAGCACCAGGGCGGCGACACTGAAGACCGGCAGGTACCAGCGGCGTTGGTCGGGGTGGGCCAAGGGTTAATTCTCAAAGAATGAAGATTTTAGACACACCGCGAACCAAAATGTGGGAGCGGGCGTGCTCGCGAAAGCGGTTTATCAGTCACACCTATATCGACTGACACGACGCTTTCGCGAGCAAGCCCGCTCCCACATTTGGAACTGCGGTGCTTTTAGTTCCAGCCAGCCCGATCCATCAACCGAATCGCCTCAGCCTGGCGCTTGCCTGCCACTTCCACCGGCAAGGTATCCGCCACGAACTTGCCCCAGGTCGCCACTTCGGCCGATGGCGGCACGGACGGGTTGGCCGGGAATTCCTGGTTCACGTCGGCAAAGATCTTCTGCGCCTCAGGCGTAGTCATCCACTCCACCAGGGCCTTGGCCGCTTCCGGGTGCGGCGCGTGTTGGGTCAGGCCGATGCCCGACAGGTTCACGTGCACGCCACGGTCGCCCTGGTTCGGCCAGAACAGCTTCACCGCGAGGTCCGGCTTCTGCTTGTGCAGACGGCCGTAGTAGTAGGTGTTGACGATCCCTACGTCGCACTGCCCGGCATTGATGGCTTCAAGCACCGCGATGTCATCGGAGAACACGTCGGTAGACAGGTTGTTGACCCAACCCTTGACGATTTCTTCGGTCTTGGCCGCGCCATGGGTTTCGATCAGGGTGGCGGTCAGCGACTGGTTGTAGACCTTTTTCGCCGTGCGCAGGCACAAGCGGCCTTCCCACTGCTTGTCGGCCAGGGCCTCGTAGGTGGTCAGGTCACCCGGTTTTACCCGGTCGGTGGAGTAGGCGATGGTCCGCGCGCGCAGGCTCAGGCCAGTCCAGGCATGGGTGGAGGAGCGATATTGCAGGGGGATGTTCTTGTCGATCACCGCAGAGGTGAACGGCTGCAGGATGCCCATTTGCTCGGCCTGCCACAGGTTGCCGGCGTCGACGGTCAGCAGCAGGTCGGCGGTGGCATTTTCGCCCTCGGCCTTGATGCGCTGCATCAGCGGGGCTTCCTTGTCGGTGATGAACTTCACCTGCACGCCGGTCTTTTTGGTGTAAGCGTCGAACACCGGCTTGATCAATTCGTCGATGCGCGAGGAGTAGACCACGACTTCGTCGGCTGCCTGCACGGTAGTGCTGCCGATGAGGGTGAGTGCCAGGGCAGTCAGGAGGCGCTTGGGTGCCAACATGGGTGCGGTCTCTCATTTGCAAAAAGAGGCCAAATGATAGGGACTCACATTTGGTAGCGCTTGGTGGAGGCGTTACCAGATGTTGCATAGCAGGGATTTGCGCGGGATGGGCTGGTCCACTTCAAAAGCAGACACATTCCCCTGTGGCGAGCGGGCTCGCCCGCGTTGGGCTGCTTCGCAGCCCCAAAACCAGGCGCTGCGGTTTTTCCGGAAAAAACTCAGTGACTTTACTGGGGCTGCTTCGCAGCCCAACGCGGGCAAGCCCGCTCGCCACAACAGCGACAAAAGCCCATCTGCCCATCTGCCCATCGGGGGCCTATTTCAATTCAGGGCTTGGCGAGGTCTGGCAGGTCGCCGGTGAGGCCGAGGGCCTGGCGCACAAATACGGCCTTGGCTTCGGGCATCTGATCGACCAGTTTCAAGCCTGCATTACGCAACCAGCGCAATGGCAGTTGATCGGCCTGGAACAGGCGTTCAAAGCCTTCCATCGCCGCCATCAGCGCCAGGTTGTGCGGCATGCGCCGACGCTCGTAACGGCTCAGCACCTTCACATCCGCCAGGCGTTCGCCACGTTCGGTCGCCGCCAGCAGCACCTCGGCCAGCACCGCTGCATCGAGGAACCCGAGGTTCACGCCCTGCCCCGCCAACGGGTGGATCACGTGGGCCGCATCGCCGATCAGTGCCAGGCCTTCGGCCACGTAACGCTTGGCATGCCGTTGACGCAACGGCACGCACACACGCGGATCGGCGCAGACCACGGTGCCCAGGCGCCCTTCAAAGGCGCGTTCCAGTTCACGGCAGAAGCTTTCGTCATCCAGCGCCATCAGGCGTTCGGATTCCGCCGGCGTGGTCGACCAGACGATCGAACACCAGTCCTCCTGGCCATCGCGCACCAGCGGCAAAAACGCCAGCGGGCCGGTGTCGGTGAACCGTTGCCACGCGGTACGCAGGTGCGGCTGGCTGCTGCGCACGCTGGTGACGATGGCGTTATGCAGGTAATCCCATTCGCGGGTCGCGGTGCCGGTCAGGCGGCGCACGGCGGAGTTGGCGCCATCGGCGGCCACCACCAGCGGTGCACGCAGCTTGCGGCCATCGGCCAGGGTCAGCAGCCAGTCATCGCCAGAGCGGCGCATCTGCTCCAGGCGTGCGTTGGCCAACAGGCCGAGGTCGCAGTCGTGCAGGCGGTCGAGCAAGGCATCCTGCACCACACGATTCTCGACGATATGCCCGAGCACTTCGGCGTGCACGCTGGCTGCCGAAAAGTGAATCTGCCCAGTGCCGCTGCCGTCCCACACCTGCATCTCGCCATAGGGGCTGGCGCGCCGTTCGACAATGCCCTCCCACACGCCGAGGCGCTCCAGGATGCGCTGGCTGGCGGCCGACAAGGCGCTCACACGGGGCTCGAAGGCCGCGTCATGGTCGAACGGCTTGACGCTCAGCGGGCTGCCGTCGAGCAGCAGCACCTGCAGGCCACTGCCCTGCAACGCCAGCGCCAGCGCGCTTCCGACCATTCCGGCCCCGACAATCAGCACATCTGCGCGCATGTCCATGCTTTAAGCCTGCTTTGCTGGCGGCTTGCGCCGCACGTAAAGGGTTTTGTCGACTCGCGCCACCAGGGTGCCGGAGCCGTCATGTATCTGCACCTTGAGGTGGGGCAAGTATTTCTCGCCACCCTCGGTCTGCCGACGAACCTCCTCCAGCAAGGCTTCGTCGATGGAAAATTCGGCGTACACCGGGCCTTTGCCCGGCGACACGAAGTCGATGCTCGCAGCCTTGTCCCAGACGATGTAGTCGCGGCCCAGGTTCTCCATCAGCATCAGCATGTAGAACGGGTCGACCATCGAATACAGGCTGCCGCCAAACTGCGTGCCGACGTAATTGCGGTTGTACCAGCCCAGGCCCATGCGCACTTTGACGTGCCGAAAATCGGCGCTCATGTGCTGCACGCTGACGCCGGCGCCCAGGTACGGCGGGTACAGGGTCATCACCCAGCGCAGCAGCCGCGCCTTGCCCACACGCTCGATCAGCCACTTACGCATCGGGGCGCGTACCCAGGCCCATCGCCTGACGAGCGAACCAGCGCTTGGCCGGCGGCAGCAGGTCCAGGCCCAGCAGGCCCATGTTGCGGCCCAGCGCCACAAGCGGTTGGGCACTGCCGAAAAGCCGCGTGACCTGGTCGGAGAAGCCCACGGTCAACTTTTGATCCATGCGCTGGCGCTCGCGATACGCCTGCAAGGTCGCCAGGTCGCCCGGCACTGCCGGCCCGGCCAGCAAGGCCTCGGCCAAGGCATGCGCATCGCGCAGGGACAGGTTGAACCCCTGCCCGGCAATCGGGTGCAGGCTATGGGCGGCATTGCCGAGGATGGCCAGGTGCGAACGCACTTGCTCTTCGGCTTCCACCAGGGTCAACGGGTACAGGTGGCGCGCGCCCACTTGCTTTAGGGTGCCCAGGCGGTAGCCGAACACGCCCTGCAATTCACTGAGGAAACTGCGCTCGTCGAGGTTGGCCAGACGCTGGGCGTCCATGCCGATACGGGTCCAGACCAGCGCGCAACGGTTGTCCGGCAGCGGCAGCAGGGCCATCGGGCCGTCATCGGTGAACCGCTCAAAGGCTTCGCCGTTGTGGGCTTCGCTCGGGGTGATGTTGGCGATCAGCGCGCTCTGGTTGTACGGGCGGGCTTTTACGCCGATGCCCAACTGCTCACGCAAACCGGAACGGCCGCCATCCGCCAGCACCGCGAGGTCGCACTCCAGCACGGTTTCATCGTTGAGGGTCAGACGATAGCCGTCGGGCAGTGGCTCCATACGCGTGACTTCCGCCGGGCAGCGCCAGCTCACCACGTCCTTGTCCAGGCCCTGCCACAGGCATTGGCCGAGCCAGGCGTTTTCCACCACGTAGCCGAGGGCCGGTACGCCTTCTTCCAGGGCGGACAGGCGCGCGGTAGAGAAGCGCCCACGGTCCGACACATGAATCTGCTTGATCGGTTCGGCGCGGCGCGAGATGGCCTGCCAGATGCCCAGGCGCTGGTAGATCTGCCGCGCGCCAAACGACAGCGCCGAGGAACGCGCATCGTAGCTCGGCTGGTAACTGTCACCCGGCGCGAAGGGTTCGATCAGCACGATTTTCCAGCCACGCGCCTTGGCCCCGGCCTGCAACGCCAACGCCAGGCTGGCGCCCACCAGGCCGCCGCCGATAATCGCCAGGTTGACCCGGCTCATCGGGCAGCCGCCATCAGCGCTTCAATCTCGGCGACGGTCTTGGGCACGCCGCCGGTCAGAATTTCACAGCCTTGCTTGGTCACCACCACGTCGTCCTCGATGCGCACGCCAATGCCACGCCATTTCTTCGCCACGCTCTGGTTGTCCGGCGAAATGTAGATCCCCGGCTCCACGGTCAACGCCATGCCGACTTCCAGCACACGCCACTCACCGCCCACCTTGTACTCGCCCACATCATGCACATCCATGCCCAGCCAGTGGCCGGCGCGGTGCATGTAGAACGGTTTGTAGGCTTCGCTGGCGATCAACTCGTCCACGTCACCTTGCAGCAGCCCCAACTTGACCAGCCCGGCGGTGATGACGCGCACCGTCGCCTCATGGGCCTGGTTCCAATGTTTGTTCGGCGCGATCTCGGCAAACGCGGCTTCCTGGGAAGCCAGCACGATGTCGTAGATCGCCTTCTGTTCCGGCGAAAACTTGCCGTTGACCGGCCAGGTGCGCGTGATGTCGCTGGCGTAGCAGTCGATCTCGCAACCGGCGTCGATCAGCACCAGGTCGCCGTCCTTGAGCACCGCGTCATTCTGCTGGTAATGCAGGATGCAGCTGTTGCGCCCGGCAGCGACGATGGAGCCGTAGGCCGGCATTTTCGCGCCGCCCTTGCGGAATTCGTAATCCAGCTCGGCTTCCAGGCTGAATTCATGCAAGCCGGCGCGGCTGGCCTGCATCGCCTTGACGTGGGCGGCGCAGGAAATCCGCGCAGCCTCGCGCATCACCTTCACTTCTGCCGCCGATTTATACAGGCGCATGTCGTGAAGCAGATGATCCAGGGCAACAAATTCGTTCGGCGGCTGGGCGCCGAGGTGCGCTTTAGAGCGGATCACGTTGATCCACTCCATCACATGCCGGTCGAACTCGGCATTGCTGCCCATGGCTGAATACACCCGGTCGCGGCCTTCGATCAGGCCGGGCAGGATGTCGTCGATATCAGTGATGGGGAAGGCGTCGTCGGCGCCGAAGTCACGGATCGCGCCTTCGGTGCCGGCGCGCAGGCCGTCCCACAGCTCGCGCTCGGCATTGCGTTCGCGACAGAACAGCACGTACTCGCCGTGCAGGCGACCGGGCATCAGCACGATCACCGCTTGCGGCTCGGGGAAACCGCTGAGGTACTGGAAGTCGCTGTCCTGGCGGTACACGTGCTCGACATCGCGATTGCGGATGGCCACGGCGGCGGCCGGCAGGATCGCGATGCTATTGGGTTCCATCTGCGCCATGAGCGCCTTGCGACGCCGGGTGTATTCCGCTTTGGGGATATGGATCATGGGCAGACGGGTTTCCTTGCTTAGTGCAGCGACGGCTTGGGCGTAGCAGGCTCAGCGGACTTCTTGGTTTCGGTGAACAGCAGCAGCGGCGCGACGCGCAGGTATTCCATGACTTCCATGTAATCGCTTTCGCCGTCTTCGGACTCTTCCAGGGCATCTTGTACCTGGGAGATCGCCGCGAGGTCCTGCAGCACTTCCTGAGCGTCGGTGCTCAGGTCCAGGCCGCCGGCATTCACGCCGAAGCCGTGCAGGAAACCCTGGCACCATTGGCCCAGGGCGGCGGCGCGCTCGGCGAGCGGTGCGTCGTCGGTCGGCAGCAGCAGGACCACGGTGACGTCATCACCGGTCAGTTCGCCCTTGACCATTTCCTGCAGGCCGATCAGCGCATTGCGCACGTTATCTTCTGGCTCTTTCTCCAACAACTCGGCCACATCGGCCAGCCAGTTGTCGGCATCGAAGCCTACGCCGGTGCAGCTGCGGCCCAGCAACACGCCGTGCAGTTCGGCAGGCGAGCATGGGTGACCGCTGGTGCTCAGCAGTTTGGAAAAAGCGTCGTACGGGGAGTTCTGAATGGGCATGGTGAGCTAGGCGCCAGACGGCGCAATGTCTAGAATGGAGCGCTGTATCCTAGCACCGGCAGACGTACCAAGACTATCGAGGGCGTCAGATCGTTTATCCTGCAGTTGCCATTCATCAGACAAATCCAGTGGAACCCAATGGAAGACACCGACCTGCAAGCGCTGATGGCCAGACTCGAATTGCTAATTACCCGGGTCGAGCAACTTAAAAGTCAAAACGGACTCCTATTAGCTCAGGAAAAGACCTGGCGCGAGGAACGCGCTCACCTCATTGAAAAAAACGAAATCGCCCGGCGTAAGGTCGAATCGATGATTTCGCGCCTGAAGGCCCTGGAGCAAGACTCATGAGTTCAAGCAATAGCGTCACCGTGCAGATCCTCGACAAAGAGTATTCGATCATCTGCCCCCAGGAAGAGCGCAACAACCTGGTGAGCGCCGCCCGCTACCTGGATGGCAAGATGCGTGAAATCCGCAGCAGCGGCAAAGTGATCGGCGCCGACCGCATCGCCGTGATGGCCGCGCTGAATATTACCCACGACCTGCTGCATAAGCAGGAACGCCCTGACGTGCAGGCCAGCGGCTCGACCCGTGAGCAGGTGCGCGACCTGCTGGAACGTGTGGATCTGGTCCTTTCCAGCGATTCAGACACACCCAAGGGCTGATTGCCGCGACGGTTTAAGGTATACTCGCCCCACTCCCTGGCGTGCTTGCCAGTCGGCGATGTCCCGGAGCCGATTCGCACTACCCTGGAAGTTGCACGTTGGGCTGGTGTGCATGTCCGCTAGACGGAAAGCCTTAAAGCCTACTGCTTCTTCCACCTTGAACTTTCGGGTTCAAGGGCTTAGTCGACAGCGGTTCTGTCGGGGAGCCTGAATTCCCAAACTCAATGCCAGTCCTCGGACTGGCATTGTTTTATGAGCCGAAAAACCATGACCGAACCTGCGCCGCTTTCCCGTCCGCAACTTCGACGCATGTTGCGCAACGCCCGCCGCGCCCTCACGCCGAGCGAGCAGCGCCAGGCCGCCCAGGGCCTGTATCGGCAACTGGCACAGCACCCGCTGTTTCGCCGGGCCAAACATATCTCTTTGTATCTACCGACGGACGGTGAAATCGATCCGCGCCTGCTGCTGCGTGCTGCGCAGCGCCGGGGCAAGGCCACCTACCTGCCGGTGCTCAGCGCCTGGCCCAGGACCAAGATGGTGTTCCAGCGCGTACGGCCTGGGGAAAAGCTGCTGCCCAACCGGTTTCGCATTCTTGAGCCCCGGGTGAATATCAGCCGGCAACGCAAGGTGTGGGCATTGGACCTAGTGTTGCTGCCGTTGGTGGGGTTCGATGACACGGGGGGGCGCCTGGGCATGGGCGGCGGCTTCTATGACCGCAGCCTCGCTTACCTGGCCCGTCGCCAGAGCTGGCGCAAGCCAACCTTGTTGGGCCTGGCCCATGAATGCCAGAAAGTCGAGCGGCTGGTGCAGGCGAGCTGGGACGTGCCGCTGGCGGGCACTGTCACCGATAAGCAATGGTATATCGCAGAGACGCCACTGGAATCAGCGGCGCCTTGAAGAAGGGTTAACGCTTGAACGGTTGCGGTTGCTGCTGAGTCAATTCAACAGGGGCATCTGTCTTGTTCGACCACAGGCTTTGCGCATACCCGGTGGTCACGACACCCAGACCAAACAAAATCACCAAAATCCATAGTAAATCCGGCTTACGTTGCATCCATTGCCCCCCTCAGGCACCTCGCACACTGTGATTACAACGGTCCACAGTAGCCCGTTGCAGCGGTGTCAAGCTTAAAATCCCGGCATTCTGCGTTAACGTGAACCAACACGCAAACCTTGACGCCAACCGACTGTCGGTTTGTCATAAAATTGCCCGACAACTTGCCCACTGCCTTTTTCAGGAGCCCAAAAATGGCCTACTGGCTAATGAAATCCGAGCCCGACGAACTCTCCATCAAGGGTCTGGAAAAGCTCGGCGAAGCGCGCTGGGACGGCGTACGCAACTATCAGGCGCGTAACTTCCTGCGCACCATGGCGGTGGGTGATTCGTTTTTCTTTTACCACTCCAGTTGCCCCGAGCCGGGTATTGCCGGCATCGGCAAGATCGTCGAGGCAGCCTACCCGGACCCCACCGCCCTGGAGCCGGACAGCCACTATTTCGACGCCAAGGCCAGCCCGGAGAAAAACCCGTGGAGCGCAATCAACGTGGCCCACGTGGAAACGTTCCCCAAGGTGCTGGGCCTGGGTTACCTCAAGCAGCAGACGGCGCTGGCCGAACTGCCCCTGGTGCAAAAGGGTAGCCGCCTCTCTGTGATGCCGGTTACGGCCGAGCAATGGTCGGCGGTACTCGCGCTGCGCTAAAGCGATGCGAGAGTCAGCGGGGTGTGCCGGGCATGCTCGCGCTGACGGTAATCGGGCTGTTGTTCTTTGCGATGGCGCTGGCCAGGTTGCGTAAAAGCCTGGCGTCCTGAGCGGGAAATACGCGCACGCATACCTGTCCGAACGGCCAGTCGTCGCACGCGTCGGGTTGGGGCAGAATCACTGCCCCGCCCACTGAACAGGAAGGCCGCGTGTCCGGCAGCGCTCCCCCTTGCAAGCACGCCTACACGCCCGCCATCGACGGCTTGCGTGCGATCGCCGTGCTCAGCGTGATCCTCTTCCACCTGGATTTCGTCGACTGGCTGCCGGGCGGCTTTACCGGCGTGGACATGTTTTTCGTGATTTCCGGGTATGTGATCAGCCAGTCGCTGTGGGTACGTCGCGAGTTGACCCTGGGCCGCTACCTGGCGGACTTCTACAGGCGCCGCCTGTTGCGCATCATGCCCGCCCTGCTCGTGGTGCTGAGCGTCAGCAGCGTGCTGTCGGCGATGCTGATGCCGCCTTTCTGGCTCAGCGACCTGTTCAACAGCACCGGTCTGGCGGCCTTTTTCGGCCTGAGCAATTTCGTGCTGGCCTGGAACACCGACACCTACTTTTCGCCGAGCGCCGAACTCAATCCTTACCTGCATACCTGGTCGCTGGGCGTTGAAGAACAGTTCTACATAGTCTTCCCGGTCCTGTTCTTTATTTGGCTGCGCGCTGGGCACCGCGCTGTTTACGCCCGCGCGTTGCTGCCACTGGCGGCCCTTGCCTCGCTGCTGGTGGCCGCTTATCAGGTGAGCGCCCAACCGCTGTCGGCGTTTTACCTGTTACCGGGGCGGTTCTGGGAGCTGGCCGCCGGCGCGATATTGTTTCAGCTCATGTTCACACGCGGCCCGGCACGGCGCCTCGCACCGTGGTTGCTGGCCGGTGGTCTTGTGCTGGTGATGACGGGCTTGCTGGTTGCCGATCCGCGCCAGTTTCCGTTCCCTTGGGCGTTGGTGACGGTGGCAGGTTCGCTGCTGATGATCGCGGGGATCGTGCAGCGCGGCGACAGCCCACCCGGCCCCTTGCAGCGTCTGCTGCAAACGCCATTGCTCACCTACACCGGGCGGCTGTCCTATTCGCTGTACCTGTGGCACTGGCCGGTACTGGTGTTGCTGCGCTGGACCACCGGGCTGGAGTTGCTGGCGGTACAGCTGCTGTATCCGTGCCTGGTGCTGGCGCTCGCCGCAGCGTCCTACCACTGGATAGAAACACCCGTGCGCAGCGGCAGGTCGGCTATCCAGCGCAGCGCATGGCTGACGCTGGCCATTACCGTGCTGGTGACAGGCCTGCTCTGGCGCGGCGCAGTATGGGTATCCAGCGACCCCACACGCCTGTCCATCAGCCAGACCCGCGACACCTACACCTGGTACGCCTACAAACATTATCCCCAGGAAGCGTTCGAGACGCTCGACGACCCGGCCCTGGCTGGCCGCCAGTTGTTTGTCATAGGCGACTCGCACACAGCGGCTTATCGCACCTTGTTGAACCTGGTTTCGCTGAAACTTGGCATCAAGGTGCAGGACTATGAGCGCGGCGGTTGCAGCGTGCTGAGCCTGATAGGCCCCGACCCGGCAAACTGTGCCGTGGCCCGCGAAGCCCAGCTTGAGGAGATCGAGGCGCGTGCCAGACCAGGGGACATCGTGTTCCTGGCGTCCTTGCGCATGCCGGAGCTTGCGGGGCGCGAATGGAAGCAGGGTGAACAGGCGATGGTCGATGAGGCACTGAGCGAACTGACCCCCACGGCTATCGACGCGGCGCGCATCGACGCCCAGGCGCTTTTAAGCCGATTGCAGGCGGCGCGCCTGACCGTGCTGATCGACGCGCCCAAACCGCTGTTCAAGGCTGCACCCAACCGTTGCTCGGATGGGTTCAACCGCATGAACCCGGTCTGTGCGCCGGGCCTGAGCATGCAGCGCGACCAGCTTGAACGGCTGCGTGCGCCGCAAATACACTTGCTGCAACAACTGAGCGCCGAGTATCCGGCGTTGCAGGTCTGGGACCCGTTACCGCTGCTGTGCCCCGGCGCGACTTGCTCGGCCTATGACCAGAACGCCAAGCCACTGTATTTTGACTCCAACCACCTCAGCGGCCACGGCAACCGCGTGCTGGAGCCAGACTTCACGGCGACCTTGCTGCGAATCTGGAGAGCGACGGCGCCGCTTACTGAATGATCAGGTTGTTGAACAACAGGTCTTCCACCACCGGCTTGCCCGTTTCGTCGTTCATCACTTGCTGGGTTTGCTTGAGGGCTTCCTGACGCAGCTTTTCCTTGCCGTCGACGGTGCTCATGGTTTCGTTGGTCTGCTGCGTGAACAGCGCCACCAACTGGTTACGAATCAAGGCGTCGTTGGCCTTTACCGCCGCGGCCGCTTCGGTGCCGGTCACGCGCAGGGCGATATCGGCTTTAAACACCTTGAGTTTCGCCGTGCCATCCAGGCCATAGTTGCCCACAAAGGGCGGGCTCAGGCTGATATAGCTGACCTTGGGCGCCTCGCCTTCTTTGGCCTCTTCGGCCTGGGCTGCCATCGGCAAGGTCAGGGCCAGCATCAACAGGATCCACGCTTTCACAGTTCATTCCTCACATTCGGTTGCCGGGTAGCATAACGCTAGCAAGGCTAAGCACAAGCTTATGGCGACTTATCAGGCCCGGGCATGCTCGTTGACCCACGGGCTTACCCTCCTACACTTATCGGCCACGACGCCAAAAGGAATAGTCCGATGAAAGCTGTGCTGTGCAAAGCCTTCGGCCCCGCCGAAACCCTGGTGCTGGAAGAAATCGCCAGCCCGGCGATCAAGAAGAACGAAATCCTGCTGGACGTGCATGCTGCCGGGGTCAACTTCCCGGACACCCTGATCATCGAGGGCAAGTACCAGTTCAAGCCGCCCTTTCCGTTCTCGCCGGGTGGCGAAGCGGCGGGCGTGGTCAGCGAAGTGGGGGAAAAGGTCAGCCACCTGAAAGTCGGTGACCGGGTCATGGCGCTCACCGGTTGGGGCAGCTTTGCCGAACAGGTCGCGGTGCCGGGCTACAACGTGCTGCCGATCCCGCCGAGCATGGACTTCAACATCGCCGCCGCCTTCAGCATGACCTACGGCACCTCGATGCACGCGCTCAAGCAGCGCGCCCACCTGCAGCCCGGCGAAACCCTGTTGGTGCTCGGCGCTTCCGGCGGTGTAGGCCTGGCCGCCGTGGAAATCGGCAAGGCCATGGGCGCCCGCGTGATCGCTGCAGCCAGCAGCGCCGACAAACTCGCCGTGGCCAAGGCTGCCGGCGCCGATGAGCTGATCAACTACAGCGAAACCAGCCTCAAGGATGAGATCAAGCGCCTCACCGACGGCAACGGTGCCGATGTGATCTACGACCCGGTGGGCGGCGACCTGTTTGACCAGGCCATTCGCGCCATCGCCTGGAATGGCCGCCTGTTGGTCGTGGGCTTTGCCAGCGGGCGCATCCCGGAGCTGCCGGTGAACCTGGCGCTGCTCAAGGGCGCGGCGGTGGTCGGGGTGTTCTGGGGGGCGTTCGCCCAACGCCAACCGCAGGACAACGCGGCGAACTTCCAGCAATTGTTCACCTGGTATGCCGAGGGCAAGCTCAAGCCGTTGGTGTCGCAGCTGTATCCGCTCGAACAAGCTGCCCAGGCGATCAATGATCTGGGGCAGCGCAAGGCCGTGGGCAAGGTCGTAGTCCAGACTCGCTGACAGCCTTGAAATGCAGTCAATGTGGGAGGGGGCTTGCTCCCGATTGCACTGGATCAGTTGGTACATCTGCTGACTGAATCACCGCCATCGGGGGCAAGCCCCCTCCCACATTTGATCTTCATACTTCAAAAAATCCAGTAACGACGACTAGTTATCTATTAGCGACATGTTCATAAGAGAACATGCAATTGCTCTCATTTCCTGTGTTTGCCACCAAGAGGCGATGCTATTTTCGGTAACGAAACTGTAACATTCGCATCCGCAGTCAAAACAAGAAATCTGGAGCTCTTGAATGTTTGCTTTCTTTCGTCCTGCCGCGCACCAGGCGCCCCTGCCTGAAGAAAAAATCGACAGTACCTACCGACGTCTGCGCTGGCAGATCTTCGCGGGCATTTTCTTCGGTTACGCCGGTTACTACCTGCTGCGCAAAAACTTCTCCCTGGCCATGCCCTACCTGATCGACGAGGGCTACACCCGTGGTGAGCTGGGCCTGGCGATGTCGGCGATCGCGATTGCCTACGGCCTGTCCAAGTTCCTCATGGGCCTGGTGTCCGACCGCTCCAACCCACGTTACTTCCTGCCCTTCGGCCTGCTGGTGTCGGCGGGGGTGATGTTCATTTTCGGTTTCGCACCTTGGGCAACGTCCAGCGTGACCATGATGTTCATCTTGCTGTTCATCAACGGCTGGGCCCAGGGCATGGGCTGGCCGCCAAGTGGGCGGACCATGGTGCACTGGTGGTCGCAGAAAGAACGCGGCGGCGTGGTGTCGGTATGGAACGTGGCGCACAACGTCGGCGGCGGCTTGATCGGGCCGCTGTTCCTGCTCGGCATGGCGTGGTTCAACGACTGGCATGCTGCGTTCTACGTGCCTGCGACCGTGGCGTTGGCCGTGGCGGCATTTGCCTTCATCACCATGCGCGACACCCCGCAATCGGTAGGCCTGCCGCCGATTGAAAAGTACAAGAACGACTACCCGGAAGGCTACGACGCCAGCCACGAAGACGAATTCAGCGCCAAGGAAATCTTCGTCAAATACGTGCTGCGCAACAAAATGCTGTGGTACATCGCCTTCGCCAACGTGTTCGTCTACCTGCTGCGCTACGGCGTGCTGGACTGGGCACCGACCTACCTCAAGGAAGCCAAGCACTTCACGGTCGACAAGTCGTCCTGGGCGTATTTCTTCTACGAGTGGGCGGGTATTCCGGGCACGCTGCTGTGCGGCTGGATGTCGGACAAGATCTTCCGTGGCAACCGTGGCCTGACCGGCATTGTGTTCATGGCGCTGGTGACCGTGGCCACCCTGGTTTACTGGCTCAACCCGCCGGGCAACCCGATGGTCGACATGATCGCGCTGGTCTCCATCGGCTTCCTGATCTACGGCCCGGTGATGCTGATCGGCCTGCAGGCGTTGGAGCTGGCGCCCAAGAAAGCCGCGGGCACCGCAGCGGGCTTCACCGGCCTGTTCGGTTACCTGGGCGGCTCGGTGGCCGCGAGTGCAGCCATGGGCTACACCGTCGACCATTTCGGTTGGGATGGCGGCTTCGTACTGCTGATCGGCGCCTGTGTGTTGGCGATCGCGTTCCTGATCCCAACGCTGTGGCACACCAACAGCGTCAGCTCGGCGCGTTAACCGCCAGAGCAATCCTGTGCACAACGCTTGAGCCGCGCCTCCAGATTCTTATCTGGCATGGCGTGGCTACGCAGGGCGTTGACGGTCTGCTCGACATAATCGCGAGTCGTGCCGTAACGCCCGCAAGCGCTTTGCAGCACGTGGTTCAGGATAACGTCGGGCAAATTACCGGCGTAACTGGGCAAGTGCCGCTCCAATACAAACCCCAGCGCCTGCACCTGACTGCCGTCTTCCAGACGACAGCTGAGCCAGTGCGGCCGGTACGAGGGGTAAGGCATCTCGCGCTGCCACAAGGCGTAGAGCGAGGCTTCCAGCTGATCCTCCGGCAAGCGGTAGGCGAACCCGCTGCAGGAGCCGCCACGGTCCAGACCGAACACCAGCCCCGGCAGTTCCGGCGTACCCCGATGCTCGTGGGACCACAGGTACAGGCCACGGTGATAGCCGTGCACCCGTGCCCGCACGCGCTCGGTGGACGAGCATTCCGGGCGCCAGATCAACGAACCGTACGCAAATAGCCAGACCGGCCCACCCTTGTGCCGGCTCATGGTGGCCTGCATCGAGCTCATCAATTGTTCGTGAGTGAGTTGCGGCCCAAGATCGAGCTGCGGAGGGTAAGCGAGTTGCAGAAGATCGGATTCAATGGCGGTCATGGCAAAAAGCGGTGCGCCTCCTGTGTGTTACCAGTTGCGAGCAACTTTACCGCAATAAAACGGTGCCGCTCTAACCGTACGGCGAAAAATGCCCCTGTCCACGTCCATATAGCCTAATGAGATTCGGCCCACATAAGTAATACCTTAATCACATAAGCATAGGCGACGATGCTTTCAGCGCAGGTTCAGGCCGCGCAGACCCTTTACCGTCACACTGTAGACGACTAGCGACCCCCCTTAGCCGCCCATTCAAACGACTAGCGAGGTCGAACCATGAAACACCTGTTTTTCGGCACGCTGCTGTTGACGCAAGGCGCCACCGCCTTGGCCACGGAGGCTGCCACCCAAGACGACAAGGGCTTCTGGTACGCGCAAACCAGCCTTTACACCCGGCACTTTTCACCCGACCCACAGCACAACAACCATCAGGACCTGATCAACCTGGAGCGCAACGAAGCATCAGGGCTCGTGTATGGCGCAGCGACGTTTCGCAACTCGTTCAGGCAGCGTTCGTATTACGCCTACGCGGGCAAACGCTATGACATGCCGGGCTATCCGGTGTATCTCAAGCTGACAGGCGGGGCTATCCAGGGCTATCGCGGCAAGTACCGCGACAAGATACCCCTGAACCGCTTCGGCGTGGCGCCGGTGATCATTCCGTCTGTGGGCACCCATTACGGGCCGGTGGCAACGGAATTGGTGTTGCTGGGGTTCAATGCGGCGATGGTGACGAGCGGATTGCGATTCTGAGCGGGCACGGCCCAATGTAGGAGCGGTCTTGCTCGCGAATGCGCAGGGTCAGTTTGCAAATAGGTCGACTGTCACACCGCCTTCGCGAGCAAGCTCGCTCCCACATTTTGATGGGCGTACACCCGGGATGGGTGTGGTCCAGTCAAGGGCGTGGCGCGTAAGCGAATACGTCGGCGCGCATCTGGTGTGCATCCATGCCTGCGTCGACCAGAGCGTCGAGGGTGCCGTAGATCATCGCCGGTGAGCCGCTGGCGTAGACGTGCACGGCTTTGAGGTCGGCAATGTCTTCGCACACCGCTTCATGCAGCAAGCCGCACCGCCCTTCCCAACCGCACAGGTCGCTGACCACCTTGTGCAGGAACAGATTAGGCAGCTGCAGCCATTGGTCCCAGTGCTCGATCTCGTAGAAATCTTCCGGGCGACGCACGCCCCAGTACAGGTGCACCGGGTGTTTGAAACCGGACGCGCGGCAGTGTTCGATCAAACTGTGCATCTGTGCCATGCCAGTGCCGGCGGCGATCAACACCAGCGGGCCGTCCGGCAGTTCGGCCAGGTGGGTGTCACCGAACGGCAGCTCCACACGCGCCATCTGGTTGCGTTGCAGTTGCTCAAGCAGGCTGCGAGCGCTGTCCTCGCGAGCCAGCACATGCAGCTCCAGCTCGCGCCCGGCGTGCGGCGCCGAGGCCAGGGAAAACGCGGATTTCTCGCCGTTCTCCCGCTCGATCATCAGGTACTGGCCTGCGTGGTAACGCACCGCCTTGCCGGCCGGGGCGCGCAGGCGCACGCGCCACACATCGCCGCCCACTTCCACACATTCACTCAATTGGCATGACAACTTGCGCAACGGCAACTCTCCCGGCGCCAACACGCCATCCCACAACACAATGCAATCTTCCAGCGGTTCGGCGATGCAGGTGTAGAACTCACCGTGGTCGCGCACCTCACCGGCCTGCTGCACCCGGCCCTCCACCAGCAATGCCGCGCACACATGGCACACGCCATTGCGGCACGCTTGAGGGCACTCGTAGCCCAGGCGGCGCGCGCCTTCGAGGATTCGCTCGCCGGGCACCAGCTCCAATATGGCGCCGGAAGGTTGCAGGGTTACACGCATCAATCTATTCCCAATTCTTTCCAGATCGCATCGACACGTGCCGTCACGGCTTCATCCTTGACGATCACCCTACCCCACTCGCGAGTGGTTTCACCCGGCCATTTGTGGGTGGCATCCAGGCCCATCTTCGAGCCCAAACCCGACACCGGCGAGGCGAAGTCGAGGTAGTCGATCGGCGTGTTATCGATCATCACCGTGTCGCGCTTGGGGTCCATGCGCGTGGTGATGGCCCAGATCACGTCGTTCCAGTCCCGGGCGTTGATGTCGTCGTCGGTGACGATAACGAACTTGGTGTACATGAACTGTCGCAAAAACGACCACACACCCAGCATGACCCGCTTGGCATGGCCCGGGTACGACTTCTTCATGGTCACAATGGCCATGCGGTACGAGCAACCTTCCGGCGGCAGGTAGAAGTCGGTGATTTCCGGGAATTGCTTCTGCAGGATCGGCACGAACACTTCGTTGAGTGCCACGCCGAGAATCGCCGGTTCATCGGGTGGACGGCCGGTGTAGGTGCTGTGGTAGATCGGTTTGATCCGATGGGTGATGCGCTCAACGGTGAACACCGGGAAGCTGTCGACTTCGTTGTAGTAGCCGGTGTGGTCGCCGTACGGGCCTTCATCGGCCATCTCGCCGGGATGAATCACGCCTTCGAGGATGATCTCAGCGGTGGCCGGCACTTGCAGGTCGTTGCCACGGCACTTCACCAGCTCGGTGCGATTGCCCCGCAACAGGCCGGCGAAGGCGTATTCGGACAGGCTGTCCGGCACGGGGGTAACGGCGCCGAGGATGGTCGCCGGGTCAGCGCCCAGGGCCACGGAAACCGGGAACGGCTGGCCAGGGTGTTTTTCGCACCACTCACGGAAGTCCAGGGCGCCGCCGCGGTGGCTCAGCCAACGCATGATCACCTTGTTGCGGCCGATCACTTGCTGGCGATAGATGCCGAGGTTCTGGCGGTCCTTGTTCGGGCCTTTGGTGACGGTCAGGCCCCAGGTGATCAGCGGGCCGACGTCGCCGGGCCAGCAGGTCTGCACCGGGAGCATCGCCAGGTCGACGTCATCGCCTTCGATGACGACCTCCTGGCACACCGCGTCCTTGACCACTTTGGGCGCCATGGCAATGATCTTGCGGAAGATCGGCAGCTTCGACCAGGCATCCTTGAGGCCCTTGGGTGGCTCGGGTTCCTTGAGGAAAGCCAGCAGCTTACCGATCTCGCGCAGCTCGCTGACCGACTCGGCGCCCATGCCAAAGGCAACGCGCTCAGGGGTACCGAACAGGTTGCCGAGCACCGGGATGTCAAAGCCGGTCGGCTTCTCGAACAGCAGCGCCGGGCCCTTGTTGCGCAGGGTACGGTCACAAATCTCAGTCATTTCCAGCACCGGTGAAATCGGCATCTGGATACGTTTCAACTCTCCGCGCTGCTCAAGTTGCTGCACGAAATCCCTAAGATCCTTGAATTTCATTAACCATGCCACCCGTAAAATAGGCGTACATCCTACCTGCTCTGAACGCGGCTGGCAGCCTTATCACGGCGCAATTGACGGCCAGGCGTCGTTAAAAATCCCAGGCAAAAAAATGGCGCCCCACGGGGCGCCATTCTTTCGGACCAGAAACGTCGTATTACTTACGCTTCATCGACAAGAAGAACTCGTCGTTGGTCTTGGTGGTTTTCAGCTTGTCGATCAGGAACTCGATGGCAGCGACTTCGTCCATCGGGTGCAGCAGCTTGCGCAGAATCCACATGCGCTGCAGTTCGTCGTCGGCCGTCAGCAACTCTTCACGGCGGGTGCCGGAGCGGTTGATGTTGATGGCCGGGAAGACGCGTTTTTCCGCGATGCGACGGTCCAAAGGCAGTTCCATGTTGCCGGTACCCTTGAACTCTTCGTAGATCACTTCATCCATCTTCGAGCCGGTTTCAACCAGCGCGGTGGCGATGATGGTCAGCGAGCCGCCTTCTTCGATGTTCCGCGCGGCGCCGAAGAAACGCTTGGGTTTCTCCAGGGCGTGGGCATCGACACCACCGGTCAACACCTTGCCGGAGCTAGGGATCACGGTGTTGTAGGCACGGGCCAGACGAGTGATGGAGTCGAGCAGGATCACCACGTCTTTCTTGTGTTCGACCAGGCGCTTGGCCTTCTCGATCACCATTTCGGCAACCTGCACGTGGCGGGTTGGCGGCTCATCGAACGTGGAGGCAACCACTTCGCCGCGCACGGTGCGCTGCATTTCGGTTACTTCTTCCGGACGCTCATCGATCAACAGCACGATCAGGTGAACTTCAGGATTGTTACGTGCGATGTTCGCTGCAATGTTCTGCAGCATGATGGTCTTACCGGCTTTCGGCGGTGCGACGATCAGGCCACGCTGGCCCTTGCCGATCGGGGCGCACAGGTCGATGACACGGCCGGTCAAGTCTTCGGTGGAACCGTTACCGGCTTCCATCTTCATGCGCACGGTCGGGAACAGCGGCGTCAGGTTCTCGAAGAGAATCTTGTTTTTCGCGTTCTCGGGACGATCGAAGTTGATCGTGTCGACCTTGAGCAGGGCGAAATAACGCTCGCCTTCCTTGGGAGGGCGGATCTTGCCAACGATGGTGTCACCGGTGCGCAAGTTGAAGCGACGGATCTGGCTCGGCGAGACGTAGATATCGTCTGGGCCGGCAAGATAGGAGGCGTCTGCAGAGCGGAGGAAGCCGAAGCCGTCCTGGAGAATCTCCAGCACGCCATCACCGGAGATTTCCTCGCCGCTTTTCGCGTGCTTTTTGAGCAGGGAGAAAATCACGTCCTGCTTGCGCGAACGGGCCATATTTTCTATGCCCATCTCTTCGGCCAATTGGAGCAGGTCGGTAATCGGCTTTTGCTTGAGTTCAGTCAGATTCATATAGGAATGACGTAATCATTTATGGAGGGGGGAAATTAAGCTTTTGGCTTAATGAGGCCGCGCCGCAGAGAAGGCGACAGGATCGCGTACTAATCGAAAAGGAGTGCGTCGGCGACGGCTTGCAGGGGGCAGTGGAGAAACCAGTGCGGGGCCGAATGTACCACCTGAATTTCGGAGCGTCTAGCCCTGTTTCACGAAAAAGCCCCGCAATTTGCGGGGCTTTTTTGACGACGCTTAGATGTTCGCGTCGAGGAAAGCTTGCAGCTGGGACTTCGACAGCGCGCCCACTTTAGTGGCTTCTACGTTGCCGTTCTTGAACAGCATCAGCGTAGGAATACCACGCACGCCATGCTTGGCCGGGGTTTCCTGGTTTTCGTCGATGTTCAGCTTGGCAACGGTCAGCTTGCCTTCGTAGGTGGTTGCAATGTCGTCCAGAACAGGGGCGATCATTTTGCAAGGGCCACACCATTCAGCCCAGTAGTCAACCAGCACCGGGCCTTGAGCCTTGAGTACTTGTTCCTCAAAGTTCGCGTCGGTGACGTGCTTGATAAGATCGTTGCTCATGGATGTCTCCGGATTGTAAGCAAAAAAAACGTGGCCCATCATAGCCGCCCTTCCCCTGTTCAGGAAGCCGCCTCTGATTGAGTCTTGCTATGGCGGTGCATGAGTTTGGGTATAGACCCTCTCAAGGCGTCACAGGCGTGACGAAGGCAATGCCGGTGCGCAACGCCGCATTGCGTACGTGCTCCTGCATGGTTTTCTGCGCCGCCGCGCTGGCACGCCGGGCCAGGGCGCGCAGGATCTTGCGGTGTTCCTGCCAGGTTTCCATGGCCCTCTCCGGCCGGATGAACGGTAGTTTCTGGCTCTCCAAGAACACCTCCGCGCTGGCACTCAGAATGCTCACCATCGCCTGGTTACCACTGGCCAGCAGGATGCGTTGGTGGAACTCGAAGTCCAGCCGCGCTGCCGCTTCGAAGTCGCCGGCCTTGAGCACCTTGCGCATGGCTTCCACGTTGTCTTCCAGGCGGTCCAGCTCATCGATGCTCAAGGTCACCGCCGCCAGACCCGCCGCGAACCCCTCCAGGGCGTAGCGCAACTGAAAAATATCCAGCGGCGTGGCCTGCGCCGCAAAAGGCCAGGCAAACCCTGGCGCTTCTTCTGCCGCCTGGACGAACACGCCCTTGCCCGGCTGCACGCTGACCACGCCCAAGGCACTCAGAGACGACAACGCCTCGCGCAACGACGCGCGGCTCACGCCCAACTGCACCGCCAGGTCGCGCTGGGACGGCAGCGCATCACCGGCGGCGAAGCCCTGTTCCTTGATCAGTTTGCGGATGGCCTGCAGGGCCGCTTCCGGTACGGCTTGGGCGATGGAATTCATAGAAAACTCAAGGTTCCAGACAACTGTGCAGCTAGTTGTAAAGCTATTCGCAGCTGGCGGCAAGCCACGCCCCAAAGGGGCTCGCACGGTTTTGCCGACGCTCGAAAAGGGTGCGAAAAATTCGCGCACTGTTCAGACCAGTAAGACCACTGCAGCTCAACAAACGCCTGCACTCCAGGCCATTAACGCGGTGATGGCATGGGCTGTGCACTGAGCAAACTCAGAAAATTCCTTCGCCCTTCTCGGAGAGTTGCCATGACCAAACGCTACAGCGCCCTGCTTACTGCCTTGTTCGCCAGCCTGATGCTGAGCCAGGCACCCGCCCAGGCCAATGGTCTGGATGACATCGTTGCCCGCGGCACCCTGAAGGTCGCGGTGCCCCAAGACTTCCCGCCGTTTGGCTCGGTCGGCCCCGACATGAAACCGCGCGGCCTGGACATCGACACCGCGAAGCTGCTGGCCGACCAGCTCAAGGTCAAGCTGGAGCTGACCCCGGTCAACAGCACCAACCGCATCCCGTTCCTCACCACCGGCAAAGTCGACCTGGTGATTTCCAGCCTGGGCAAGAACCCCGAGCGCGAGAAGGTCATCGACTTCTCCAAGGCCTACGCACCGTTCTACCTGGCCGTGTTCGGCCCGCCTGAAGCCGCGATCGGCAGCCTCGACGACCTCAAGGGCAAGACCATCAGCGTGACCCGTGGCGCTATCGAAGACATCGAGCTGACCGCCGTGGCCCCCAAGGAAGCGACCATCAAGCGTTTCGAGGACAACAACTCGACCATCGCGGCTTACCTCGCCGGCCAGGTCGACCTGATCGCCAGCGGCAACGTGGTGATGGTAGCGATCAGCGAGCGCAACCCGAAACGCGTGCCCGCCTTGAAAGTGAAGCTCAAGGACTCGCCGGTGTACGTGGGCGTGAACAAGAACGAGCCGGCGTTGCTGGAGAAGGTCAACCAGATCCTGGTCGCAGCCAAGGCCGACGGCAGCCTGGAAAAGAACGCACTGCAATGGCTGAAAGAGCCGCTGCCTGCCGATCTTTGATGCAACGGAGCTGACTCATGGCGTATCAATTTGACTTTGTGCCGGTGCTGGCCAATACCGACCTGCTGTTGCGCGGCGCGCTGTTCACCCTTGAGCTGACGGCCATCGGCGCCATCCTCGGGGTGGCCCTGGGCACCGTCGGCGCCGTGGTGCGGGCGTGGAAGATCCAGCCGTTTGCCTGGTTCTTCGGGGTGTACGTCGAGTTGATCCGTAATACGCCGTTCCTGGTGCAGTTGTTCTTCATCTTCTTCGGCCTGCCGTCCTTGGGGCTGAAGATCACCGAGTGGCAAGCCGCCGTGCTGGCCATGGTGATCAACCTGGGGGCCTATTCCACCGAGATCATCCGTGCCGGCATCCAGGCCATCCCCCGCGGGCAACTGGAAGCGGCAGCCGCGCTGGCGATGACACGCTTCGAGGCGTTCCGCCACGTGGTGCTGCTGCCAGCGCTGGGCAAGGTGTGGCCGGCGCTGAGCAGCCAGATCATCATCGTGATGCTCGGCTCGGCGGTGTGTTCACAGATCGCTACCGAAGAGCTGAGCTTTGCCGCCAACTTTATCCAGTCGCGCAATTTCCGCGCATTTGAAACCTATGCCCTGACCACCCTGGTGTACCTGTGCATGGCGCTGATGATTCGCCAGTTGCTCAACTGGATTGGCCGCCGGTTTGTGATGAGGAACAGCCGATGAGTGATTTTTCGTTCTGGGACATCGTGCGCAACCTGCTGACTGGCCTGCAATGGACCCTGCTGCTGTCGCTCGTAGCCTTTATCGGCGGCGGCCTGATCGGCCTGCTGGTGATGACCCTGCGTATCAGCCGCAAGGCCTTCCCACGCAATGTGGCTCGCACCTATATCGAACTGTTCCAGGGCACGCCGCTGTTGATGCAGCTGTTCCTGGTGTTTTTCGGCGTCGCCCTGCTGGGGGTGGATATTTCCCCCTGGCTGGCGGCAGCAATTGCATTAACCCTGTTTACCAGCGCCTACCTCGCCGAAATCTGGCGCGGCTGCGTCGACTCCATCGCCCACGGGCAATGGGAAGCCTCGGCCAGCCTGGCGCTTAACCCGCTTGAGCAACTGCGCTACGTGATCCTGCCCCAGGCGCTGCGCATTGCCGTCGCGCCCACCGTGGGCTTCTCGGTGCAGGTGGTCAAAGGCACCGCCGTGACCTCGATCATCGGCTTCACCGAACTGACCAAGACCGGCGGCATGCTCGCCAACGCGACCTTCGAACCTTTCATGGTCTACGGCCTGGTGGCCCTCGGTTACTTCCTGCTCTGCTACCCCTTGTCCCTCAGTGCGCGCTACCTGGAAAGGAGACTGCATGCCTCTGCTTAGAATTTCCGCCCTGCATAAGTATTACGGCGATCACCACGTACTCAAAGGCATCGACCTGACGGTTGAAGAAGGCCAGGTGGTGGCGATCGTAGGCCGCAGCGGCTCGGGCAAATCCACCTTGCTGCGGACCCTCAATGGCCTGGAATCCATCAACGACGGCGTGATCGAAGTCGATGGCGAATACCTCGACGCCGCTCGCGCCGACCTGCGCAGCCTGCGGCAGAAAGTCGGCATGGTGTTCCAGCAGTTCAACCTGTTCCCGCACCTGACCGTGGGCGAAAACGTGATGCTCGCCCCGCAAGTGGTGCAGAAAGTGCCCAAGGCCAAGGCCGCCCAGCTGGCCAGGCAGATGCTGGAGCGCGTCGGGCTGGGCGAGAAGTTCGATGCCTTTCCCGATCGCCTGTCCGGCGGCCAGCAACAGCGGGTCGCCATTGCCCGCGCCCTGGCCATGTCGCCCAAGGTGTTGCTGTGCGATGAAATCACCTCGGCCCTGGACCCGGAACTGGTCAACGAAGTGCTCAGCGTGGTGCGCCAACTGGCCAAGGACGGCATGACCCTGATCATGGTGACCCACGAAATGCGCTTTGCCCGCGAAGTGGGCGACAAGCTGGTGTTCATGCACCAGGGCAAGGTGCATGAAGTGGGCGACCCCAAGGTGCTGTTCGCCAACCCCAGAACGCCCGAGTTCGCCAACTTCATTGGCTCGGTGGAACAACCGGGCTGACCAGCTCGAAACTGCCCTGCCCCTCCAAACGCGTCTCGCCGCGCACGTCCAAGGCGGCAGAGGGCAGGTCGGTGTCGATATCGACGAGGGCCGTCATTCGTCGACCGACCACCGCTACGCCAGCCGCCCACGCCACCCATGCCTGTCCGGGCAGCAATTGCCCGCCGACAGGCTCGCCGGAGAGGTGCGCAGCCGTCCCCTCCACCGCACGCCCGTCCACCTGGGCATGCTTGAGGCTCAGACGAAAACGCCCCAGGTGACCAAACCGAAACCCCTGCGCATCGGCCGCAACCCCGTTGAAGCGCAGCGCCATGACGGTAGGCGCTGTGCACACAACGTTCAGGTTCAACGAGCGCGTGCCCAGTGTCACGGCGGCACGCTCAACAAACACCTCGCGGCGAATACCACCGTAGTCGATACGCGACTGGCTCAACCACAGCCGGCAGTTTTCGGCGCGCACACCCGGTGCTGCCAGCGCCGTGCTCAGCAGTAGCCAGGGCAGCAGTTTAAGCTTAAAGACCATGGCACACCGCCGATGTGGTTTCGTAGAACGTGTCATTCCCGGGCTTGGCCTGCAGATCAACGCGCAACTGGCAGCTAGAAGAATTGGGCAAGGAAACCCGCAGGTCTTGCGACTCATCGACGTCGTTCAGGAAAATCATGCCCTCACCCACCACGCTGGTCAGGAAACGGTCGCCCTTGCCGAACACGGCGGCGCCCTGAGGCAATGGCCGGCCCTGCTGATCAAGGGCGCTGAGCAACACGCGGCGTACCTTCACCACATCGAAACCCACCGTATTGAACGAGCCACGCCCCGCAGCGAGCACCTGGGTGCCGTTTTTCAGGTCAACGCGCCTGGGCAAGGAGTGGGTGTGCACCTCGACCCGACTGTTGGTATAGGCCGGCAAGCCTGCGATCACCGCCTGCCCGCTGAAGTCGGTCCATACCGGGCCTTGCGGCGTCTCGACTTTGGCCGAGCCAATGTCCCCCACCGAGACGATGCCGAACGTGTCCTGCACGGTATAAGGCGAGAACGTCAGCCCACCTGCGTGAGCCACCACCCCGCCCTGCAACTGCCCGGTATAGCTGTTGCCCAGAGGGTCGCGGCTGACGCCCAGGCCGACCCGTGTATAGCGCGGCAGCAGGTCCACCTGTGCGCGAACGGATTGCTCGCGGGCCCTGAGATCACGCTCGGCGCCCACCTCGTAACTCACAGAGTCGTTGACCCGTTCGCTGAGCGCTGTACCCGCCGTGAGCTGATCCCCTCGGCGGCTGGTGTAGCTGGTCACACGTCGATCCCCGCCCAGCGGCACGCTGACCTGCAGCCGCACCGACAGGTCATTGTCCACGGCCCTGTCGCGCCGCTTGCCGCCAGGGTTGGCGTCACGCGCAGGGCGCGCGCCGCCCACTTGCGAATCTGCGATCAACGCAACATCGGCGCGCCTGAAGGAATGGTTCCACGAGACAAACACATGTTCGGCCACTTGGCGGTCAAATTGCGAACTGCGGCTATAGCCTACGGCGAATACCCCCAGCGAGGGATCGGCCCAACTCAACCCTGCCGTGTACTGGTGCTTGAAGCGCGAATCCAATTCATCGGCCCTCAAGGACCGGCCCGCCTCAGCGACTTCGCGATACCCCCGCGTCTGGGCGGTTGCGCTGAGGTTGACGTCGATGTTGGCGTACACCGGGCTGCTGGCGGATACGCTGCTGCGCGCGCCGGACAGCGCGTTCTTGCTGTCCCGAGACAGGTTATGCCGTGCGCCCAGGGAAACCCGCTGGAAAAACACGCTGCTCAGGGTGCCGCCGGCCGACCAGTAATCATCGGTGCTCAACACCCCGAAGCCGGCAGACGAATCGCGTCCCAGCCCCCAGGTGCCGCTGCCCATGGCAACCACTGCTGACGGCACCTCTTCGCCGGCTTTTTCACGCAGCGTTCCGAGCGAAAAATAATAACCTGGCGCCGTCGGCACAGCCCCGGCGAAAGACGCCGCAGGCACCACAAAACTGCGCCTGGCGCCGCGTGCATCAATCACGCTGACTTCAAGGTCACTGGTGCCATTAAGCAATGGCAAACCGGTCAGTCGAAAAGCCCCTTCGGGCACCAATGTGCTATGGATCAGAACCCCGGACTGGCGCACCTCGACCCGCGACTGACTCTGGGCAAGCCCCTCGACGACGGCATGGTTGCTGCTCGCAGGCGCACGTGATTGGCCATCGGGTGAAAATTGCACGCCGGACAACTGGACGCCGCCAAACAACGGATTGTTGCTGGACAGCTGGCCGACCTGGAAAGTCGATTGCAGCGCGGCAATATCCCGCTGGGCATAAGCGTACAGGTGCTCGGTACGCGCCTTGCCGTTGTCGGACACATAGAACTGGCGGCTGCGCACAATCCAGTCCTCAAGGTTGAAGCCGGCCTCGGTGTAAGCCGACACAAACCGGCTGGGCCCACTGCGCGAGCGGCTGTCGAAACCCAGCACGTCATAGTTGAACAGCGCCGCCGCGCCGCCCCTGGAAAACTCGCCGGCGTCCCACTGGGGCTCGCGCAAGGACTGGGTCGGCACCACCAGCGCGACTTCATCCGTGCCGGGCCGCAGCCGCACCAGGGTCGTAGGGAATGCGCCCAGGAAGTCATGGCAAGCCTGGTCCGGCGCAGCCGCTTCGTGAATGATCGCGCTGGGCTTCACCAAACCGGCTTTGTCCAGCAGCCCCGGGGTGAAACACAACCGCCCCTGCTGGTCGAACCGTGCATCCACCAGCCCAAGCGGGTTGCCATTGACCCGCAGCCCCACCACCTGCGCACCCTCACGAAAACGCGCAGCGCTGCGAAAATAGTCAGACACCTTGGGGTCAATGCCGTGGGTAGTCAGTGCCGCGAGGTCGAACCCCTCCCCAAGCTCCAGTGCAGAGGCAAGGCCGGGCAAACTCCAGAGCGTCGCGAACCCAACGATCAGCGTGGGCCTGCACAGCCGCAAAGACGCGGCAATGCCTGCATTCGACGGGTGTGTCATGAGCCGATCACCCCGCATCGGCATGGATCGGCGCGCGGTAGCTGTCTACCGAAAACCCATAGACCGTCGCCGGTTCAATCTCAACCTCGACAGCACCACCCAGCGGGCTGTCGACCTTCACCGTCAACACCTCGCCCGGCAAGATGTAGCTACGCGGCAACGTCGCCACGAGGCCTTGCGGCAGTAACCGCACCTCTGGCGCCAGACGCACGACATAGGCGCTGTCGTTGTGCACGGAGAGATGCTGCGCAGCCCGCATCCACTTCAACAGTTCCCAGGGGGTGTGGTGCCGAGGCAAGCCGCGTGGATGCAGGATCAGCGGCAAATTCTGGCGAAGGGTGATCCCAATGGTCGCACCGCTCGCCGTGCGGGCCTGGGGAATACCTTCAAAGGATACGCGCTTGAGCCGTTGAGTCTTGAGCGGCGCCTTCAAGGTGCTGATGAAACGCACCAATTGCGTGTCGCCCGCCTCCACACGCGTGATGGGCGGTGTGACAATCAGTAGCGGCTCCAGGTCTTCGGGTACGTGTTCCACAACCGAATGCAGCAGCGCAGGCCCCGCATCGGTATTCTTTATATTTATCGTGGCTTCGCCCTCTTCTTCATAGAGCACCACCACGGTGGTTTCCGGTTGCATGCCGTCTGCCACAGCAACTTCACTGAACAACATACAAAAACTTGCACACCACACTAACGCACTGACTACTCTTGGAAAGCCACGCACTCAATATTCCCCGCAACCGACAAAGTTGACTGTTGGCAGTCAAGCGCCCACAGAAGAACAGCCAATAAGAAAGCATTAACTTTCTGACTGGCTGTTTTTCGTTGTTTAGATGTAACTCAATACCAGCGTGGCGCGCCCATCAAGGGAGACATCGCGGCTCAGGTCCAGGTCCTGGGCTCTGTTGATGACAGCCCTCACCGCAAGGGTGCCGGTCAACTGATTGATCGCCGCTGGCGTAGCGGCTGCGCTGTTGCGCACCGAGTACTGGTTGGGTGATTGCGCGACTCGGCCATCGCTGGGCTGCCACGCACCGGTGCCAGTACGTACGATGGGAGCGAGCGCCACGCTGGAAGAGCGCAGATCCCTCAGGGTGATCGAATAACCACCGGTTCGCCGAGCGCCTACAGCACCCAAACCGTAATTCTGTGCTTCGGTAACGCCCGCACCCAGGATGCCTGTCACCTTGCTGCCCGCTTGCAGATCGGTAAAGGTCAGCCCGAACCGGGTGGGCGTGGCGCCGCAATTGACCACCAGGGAAGTGGTTCGCTCTTCGCGCGGGTTGTAGGCCGTCTGGGATAACTCGCCGGAGCGGATCGTGCCGTAATCGATAATGCCGCTGCCGGCCAGGCTGAGGTTACAAGCCGCCGGCATAATAGTGCCCCTGACCACCAATTGCGCGCTGGTGGTTGCCTGGGCAGTAAGGGCCGTAGCCAGGCATGCGATAGCGAGAGTCAAGCCAACAATTTTTTTCATGTTTGTCCTGTCACTGTAAGTTATCAGGCGCTCTTAATTCCCGTCTCGGCGACTCCATCGCCCTACTCTTTACTGTCCTGAACAGACATAACGGTAAATAAATAACACCCAGGCAAAATTGCCGGGTGCCAGTCTGCGTGTCTGCTCCTCACTAAAGAATCAGACAAGCCGTTATTAGTTGTGAGAGGGATAAGCATATAGGGGTGTTCCACGCGACTTACCCAGTAGTCCAGAACAAAACAACGATGAGAATATTCAACAACTTACTGTAGGTAAATTCAGAGGCACTCTTACAACAGTACCCAGTTAAAACCTCCTACAGCATCGAAGGGCTTAATCGCCATTCTTTAGAAAACACTCCTGCGTTTCCCACAAAATTCCCCCACAGACCGCATCAGGGAAATTACTCAAGCACACGCGTTGGCGTCAGCGGTCGATCGTGGCACGATGGCTGGGTTATCGACCGAGACCACCAAACCATGCCGCAATCCCAAGCCAAGAATCTGTCCCTGATCGCCGCCATCGACCTGGGCTCCAACAGCTTTCACATGGTCGTGGCCAAAGCCCAGAACGGTGAAATCCGTATCCTTGAGCGGCTCGGCGAAAAAGTACAACTGGCTGCCGGAATCAACGACGAGCGCCAGCTCAATGAAGAATCCATGCAGCGCGGGCTTGATTGCCTCAAGCGCTTTGCCCAACTGATCAACGGCATGCCCCTGGGCGCTGTGCGAATCGTCGGTACCAACGCCCTGCGTGAAGCACGCAACCGTGGCGAATTCATCCGCCGCGCCGAAGAGATCCTGGGGCATCCGGTAGAAGTCATCTCCGGCCGTGAAGAAGCGCGCCTGATCTACCTGGGTGTGTCCCACACCCTCGCCGACACGCCCGGCAAGCGCCTGGTGGCGGACATCGGCGGCGGCAGTACCGAGTTCATCATCGGGCAACGCTTCGAGCCCTTGCTGCGCGAAAGCCTGCAAATGGGTTGCGTCAGCTTTACCCAGCGGTATTTCAAGGACGGCAAGATCACCCCGGCACGCTATGCCCAGGCCTACACGGCTGCGCGCCTGGAAATCATGAGCATCGAGCACGCCCTGCACCGCCTCACCTGGGATGAAGCCATTGGCTCATCCGGCACCATCCGCGCCATTGGCCTGGCCCTCAAGGCCGGCGGCCATGGCACCGGTGAGGTCAACGCCGAAGGCCTGGCGTGGCTCAAGCGCAAGCTGTTCAAGCTGGGCGATGTGGAAAAAATCGACTTCGATGGCATCAAGCCCGACCGCCGCGCCATCTTCCCGGCCGGCCTGGCAATTCTCGAGGCGATCTTCGACGCCCTCGAACTGCAGCGCATGGACCACTGTGACGGCGCCCTGCGCGAAGGCGTGCTCTACGACCTGCTGGGCCGCCATCACCACGAGGACGTACGCGAGCGCACCCTCACCTCGCTGATGGAGCGTTATCACGTCGACCTGGAGCAAGCGGCACGGGTCGAGCGCAAGGCCTTGCATGCGTTCGACCAAGTGGCTGCGGACTGGGACCTGGAAGACGGCGTATGGCGCGAGCTGCTGGGCTGGGCCGCCAAGGTGCATGAAGTGGGCCTGGATATCGCCCACTACCATTACCACAAGCACGGCGCCTACCTGATCGAGCACTCCGACCTGGCCGGTTTCTCGCGGGAGGACCAGCAGATGCTCGCGCTGCTGGTGCGCGGCCACCGCCGCAACATCCCCAAGGACAAGTTTGCCGAGTTCGGTGATGAAGGCATCAAGCTGATTCGCCTGTGCGCACTGCTGCGCTTCGCCATCCTGTTCCACCACATCCGTGGCACCCAGGAAATGCCCCAGGTGAGCCTGCGCGCCAACGGCGAGAGCCTGGACGTGCTGTTCCCCAAAGGCTGGCTGGAAGAGAACCAACTGACCCAGGCGGACTTTGCGCAGGAAGCGGAGTGGTTGACGCGGGTTGGGTTTGCGCTGAACGTGCGCTGACCCGTTCTAAAGAACACAGACAAACAAATGTGGGAGGGGGCTTGCCCCCGATAGCTGGGGGTCAGTCACTACATCTGTGACTGCACCACCGCCATCGGGGGCAAGCCCCCTCCCACATTTTCAGACCTATGTTGTCTGTTAGTTCACCGTCAGAATCGGGCTACCCAGCTTCTCCAACAACGTTGCCTGCGCACTGCGCGGGTTCTGGTTGCCGGTTGGCGTGTTACGCACATAGCGCCCATCCGACTGCAGGCTCCAGCTGTGGGTGTTGTCGGTGAGGTAGCTTTCCAGCTCCTTCTTGACCCGCATGATCAGCTTCTTGCCTTCTACCGGGAAGCAGGTCTCTACACGCTTATCGAGGTTGCGCTCCATCCAGTCGGCACTGGAGAGGAACATCTGCTCCTCACCGCCGTTGAGGAAGTAGAACACCCGTGTGTGCTCCAGGAAGCGACCGATGATCGAACGCACATGGATGTTATGCGACACGCCGACAATACCCGGGCGCAGGCAGCACATGCCGCGCACCACCAGGTCGATACGCACGCCGGACTGGCTGGCCTTGTACAGCGCGCGGATGATCTTGGGATCGGTCAGCGAGTTGAACTTGGCGATGATGTGCGCCGGTTTGCCGTCTAGGGCGAACTGGGTTTCGCGGGCAATCATGTCGAGCATGCCCTTCTTGAGCGTGAACGGCGCGTGCAGCAGCTTCTTCATGCGCAGGGTTTTGCCCATGCCGATCAACTGGCTGAACAGCTTGCCGACGTCTTCGCACAAGGCATCGTCGGAGGTCAGCAGGCTGTAGTCGGTATAGAGCTTGGCGTTACCGGCGTGGTAGTTACCGGTGCCCAAGTGCGCGTAGCGCACAATCTCACCGGCTTCACGGCGCAGGATCAGCATCATCTTGGCGTGGGTCTTGAAGCCGACCACGCCGTAGATCACCACCGCACCCGCCGCTTGCAGACGGCTGGCCAGTTGCAGGTTGGACTCTTCGTCAAAGCGCGCGCGCAGTTCGATCACCGCGGTGACTTCCTTGCCGTTACGCGCGGCGTCGACCAGGGCGTCGACGATTTCCGAGTTGGCGCCGGAACGGTACAGGGTCTGGCGTACAGCGAGTACGTGCGGGTCCTTGGCGGCCTGGCGCAGCAGGTCGACCACCGGGGTGAAGGACTCGAACGGGTGCAGCAGCAGGATGTCCTGCTTGCTCACCACACTGAAAATGTTCTCGCTGTTTTGCAGCAGTTTCGGGATCTGCGGGGTGAACGGCGTGTATTGCAGCTCGGGGTGGCTGTCCAGGCCGGTGATGCTGAACAGACGCGTGAGGTTCACCGGGCCGTTGACCTGGTACAGCTCGGTCTCGCCCAGGTTGAACTGCTTGAGCAGGTAGTCCGACAGATGTTTCGGGCAGGTGTCGGCCACTTCCAGGCGCACCGCATCACCGTAGCGCCGCGAGAACAGCTCACCGCGCAGGGCGCGGGCCAGGTCTTCGACGTCTTCGGAGTCCAGCGCCAGGTCGGCGTTACGGGTCAGGCGGAACTGGTAGCAGCCCTTGACCTTCATGCCCTGGAACAGGTCATCGGCGTGTGCGTGGATCATCGACGACAGGAATACATAGTTGTCGCCAGGGCCGCCCACCTCCTCCGGTACTTTGATGATGCGTGGCAACAAGCGCGGCGCCGGGATGATCGCCAGGCCGGAATCGCGACCGAAGGCGTCGATACCTTCCAGCTCGACGATGAAGTTGAGGCTCTTGTTCACCAGCAACGGGAAGGGGTGAGTCGGGTCGAGGCCGATCGGGGTGATGATCGGCGCGATTTCGTCGCGGAAATAGCGACGCACCCAAGTCTTGATCTTGGTGGTCCAGTGGCGGCGACGAATGAAGCGGACCTGATGTTTTTCTAGTTCCGGCAGCAGGATGTCGTTGAGGATCGCGTACTGGCGATCCACGTGGCCGTGCACCAGCTCACTGATGCGCGCCAGTGCCTGGTGCGGTTGCAGGCCGTCGGCGCCGGCTTGTTCACGGGCGAAGGTGATCTGCTTCTTGAGGCCGGCGACACGGATCTCGAAGAACTCATCCAGGTTGCTGGAGAAGATCAGCAGGAATTTCAGCCGTTCCAGCAATGGGTAGGACTCATCCAGCGCCTGCTCAAGTACGCGGATGTTGAATTGCAGTTGTGACAACTCACGATGGATGTACAGGCTGCTGTCATCCAGGTTGGTCACCGCCGCCACCGCCACCGGCGCCGGCACAGGCGGCTCGGCCACCACGGCAGGCGGGGCCGGCTCCAGCTCCGGCGGGGTCTCGGTGACTTGTTCAACCACCGGCTGAGCGTCTTTCACTGCAACTTCTGTAAGTCCTTGGGTATTCATCGAGTGTTCCTGTGAGGGCTATTGTTGCTCTCTAAGCAATTGGGCGGCGCGGGCGGCGAAGTAGGTCAGGATGCCATCGGCACCCGCACGTTTAAAGGCAGTCAGGGATTCGAGGATCACCCCTTCACTCAACCAACCATTCTGGATCGCGGCCATGTGCATGGCGTATTCACCGCTGACCTGATAGACAAAGGTCGGCACTTTGAATTCCTCTTTGACCCGGTACAGGATGTCCAGGTAGGGCATCCCCGGCTTGACCATCACCATATCGGCGCCTTCGGCCAGGTCGGCCGCCACTTCGTGCAGGGCTTCATGGCTGTTGGCCGGGTCCATCTGGTACGAGGCCTTGTTGGCCTTGCCCAGGTTCAACGCTGAGCCCACCGCATCGCGGAACGGGCCGTAGTAGGCGCTGGCGTATTTGGCCGAATAGGCCATGATCCGCACGTTGACATGACCCGCCAGCTCCAGGGCTTCGCGAATCGCCTGGATGCGGCCGTCCATCATGTCCGACGGCGCAACCACCTGGGCACCCGCTGCGGCGTGGGACAAGGCCTGCTTGACCAGCGCGTCGACGGTGATGTCGTTCTGAACATAGCCGTCCTCGTCCAGAATGCCATCCTGACCGTGGGTAGTGAACGGGTCCAACGCCACGTCGGTGATCACTCCCAGCTCCGGGAAACGCTCGCGCAAGGCACGCGTGGCGCGCTGGGCGATCCCTTCCGGGTTCCAGGCTTCTGCAGCATCCAGGGACTTGAGTTCAGACGGCGTGACTGGAAACAGCGCCAATGCCGGAATCCCCAACTCGACCCAACCGGCGGCTTCTTCCAGCAGCAGGTCAATGGTCAAGCGCTCTACACCCGGCATCGAGGCCACCGCTTCCCGGCGATTCTCACCGTCCAGCACGAAAACCGGCAGGATCAGATCGTTCGTCGTCAGTACGTTTTCACGCACCAGGCGACGAGAAAAATCATCACGGCGATTGCGGCGCAGACGGGTGGCGGGGAACAGGCGATTGGCAGGGGTAAAGCTCACGACAGACTCCTGAGCCCGCGTTTACGGGCGAGCGTTGCAGTTATAAGCGGCCATTATGACGAAGGAATGACAGTTGTGCTTATCGATGCGACCTGTAGTCGCATTCGTCATTTACGTAGGAATTGTTCACTTCGTGACACATCTCGATACTTTCATGAATCTTCGTGAAGGCGTAGGCTGCGCGTTCATTTCGCCAGCACCCAGACCATGCTTCAACAATTTCTGCATGACTTCGGCTACTTTGCCCTCTTCCTAGGCACGTTCTTCGAAGGCGAAACCATTTTGGTTCTCGCAGGCTTCCTGGCGTTCCGTGGATACATGGATATCAACCTGGTGGTGGTCGTTGCCTTTTTTGGCAGCTACGCCGGCGACCAGCTGTGGTACTACATGGGGCGCAAGCACGGCCGCAAGCTGCTGGCGCGCAAACCGCGCTGGCAATTGATGGGCGACAAGGCCCTGGAGCACATCCGCAAGCACCCGGATAT
Source organism: Pseudomonas syringae (assembly GCF_021606685.1). Classification (GTDB taxonomy): domain Bacteria; phylum Pseudomonadota; class Gammaproteobacteria; order Pseudomonadales; family Pseudomonadaceae; genus Aquipseudomonas; species Aquipseudomonas syringae_R. The sequence continues at coordinate 57,973 of NZ_WKCB01000021.1, forward strand.
CTGGGTGCTGAGCTTTCGCTTTGTCTATGGGCTGCGCACGGTGATGCCGGTGGCGATCGGCCTGTCCGGCTACCCGCCGATGCGCTATCTGATCCTCAACGGTATCGGCGCCGCGATCTGGGCCGCCGCCCTGGGTGCTGCGGCCTACCACTTCGGCGCAGTGCTGGAAGGCATGCTGGGCAGCGTCAAGAAGTACGAGCTGTGGGTGCTGGGCGCCTTGCTGCTGCTGGGCTTTGGCCTGTGGTTGCGCCGCCGCTTCAAGAACGCGCGCATCGCGCGTCAGGCTTGCGCCGATGCAAAGGCTCGGCTTGCCGCAGAGCCTGCACCGGTCGAACCGCCTAAGACGCCAGTCGAGTAAGCCGGCTTCTACAACAGTAGAGGCCGATCAGGCTGAGCAGGCTGTAACTCGCCAGGCCCAGCCAGCCGAGGTTGCTGGCCGGCCATAGCCCGACCAGCGGCGCCAGCCACACCAGCGGCACATTCAGCGCCAGGCGCAGCAGCTCGGCCTTGAAGGCCCACGGGCGATTCTCCAGGGCCGCGCCCAAGGTAAACAAGCCCAGCGCCATCGTGCTCCACCCCAGGACCAAGGCCTGGGTGGGCAAGCCCTCGCCGAAATTCATCAAATAACTGCCAAAACCTACATACGCCGCAAATTGCAGGGCGATGTAGATTTGCTGGCGCACGTCCAACGGCACCTCGAATTTGCGGAACTCGCTCAGGTCTGGCTTGGCCAGCGGGTATTTGGCCTGCACGTCAGCCGGGCGCCAGCCGGTGCGCATGAACCAGATGCGCAGCTTGTCCCACCGGCTCTCGGTACGTCGCGCATCGTTCCACAGCTGGGCATAAAACTGCAGGTTGGCCCACAGCGGGTTCCAGCTCGCCAGGGGCGTGGTCACGCCAAAGATCACGGGCTCGTTATCGTCTTCTTCCTGAAAGCTGCCGAACAGTCGGTCCCAAATAATGAACACCCCGCCGTAGTTGCGATCCATGTAAAGAGCGTTCTGTGCATGGTGGGCCCGATGATTGGAAGGCGTGACGAAGAACCACTCGAACCAGCCCAGCTTGGGCACATGGCGCGTATGCACCCAGAATTGGTAGAGCAGGTTGAGCGACGCCACACTGATAAACACCACCAGCGGCACACCCAGCACGGCCAGGGGCAGGTAGAAGACCCAGCTCAGCAGAAAGCCGGTGCTGGTTTGACGCAAGGCGGTACTGAGGTTGTAGTCCTCGCTCTGGTGATGCACCGAGTGTGCAGCCCAGAGGATATTGCGCTCATGGCCCATGCGATGCAGCCAGTAGTAGCAGAAGTCGTAGAGAACAAAGGCGAAGACCCAGGTCCAGATGCTGTGCGCGGGCAGATCGACGACCGCCAGATGCTTGAGGGCAAAGCCGTAGGTCAACAGCCCCACGCCCTTGGTCAACAGGCCAGTGGTGGTCGACAGCACACCGGTGCTGAGGCTGCTTATGGCATCCGCCACCCGGTAGTTGCGCGCGCCACGCCAGCGGTCGGCGAGCAACTCCACAACGATCAAGGCGATGAAAAACGGTACCGCGTAAGGCACGAAGTCCATGGTCTGGTCCGGTCTGTTTTTGTTACAGCAAGATTAGGTGCAGCCTCGCGAGATCCCATTGGCAACAGCTTACAAATTAGTAGACATTTAACGCCAAGACCCCAGGAGAAATGCCCATGAGCAAAAAGATTGCAGTGATCCTTTCCGGCTGCGGCGTGTACGACGGCGCAGAGATCCACGAAAGCGTGATCACCCTGCTGCGCCTGGACCAGCGCGGCGCTCAGGTCCAATGTTTTGCCCCCGACATTGCGCAATTGCACGTGATCAACCACCTCACCGGGGAAGAAATGCCCGAGACGCGCAACGTGCTGGTGGAGTCGGCACGCATCGCTCGCGGTGAAGTGAAGAATATTCAAGAAGCCAACGCCGACGAGTTCGACGCACTGATCGTGCCCGGCGGGTTTGGCGCGGCAAAGAACCTCTCGAATTTTGCCGTCGAAGGCGCGGGGTGCAGTGTCAACCCAGAGGTGCTGGCGCTGGCCGAGGCCTTTGCCGAAGCGGGCAAACCGGTGGGGTTGATCTGCATCTCGCCCGCCCTGGCCGCGAAGATCTACGGCCCCGGCGTGACCTGCACCATCGGCAATGACGCCGACACTGCTGCCGCCCTGGACAAAATGGGCGCTACCCACCATGAGTGCGCGGTGGAAGACATTGTCGAGGACACGGCCCGCAAGCTGGTGAGCACACCGGCCTACATGCTGGGCAAGAACATCAGCGAGGTGGCGTCAGGCATTAACAAGCTGGTGGATCGGGTGCTGGAGCTGACCCACGAAAACGATTAACCGAGATGACCGCGCATGTATGGCGAGCGAGCTTATGTGGCGAGCGGGCTTGCCCGCGTTGGGTGGCGAAGCCGCCCCAATCCAGGCGGCGCGGTGATTCAGATGGAACGGGGGTCGCTGAGTTTGGGGCTGCTGCGCAGCCCAACGCGGGCAAGCCCGCTCGCCACACAAGCGCCCTATCCATGGCGAACGCTGTTGCCACAAATCAGGTTTCGCGCATCAGCCGCGTCAGGAGGCGGTCCAGGGCATTGGCGAACGCCTGCTTGTCCTTTTCGCTGTGGGGCGGTGGCCCTCCGCCCATCTGGCCTTGCTCACGCAAGTCGGTGAACAGGTTGCGCACCGCCAGCCGCTCGCTCATGTTCGCCGGGCTGAACTCCTTGCCGCGCGGGTCGAGGGCCGTGACGCCTTTCTTCACCAGACGGTCGGCCAGCGGCACATCGCTGCAGATCACCAGCTCGCCGGGCACGGCGTGTTCCACCAGGTAATCATCGGCCGCATCCGGGCCGCTGGGCACCACGATCAGCTTCACGCACGAGAAGCTCGGTTTGATCTGACTCTGCCCGGCCACCAGTACAACCTCAAACTGACGCTTGAGGGCGAACTTCACCACTTGGTCCTTGGCCGCCCGAGGGCAGGCGTCGGCATCGATCCACACACGCATGCTCACGCCGCCACTCGGCGTTTTTCCGCCAGGCGGCTGCGGCCGTAGAGCACCACGATTGCCAGGATCGCCACGGCCTGCGCACTCAACGAGTACGCATCGGCATGGATCCCCAGCCAGTCGAAGTCAAAGAACGCCACAGGCCGCGTGCCAAAGATGCCCGCTTCCTGCAACGCCTTCACGCCATGCCCGGCGAACACCACCGACAACGCACACAACAACGCGGCGTTGATGCCGAAGAACAACGCCAGCGGCAGTTTCGCCGAACCGCGCAGGATCACCCAGGCCAGGCCCACCAGCAGCACCAGCGCCGTGGCGCCACCGGCCAACACCGCGTTGTGCCCGGCCGGGCCTGCTTGCAGCCACAGGGTTTCGTAGAACAGGATCACTTCGAACAGCTCGCGATACACCGAGAAAAACGCCAGCATCGCAAAGCCGAACCGCCCGCCGCCGCCCACCAGGCTGCTTTTGATGTAATCCTGCCAGGCCGCCGCATGGCGTCGGTCGTGCATCCACACCCCCAGCCACAGCACCATCACGCTGGCGAACAGCGCCGTGCAGCCTTCGAGCAATTCGCGCTGGGCGCCACTGACGTCAATCACATACGCCGCCAACGCCCACGTGGCCAGGCCGGCGAGCAATGCCAGCCCCCAACCCACGTTGACGCTGCGCACCGCCGATTGCTGGCCGGTGTTACGCAGGAACGCGAGGATCGCCGCCAGCACCAGAATCGCTTCCAAGCCTTCACGCAGCAGAATCAGCAAGCCGGAGATGTAGCTCAACGACCAGCTCAAGCCATCGCTGCCCAGCAGGCCGGCGGATTCGCTGAGTTTGCCTTTGGCCACGTCCAGGCGCTGCTGCACCTGCTCGACCGGCAGGCCGTCCTGCAAAGACTGCCGGTACGCCATCAAGGCTTTCTCGGTGTCTTTGCGCACGTTGGCGTCGACGTTGTCCAGCGAGCTTTCCACCAGCTCGAAGCCCTCCAGGTAGGCGGCAACCGACAGGTCATAGGCCTGTTCGTGATCACCGTTGCGGAAGGCGGCAAGGCTTTTGTCCAGGGTGGTCGCGGTGTACTCAAGCAACTGCGCCGGGCCACGCTTGACCTGCGGCGGCTGCGCGCGCTGGGCGCGGAAGGTGGCGGCAGCGGTCGGGCCACTTGCGGCCAATACCTCATTGGGCGTTTGGCGGGCCAGGTCGGCAAGGTTGAAGGGTTGCTCACTCTTCGCGGCGGCCGGGTCGGCAGTAAAACCGGCAATGTAGGTGGCCAGGTCCCAACGCTGGCGGTCGTCCAGTTGGTCGGCGAAGGACGGCATGTCAGTGCCTTCGACGCCCAGGCCCAAGGTGTTGTAGATCGCGTACAGGCTCAGCCGATCCAGCCGCACAGCATCGCGCAGGTTGGCCGGCGGCGGCGTCATGCCCACGCTGGCCGGGCCATCACCGGCACCCGCAGTGCCGTGGCACACCGAGCAGTGCTGGGCGTACAGCGGCGCACCGCGCGTGGGGTCGGGGGTGATCGCCGGTGCCTGGCTGACCTCATACGCCACGGCCAGTTGCGCACCCAACTGGCGCGCTTGGCGGGCGACTGTCGCGCCGTCCTGGCGCGCAGTTACAGCCGCTGACAGTTCTTCAACACCCTTCACCAACCCTGCGCGTTCCGGCCGCTGCGGCAGTTCTGCCACCAGGCCCTGCAACACGCCGAGAAACTCCCGCTGTTCGCGGTATTCGGATTCATCGATAACCTTGCCCGCCTCCACCGTCGGTGGGTAATCAGCGCCAATGTAGTCCAGCAAATGCAGGGCTTGCGGAGCGCCCTCGGCAGTTGCGGCCAACAGGTTGACGCTGCACGACATCAACGCCGGCACCAGCAGCCAGGCGAGAAAACGGAAGGGGGCAGTCATGAAAGAATCTCAAGGGGAAATACGAAGTAACACATTGTTAAGGCTTAACGGGTTTGACTCAAGGCGTAAGTGATTGGGTGGTTGAACGGAAGAGGATTTTTAAGCGCGGATAGTGGCGTTTTGTAGAGCGCATCACATCAAAAAGCCATTGTTTAGCCAGTAATGCCGCCTATAATGCCGCGCCCTGTTAGTGCGAAAGGGAATTTCATTCCTCGTTTTTATGAGGAATTACTACATCGGTTGACGACCTTCAGGGAAGAAGTTGCATGGCATTTCGCGCCTTAACTCCGCTCGCGCTTGCGGCGGTCACGTTGCTCTCCGGCTGTTCGATGTTCCGCAGCTACGACGCCGAGCTGCAAGCCACCAACCAGCAATTGACCACCGGCAACGTCGACGGCGCCCTCACCCTGCTGGAAAAGAACAACACCGGCGACGAGAAGGACCTGCTCTACTTCTTCGAAAAGGGCGAGTTGTTGCGCGCCAAGGGCGACCTTACCGGCAGCCAGACCGCCTGGCGCAGCGCCGACCTGCAGGTCTACAAATGGGAAGAGTCGGTCAAGTTCGACAGCGAAAAGTACCTCGCTCAGTTCGGCACCTTTCTGGTCAACGACAAAGTGCGTCGCTACGAAGGCTATGACTACGAAAAAGTCATGCTGACCACGCAGATGGCCCTGAACCTGCTGGCCTTGAATGATTTCGACGGCGCCCGCACTGAAATCAAGAAGACCCACGAACGCGAAGCGGTAATTGCCGAGCTGCGCGACAAGGAATACCTCAAGCGCGAAGACGACGCCGAGCGCCAAGGCATCACCACCCAGATGAAAGACCTGCGCGGCTACCCGGTGGAGGCTTTGGACGCGCCGGAAGTGGTCGGCCTGAAAAACAGCTACCAGAGTGCGTTCAGCCATTACCTGGCCGGCTTCGTCTACGAAGCCCTCGGTGAAAAGGACCTGGCCGCACCGGGCTACCGCAAGGCCGCCGAGTTGCGCCCCAACACGCCATTGCTGGAACAGGCCCTGCTGGACCTGGACAAATCCAAGGTCGGCGCCGATGAAACCGACGTGCTGATCGTGGTCCAGAGCGGCCTGGCCCCCGCTCGCGATTCGATCCGCCTGCCGCTGCCGATCCCGATCAACGGCAACCTAGTGATCACCCCGCTGTCGTTCCCGGTGATCAAGGCCGACACCTCCACCGCTACCTTCGCCCAGATCGGCATTGACGGCCAGCAGCAGAACCTCACCGCACTCAACAGCACCACGGCCATGTCGCGCCGTGCCCTGCGCGACGACATGCCGGGGATCATTCTGCGCACCACCGTGCGGGCAGTGAGCCGTGGCGTGGCGCAAAACAACCTGAACAAGACCAACCCCATGGCGGGCCTGGTACTGGGTATCGCCTCGGCCGTGGTCGAAGGTGCCGACACCCGCACCTGGCGCACGCTGCCGGACATGACCCAGGTGACACGCCTGCGCCTCAAGCACGGCGAGCATCAGGTCAGCCTGCCCAACGCCCTGGGCGGCACGCTGGTGACGGTCAAGGCCGACCAACGCTACCAGGTGATCACCCTGCGCGTGGTCGGCAACCAGGTGTTCGCCGGCGGCCTCGCGGCCCATGTAGTGCCGAGCACACCGCCCCAGGCCATTGCCACCCTCAAACAACCTTAAAGGAGCACGCTATGCGTCATTTCATCCTCGGCGCCCTGGCGCTGGCCCTGCTCGCCGGCTGCGCCACCCCGCCGCCGCCGGAACCCGGCAGCGCCGCCAGCAAGATCGTGGTGATGGGCAAGTTCAAAGGCATCGCCGTCGGTGCTATTCGCGTGGCCCGCGAGAACGGTTTTCTCACCGCCAAGGTGCAGTTGAGCAACATCACCAGCAGCAACCAGATGATGTATTACCGCTTCGCCTGGCTGGGCGCCGACGGCTTTCCGGTGGGTGATGAAGAAGCCTGGAAAGTGCTGAACCTGTACGCCAACCAGGCGACCTTCCTGCCGGCCATCGCCAACCTGCCCCAGGCGGCGGACTTCCGCCTTGAAGTGAAGACGCCTTGAGTCGCCCACCTATCAGTTGTCAGAGAGATTTCCCCATGTTTGCACGCTTCTCCATTCTCGCCGTGGTTGCTGTCCTGGCCAGCGGCTGCGCCAATACCTCGCCGGTGCTGGGCGGTAAAAACATCAGCTACGGCGACACCAAGGCCGTGGAACTGGTGACCAACGAGTTCGGCTCCACCGACTTGCAGATGATCGCCGAAACCATGACCCGCTCCCTGGCCCAGTCCGGCATCCTGCAAGGCCGCCCGGTGGTGCAGGTGTACGACGTGAAGAACAAGACCAGCGAGTACATCGATACCCGTGAGATCACCACGTCGATCAAGACCCAGCTGATGAAGACCGGCACCGCACGCTTCGCCAGCGACAACACCGACATGCAGAGCCAGGTCGACCAACTGAAACTGCAGAACCAGAGCGGCCTGTACAAAAAGTCCACCGTGAGCAAGACCGGCAACATGGTCGCGGCCAAGTACCGCCTGGAAGGCTCCATCAGCTCCATCGTCAAGCGCAGCTCGGACTACAAGGACGTGTTCTACAAGTTCAGCCTGCAGCTGATCGACGTCGAGAGCGGCCTGGCCGAATGGATGGACGAAAAAGAAATCCGCAAGACCACGGAGCGCTAAGCAATGCGTGCATGGATCGGCATGATCGGCCTGTTGTGCGCCTTTGGCGCCGCGGCCGCACCCAAGATCGCGGTGACCGACCTGGCCTATGAGGCGCAGGTCGAGGAATACATCCACCAGGTCTCGGCCAGCAACAACTTCCAGGCCAGCAGCTACCACGCCAGCGGTGCCTCGAACTACAGCGAGTACGAAAGCCGTAACCGCTACATCGAGCAGACCGAGCTGCGTAAATTCAGCGGCGACATCAAGGGCGAGATCCTCAAGTCGCGCCAGTTCCAACTGGTACAGGGCACGCCCTACACCGCCGATGCCAAGGGTGACGTCTACGACGTGATCAAACGCATCAAGGCCGGCAACTTCAAGGGCGCGGACTACGTGCTGTTTGGCACGCTGTCAGACATCGACTTCACCCAGGACGTCAACGCCCTGGACCACACCAACAGCTACTCGGCGGTGCTGGGCCTGACGCTGGTGGCGGATTTCAGCCTGATCAACACGCGCACCTTTGAGATCACCTCGGCGTTTACCGCCATGGGCGAAGGCCAGGACACCAAACTGGTGAACAACCGCGACGTGCGCGTGAGCCTCAACCGCCCCCGCGTAGTGAAACAAGTGTCCAAAGCACTGGGTGAGGATGTGGCGAGGCAATTGGCGGAGCAACTCGGCGGCGGGTATCAAGAACCTGGCCAACCGGTGCTGCGTAACAGCCTGCCAAGGGATGAAGCGCCAAAAATCCTGCGCTAAGCCTGGGCCTCACAGGCAACACAAAACCAAATGTGGGAGGGGGCTTGCCCCCGATAGCGGTGGTTCAGCTATAGATAAGCTGACTGACACACCACCATCGGGGGCAAGCCCCCTCCCACATTTTTTATCCGGTTTCGTCAGTTACGCCGTGGCGCGATGCAGGCTGGCCAGGAAACCCGCCGCGCCCACAAACAACCCGGCAAACGTACGGTTCAGCCCCCGCGTAGTGAAGCAAGTGTCCAAAGCACTGGGTGAGGATGTGGCGAGGCAGTTGGCGGAGCAACTCGGCGGCGGGTATCAAGAACCTGGCCAACCGGTGCTGCGTAACAACCTGCCAAGGGATGAAGCGCCAAAAATCCTGCGCTAAGCCTAGGTCTCACAGACGACACAAAACCAAATGTGGGAGGGGGCTTGCTCCCGATAGCGGTGGTTCAGCTACAGATAAGCTGACTGACACACCGCCATCGGGGGCAAGCCCCCTCCCACATTTTTAATCCGGTTTCTTCAGTTACGCCGTGGCGCGATGCAGGCTGGCCAGGAAACCCGCCGCGCCCACAAACAACCCGGCAAACGTACGGTTCATGCGTTTCTGCTGCTTGGGCGTGCGCAACAGGCGTAGCACTTTCGACGCCAGCCCGGTGTAGCCCGCCATCACGATCATGTCGACGGTAATCATGGTCGCGCCCAGGATCAGGTACTGGATCAGCAGCGGCGCCTGCGGGTTCACGAACTGCGGCAGCACCGCCAGCATAAACACCAAAGCCTTGGGGTTGCTGGCATTGACCAGGAACCCACGGAACATCATCGCCATCGGTTTGCCGATCGGGCGGATCGCCGCGTCGTCGCTCATGTCCATGGGTAAGGCACGCCATTGCTTGACGGCCAAATACACCAGGTACGCCACACCAAACCATTTGATCGCATAAAACGCGGTCGAAGACGCCGCCAGGATGGCACCCAGGCCACCCGCCACCACGGCAATCTGCATCGCCAGGCCGAGTTGCAGGCCAATGGCGTTCCAGTAACCGCGCAGGAAACCGTACTGCAGGCCGCTGGACATCGACGCGATGGCGCCGGCGCCGGGGGAAAGGGAGATGATCCAACTGGCCACGAAAAAGGCCAGCCATGTATCGAGTGCCATTACACACCTCTGGTGGGGAGTTCGCTGTTGTGACTTGAATATGCCCTAAGCTAACTCCGCCGACCGAAGGCTGGCTATAGATTTTTGCTAGCGGTCGCCTGGGAACACATGATTGCCAGGCCAGCGCCGCACCGAGCGCTGGAAGAACAGGCTGTTGGGCACCTGCACCATGGCGCTGTCGGTGCCGGCCGCTTCCACTTCGATCAGCGTGGTGTAGAGCAGGTTGATCGCCACGACCCGGCCTTTCACGCCGGGCTTGTCGACAGTGTCCACCAGCTCGACGATGTCACCGAGCCGAAACGGCCCCACGGTAAAGATCAGAATCGCGCACAGCAGGTTGGACAGCACCGACCACATGGCGAAGAACGCCACCGCAGCGACCGCGACAAACCCCGACAGCGCCGTCCACAACACCGTGGCGGACACGCCCAGGCGGCCCAGTACGAAGATCAGCGCGCTGCCCATGATCAACCAGCGCAAGCCGCCGCGCAGGGGCATCAGCAGTTGCGGCGGGAACGGGTAACGCTCACCCAGACGGGTCAGCCCGTTGGCAACCACACGCTGAGCGAGGTAGCCGGCCAGCAGGATCAGCAGGATTTGCACGCCGACCCACAAGGGCTCGACCCATTGCGTCGGTATCGGCAGTTGCAAGGCTTCCATCAGGACAGCGCCTCCAGCTGCGCTTGCAGGGTTTCGAGCAGTTCGAGGGCTTCCATCCAGGTTTCCTCCAATTGCCCTTCGCGGACCTTGAGCTTGGCCTGTTCGGCCAGCAGGTCGCGCAACTCATCCTTGCGTGCGGCTTCGTACACGGCGCTGTCACCCAGGCTGGCTTCGATCTTGGCCAGGCGCTCATGCACCTTGCCCAGCTCGGCTTCCAGCTTGTCGGCTTCACGCTTGTGCGGTGCCAACTGCTGACGCAACGCGGCGGCGGCCTGGCGCTGGGCCTTCTTGTCGGTTTTGTCCGGGTTGACCGGAGTATTGCTGACCGGCGCGTTGCGCAGACGGTAATCCGTCAGCCAGCGGGCGTAGTCGTCCAGATCACCGTCAAATTCTTCGACCTTGCCATCCGCGACCAGCAGGAAGTTATCGGTGGTGCTCTTGAGCAAGTGGCGATCGTGAGACACCACCAGTACCGCACCGCTGAACTCTTGCAGGGCCATGGTCAGCGCCAGGCGCATCTCCAGGTCCAAGTGGTTGGTCGGTTCGTCGAGCAGCAGCAGGTTCGGGCGGTCCCAGGCGATCAGGGCCAAGGCCAGGCGGGCCTTTTCGCCACCGGAGAAATTCAGCACCGGCTCGTCGATGCGCGCGCCTCGGAAGTCGAAACCACCGAGGAAGTCGCGCAAGGTTTGCTCGCGCTCGGTCGGCGCCAGGCGTTGCAAGTGCAACAGCGGGCTGGCCTTGGAATCGAGCGAGTCCAACTGGTGTTGGGCGAAGTAGCCCACCACCGTGTTCTCGCCACGGGTCAGGCGACCGGACAGCGGCGAAAGCTCGCCGGACAAGTTCTTGATCAGCGTCGACTTACCGGCGCCGTTGGGGCCCAGCAAACCGATGCGCGCGCCCGGCGTGAGCTGCAGCTTGACCTTCTCCAGGATGGTCTTGTCGCCATAACCCAGGCGGGCATCCGAGAGGTCCAGCAGTGGGCTGGAGATCTTCACCGACTCGCGGAACACAAAATCGAACGGCGAGTCGACATGGGCTGCCGACAGCTCTTCCATGCGTTCCAGGGCCTTGATCCGGCTCTGGGCCTGACGGGCCTTGGTGGCTTGGGCCTTGAACCGGGCGATGTAGCTTTCCATGTGCGCACGCTGCGCCTGCTGCTTCTCAAAGGCCTGTTGCTGCTGGGCCAGACGCTCGGCACGGGCGCGCTCGAACGCGGTGTAGCCGCCACGGTAGAGGGTGATTTTCTTCTGTTCGACGTGGGCGATGTTGTCGACCACGGCGTCGAGGAAATCCCGGTCGTGGGAAATCAGCAGCAAGGTGCCCTGGTAACCCTTGAGGAAGTCTTCCAGCCACAGGATCGCATCGAGGTCCAAGTGGTTGGTCGGTTCGTCGAGCAGCAACAGATCGGACGGGCACATCAGCGCCTGGGCCAGGTTAAGGCGCATGCGCCAGCCGCCGGAGAAGTCGGCAACCGGGCGGTCCATCTGTTCGTTGGTAAAGCCAAGGCCGGCGAGCATTTTGCGAGCGCGGGCGTCGGCAGTGTAGCCATCGGCGCTGTCGAGTTCCGCGTGCAGGCGGGCCTGGGCGGCGCCGTCCTGGGCTTTCTCGGCCTCGGCCAGGTCGTGTTGTACCTGGCGCAGGCGCAGGTCGCCATCGAGCACGTAGTCGATCGCGATGCGGTCCAGGGTGTCGATCTCCTGGCGCATATGGGCGATACGCCAGTCGGCCGGCAGCAAGCAGTCCCCGGAATCCGGGGTCAGCTCACCCAGCAACAGGGCGAACAACGTGGATTTACCGGCGCCGTTGGCACCGATCAGGCCGGCTTTGTGACCGGCGTGCAGGGTCAGCTCGGCGTCTTCGAGAAGACGTTGCGGGCCACGCTGTAATGTTAGGCTTTGAAGTCGGATCATAATGGCGGCGGAGTCTACCAGCTTCGTTGGCCGCTGGCTTGGGTGTGAATATGTGCGCTGACCTGTGGAGCTTTGCCCTCTCGACTTACGCCCGTCCGGGCATCGAAGCCGCTTGCCTGCGCTTGCAGGCGCAAGGCGCGGATGTGTGCCTGTTGCTCTGCGGCGCCTGGCTGGAACGGCGCGGGGTGGCGCTGACGGCCGAACGCCTGCAGGCGCTCAAACAGCTCGCCGGGCCTTGGCAGGCACAGGTGGTGGAACCGTTGCGGCAGGTACGCATGCAATGGCGAAGCATGGCGCAGCAGGATGAATTACTCGCGGGGTTACGGGAGCGGGTCAAGGCCCTGGAGCTGGATGCCGAACGCGTGTTGCTGACGCGCCTGCAAGCCTTGGCGCACACATGGCCAAGCGCAGAGGTAATGAGTCAACAGCGATGGCTTGAAAGACTGGCGGCTGAGGATGCCGCCAACCTTGACCACGACGCGCTGCAGCAGCTGCGCGTCGCGGCCACCGGCACTTAGGAAGCGCTGGTTGGGGTGGTGCTTGGCGCTACCGGTGCAGGCGTGCTGCTGGCCGGTGCGGTTGGCGCGGTAGACGCCGGGGTTGCAGCCGGAGTGGCTGGCTTGGCCGGTGCTGGCTTGACTGCAGGTTTTGCGGCAGCAGGCTTAGCGGCTGGCTTAGCGGCTGGCTTGGC
>NZ_WKCB01000022.1 GCF_021606685.1 Pseudomonas syringae
GTATGGGTAGGGGGGTGGAGGTTGTCCGCTATCGGCCAAATGCGGACCATCGAATCCCTTGGAAATCGAGCGCAAGCGGCGGGCATTCATCTGACTACCACGGCTGCCTACCGTGACTTCCAAAAAAGCCACCGGTAGGACCATCGGGACCCAGCAGCGACATCTTGATGACTATTTGTGCCCCTTCTTCAGGCGTCAATACGCCCGAGTTACCGTTTAGATCGGTCCGCACATGCCCAGGCTCGACGGCATTCACTGTAATTCCCAGCGGCTCAAGCTCTTTCGCAAAGGCGACCGTTACGGCATTCAGTGCCACTTTTGACGAGCTGTAATCGAGAAGGTTGACGGTCGAATAGATCGATGTCGGATCTGTTATCAACGTGAGCGAACCGACACCGCTGCTCATCATGACGATCCGGGCCTGGTCGGCATTTTTCAGCAAGGGCAGGAAAGCTTGGGTGACGCGCACCGGACCAAACAGATTGACCTCGTAAACAGCTTTCATGTCCTGCATTCTCACCTCACTGGGTGCCTTGGTCATGTCGACCGCAATCCCGGCGTTGTTGATCAAGACATCAAGTGCATCTATTTGCTCAGACAGCATCGCTGCGGCTCGGTACACACTGTCTTCGACCGCAACGTCCAGTTCCAAGAGGCCTGCATCGAGCCCGGCATCACGTAACTGGGCGACGGCCTGTTCGCCTCGGGTATGATCGCGTGCACCGATCCAGACAAAGAACCCGGCCTCGGCAAGCCCCTTGGCAATTGCCAGTCCGATGCCTTTATTTGCGCCGGTGATAAGCGCCTGTCGTTTGATAGTCATCGTGCTAGTCCTTGGAGTATCAAGATGCTCTTTCTTTAGTTTGCAAGGCTCTGGGGTGCCAACTCGAAGAGTCAGAACCCCATACCCGAACCGTCTCGCGAGCTGAGCGTGAAGCCTGTTTGTTCTGTCAGGAGGTCTGGGCTACTGCATCACTTTGAACACCTTGAACGTGGTGCTGAAGGTCGCCTGCAAAACGCAAAGTCACCTCACGACGAGTGAAACGCCACTCACCATCATGCAGCTCGAATTGGTCGAGGTACTTGCCGGCGCAGATAGGCTGTAATGGGAATCCGTCAAGCTGCTGATGCACGGTGTAGTAACTCTCAGAACTCGCTTTATCGCCCCAAGGCGCGACGTCAATCAGTACGTTGGTGATCGAATGCCAAGTGCGCGGCGTACCGTCGGCGTGTACCTGAAGGCCCGCCTCGAAAAAACCTAGCAAACCCTCAACCGTAGAGGCCTCAGTGCCTAGCACATGAATCACCGCGTGCTGAAGCACTTGGGCCACACCCGTGAAATCTCCACTGTCAAGACGATGGATGTAGGTAGCGTGAAGGCGGTGAATGGCGCTCTCGGCGGCGAGACGTGCGAGGATTTCTGGTGAGTTAGTCATGACTCTCTCCTAGGCTTCAGCCCACAAAGGAATGGTGTATAGCGGCGACCGTATATTTGATGCGCTCGGCGAACGACCTTGGCGACAATCCAATTTGGCGCCTGACGAGCAATGATGTTGATAAGCGAGTTATCAGTCTTGTGGCTGGCGCCGGAACGGGATCAACATTTGCGGTAAACCTCGGGATCCGCAGCCATCCAGTGATCTAGCACTGCGAAGCCCCGCCATCCGCGAATAGTTCGACGCCGTTAATGTAGCTGGCTGCGTCACTGGCCAGGAACGCCACGGCAGCGCCAATCTCATGAGCCTGGCCGATACGCCCGATGGTGCTCTTCTCACTCAGGGACTCGATCACGGCCTCAGCGTGTTCCGCGAGCATATGACGTAGTGACGGGGTATCCACAGGGCCCGGACTCAAGAGGTTGATGCGCACCCCGCGGCCTTTGATGTCGAGCGTCCAGCTTCTGACCAGCGTGCGCAGTGCTGCTTTGGTGGCGCCGTACACGCTCAGGCCAGGGCCGGGATCAATGGAGGCAGTAGAACCAATGACGACAATGCTGCTGCCTTCGCCCATGAGAGGCAGTGCGCCCTGAACAGTGAAGGTCACACCCTTGACGTTGGTGCTGAATACTCGGTCGAAATAGGCCTCAGTGATGCTGCCAAGCGGAGCAATTTCACCCATGCCGGCGTTGGCTACCAGCACATCGATTCGACCATGACGGGCCTTGATTGCGTCAAATAGCACAGCGAGATCGGCTATCACCGAGACGTCCGCGACCACCGCACTGGCTCGGTCCCCGAGCTTCGATAAAGCCTCCTCCAGTTGCTCCTGCCGACGCCCGGTAATCACCACCGTGGCCCCCTGCCCTGCCAGCTCTTGGGCGATAGAAAGGCCCAATCCCGAGGACCCTCCGGTGACGAGAACGACTTTGTCTTGAAACTGCATGCTGATACTCCCGTATAGGTTGAGGGCGAATGAATTTATGTAGCGAACACTATATAGCACTCAGCAAAGACGCAAGCTATTTAGTAATCACTATATAAATACGCCATTCAGCTCTGCGCGGTTGCCCCGGAGATATAGCGGTCGCTACAATCGCGGGCACACAAACGAGATCGCCATGACTGACAAAATCCGCCAACGCCGCCCTGCTTTCGATAGAGAGGCTGGAGTCGCCATTGCCCAAGCCATGTTCCACGAACACGGCTTCGACGCGGTGAGCCTCACGGATCTGGTCGAAGCCATGGACATCAAGCCGCCCAGCTTCTACGCCGCGTATGGCAGCAAGGCTGAGTTATTCGAGAAGGCCATGCTGCGCTACGCCCGCGAGCACGCTTTGCCGTTGGACAAACTGCTGGCGCCGGACCGGCCAGTGCCTGAAGCACTCGCCGCCTTGTTGGTCGCGGCAGCGAAGCAGTATGGAAACGACAGTGTCTTGCGCGGTTGCATGGTCACCGAGGGCACGCGTGCGGATGACGAGGTAGCCCGCCGGATGGCGCAAACTCTGGCGGACGGAGGCGTCAAGGCGATTCGGGATTATCTTGATCAGACACTGCCCGAAAAAGCCCAATGCCTCACTGACTACCTTTCGATTACCCTGCGCGGGCTATCGTCTGCGGCGTGTAACGGCATGCCCCGCAAACGGCTAATCGAGGCCGCGCAGACGGCGGGCCGGTTCATTGCTCACGAGCTGGGTAAAGAGCAGCAAACGGCACGCTAACCCATGCGCCCACCACCGAGTTGCATGAACGTGGGTTTCTGCGTGCACATCCGCTGGTCACGAGCGAGGCCGATACGAACAACCCCTTGGTCGACCTGATCGGCGGGCGCCCGGCCTGGCCATTCGATGATGGAGCTTTCTGCCACTGCCAGAGGCTGCTCTTGGCCGAAAGCAGACGCTTTCACCCCAGCTGGGCTAACCAAATTTCCATTGCCCAAGGCCTATGCCCTTTCACCATTAAGCATCGTCAATGCCATAGGCGCTGCTACCTCTTACCAGCCAAATCGTCACAAGGTTGTATTTGAATTACGACCACGCGGCGATTGGCTGAGCTATTGATTTTAAGGGGTAGGCTTCAATCGGAGCAGGGTGTTTCACGGTCGAGAAGTTTGGCGGTAAGCAGCACGCCCAGCTCACTCAGTTGGTGAATGGCCAACGCGATATCGCGGTGCTTGCCGCTCAGGTCTTCGGATAGGTTTAGCAGCAGGGTGCTCACGGATGTGAAGGTTTCGAAGCTGTTAGAGAGCAGGGTTTCACTGCTGGCGTCTGGGGCGACGCGGAAGAGAGTGGTTGAATCAGTAACCATTGTTAAGTTCCTTGCTCGGGCCGGCACCTCATCGCTACTAAACGAAAAGGCGGTAGCTGTACGCAGGTTAGTAGACCGGTGGAACCTAACAAAACCGGCGCGCCCGGGGGCGCCCTGCGCACAGCCACCATCAAGCACAGACGGGAACGTCTGATGGATGAAGCTTGTGCAGTTGTTAGGTTAAACCGTGGGCTACTAAACCCGATCACCGAGATGTCGGCGACCGAGCAACCTTAGAGACGGCCACCCCAGCGCACAAGCCGGCGGATTCTGACGTAAGCGTAGGCAATGGAGCAAGGTGCTGCGGGATTGGGGCGGCTGCGCAGCCGAACGTGAGCAACCTCCCTCGCCACAGAGGGCCAGGTTGCCGGATAAGCCTCTGGCAGCCAGAAAACAGCCCTTTGAGGTGGATATCGGTCTACCATGCCAGCCCCCGGCAGTGGTTTTAAGCGCTACCGATCTCATTCTTTCAAGGTATCGCCCATGTCCATCGACCAAATCAGCCTTCCCAAAGGCGTAGGCCCTCACGCCGCCAAGCTGCTTGACGCCATCACCGGCGCTGCCACCCATGAAGAACTCAACCGTGCTGGCGGTAAGGCCGAAGGTTTTGTGCTTGGCTTGGAGTCCACCAAGGCCATCAAGAGCCAGATCGCCGAGTCGTTGTATGTGGCTTACGACGACGCGGCGAGCAATCGGGCGGGTGAGTTGAAAGGCTAGAGGGCAGCGGTGCTGCGGGTTTTGGGGCTGTTGCGCAGCCCAGCGGGAGCACGCTCCCTCACCACAACGTGTGCAGTCGGCCTCTAGTGACGGGCTGATGACGAAGGAGTTTCCATGACATTGACCGTCGACCGCTTGCTCAACCTGGCCATGGCCAACCCCATCAACGCTGAAATCACCGCGCGGCTGCCCGACCTCGGGGTAGACCAGTGCATGCTCACGGCGGGATGTCTGTTCCAGGCGGTGTGGAATCATCAGTCGAACCTTCCGGCTGCTCAGGGTGTAAAGGATTACGACGTTTTTTACTTTGATACAGACCTTTCCTACGAGGCAGAGGACGCGGTGATTCGCCGGGCTGAGCGGTTGTTCGAGGACCTGGGGGTTAATGTTGAAGTGAAGAACCAGGCGCGGGTCCACCTCTGGTATGGGCAGCGGTTTGGTCGGCCGTATCCGCAGTTGCACACGGCTAAGCAAGGTGTGGACCGTTACCTGGTGGCGGGCACGTGCATCGGGTTGGATATCTCCACGGGCGAGGTGTATGCGCCCTATGGGTTGGCGGATGTGGAGCAGGGCGTGTTGCGCATCAACCCCGTGCATGCGGAGCCTGCGCTGTTTGCCAAGAAGGCCCGGAGTTATCAGGCGCGTTGGCCTTGGCTGAGGATTGTGGAGCCGGGCTAAGCACCGGCCACATTAAATCGGCGTTGCGGGTGCATTTTTGAGGCAAGTATTGAATTTCTGCGCGGTAGTTTGAGTCTTTGAACCATAGCGTGGCTTTCTTTCAACTGACCTCAAGGACCGACCATGACCTTTTTCATTTTCCTGCTCGCCTGCGCCGCCGCTGCCAGCACCGGCATTATCTTCAAGCCCGGAGCCTGGTACGAATCCCTGGTAAAACCCGGCTTTACCCCGCCCAACTGGTTGTTTCCGGTGGCGTGGACGACTATCTATCTGCTGCTGGCCTGGGCCGGTTACCGCTTGAGCCTGATCCCCGGCAGCCAAGTGGTGCTGGCGCTGTGGGCGGCGCAGATCGCGTTGAACACGCTGTGGACGCCGGTGTTTTTTGGCGCGCATCGCCTCCTGGCCGGGATGGTGATTATCGCGGTGCTGTGGGTGACGGTGGCGGCGATGGTGGTGCTGGCGGTGCGCCTGGACCTGATCACCGGCTTGATCCTGTTCCCGTACCTGGCGTGGCTGTGTGTGGCGGCGGCGCTGAACTTTTCGATCCTGCGAAATAATCGTTGATGGCCCCTACACCCTGGCCCGCCAGTGCGCCTGAACTGGACGAAATGCGCCGCTTCAACCAGAAACTTGGCTGGATGCCGCGCTTTAAAATTCGCAACCGCGTTACGCCGCGTTTGATTCAGGCGCTGTTGCGCGCCAGTCAAAAACTCAAACGCGCACCGGTGGCCGAAACCTGTTGGGTGGGCTCAGTGCCCGTGCGCATCCTGCGGCCGAGCCGCACGCCCAAGGGCGTGGTGCTGGACATTCACGGCGGCGGCTGGGTGATTGGCAATGCGCAGATGGATGACGACCTCAACCTGGGCATGGTGCAGGCCTGCGACGTGGCGGTGGTATCGGTGGACTATCGGCTGGCGGTGAATACCCCGGTGGAAGGGCTGATGGACGACTGCCTGGCGGCGGCCCGTTGGTTGCTGACCAACGATGAGTTTGCCGACCTGCCGGTGATCGTCGTCGGCGAGTCGGCCGGCGGGCATCTGGCGGCGGCGACGTTGCTGGCGTTGAAGCAATGGCCGGCGTTGCTCCAGCGGGTGAGCGGTGCGGTGCTGTATTACGGCGTCTACGACTTGGCCGGTACGCCAAGCGTACGCGCGGCAGGCCCGCAAACGTTGTTGCTGGATGGGCCGGGCATGGTCGAGGCGCTGCGCATGCTGACGCCGGGCTTGAGCGATGACGAGCGCCGCTTGCCACCGCTGTCGCCGTTGTATGGCGACCTCGAAGGCATGCCGCCAGCACTCATGTTTGTAGGCGAACTGGACCCGTTGAAGGATGACACGCTGTTGATCGCCGAGCGCTGGCCTGGCGCGCAGGCGTATCTGCTGCCGGAGTCGGCGCATGGGTTCATTCATTTCCCGGTGGTGATGGCCGATTGCGTGCTTGCTCATAGCCGCGAATGGATCAGCCAGCGGGTGAACGCCGGGGTACTCAATCTTCCAGCGTCCGGGTAATCTTTCAGCTCCCACTGTAAAGCCAAGGAACGCACGTGCCCGTGAACACGCTGACCCTACGTCCGGCGATGGTGACCGACCTGCCGTCGATTTATCGCGGCGAGTTGGCCTACATCCAGCAATGGGAGCCCGCTCACGAAGCCGCCTGGCGGGCGCAGGTGGAGCGCAACCTTACTGCATGGGTCGACAACTTCGAGCGTTTGACGGTTGCGATGCTGGGCGGGCAATTTGTCGGTTATTCGTTATGGAAAACCGAGGGCGGCTTCGCCGAGCTTTGCACGATCAACGTGAGCGCGGCTCATCGGCGCAAGGGCATAGGTCGGGCGTTGCTGGAGGCCTATCAGGTTGCTGCAGCGGCCAATGGCTGCACGCCGTTGAGTTTGAGCGTGCGCCCTGACAACCCCGCGCGGTTTATGTATGAGCGGGCAGGGTTTGCCTGTGTGGGCACGGGTGCCCATGGCTATCTGCGTTACGAGCGAGCCAATGGAGTCGGAACTTAAAACTTGATCGTCTGGTCAGGTTATTCAGTTGTTCCTCCCTATAACAAGGACTGCCCCATGCGTGAATACACCCTCAACTACCTGTTCAACGCCGAACCGCGTACCCAAGTGTTCGAACTCAAGCAAGCCCAGCTGCCGGTGCATGAGGCGGCGTTGCACTTGCTGCAGTTGCATTTGGGCGATGCGGAGAATGGCTTGATCCTGCCGCCTGCGGATGCGACGCCAGCAGAAATTCTGCAGCAGGCGCAGGTGGTGGGTATTACGCAGATAACGGTTCTATGACCTCGGTGCCGATCATCCAGGCGGTCACGGCTGCGGATATCCCTGAGGTACTGAGGTTCGTGCTGCACGCCCGTGCCGAGCTTTTCCCCAAGCTCAGCGCAACGGGGATGCCACCGGACCTGGCACAGTTCGACGCCACCTACCTTGAGGGCGACGGTCAGTTCCTTATTGCTCGCGATCAAGGCCGGATCGTTGCTGCTATTGGTTATCTGCCCTATGACGGGCGTTTCCCGCAGTTGAATTACCACGGACGCAAGACGGTGGAAGTGGTGCGCCTGTTCGTGCAGCCTGAGTTCCGTCGCTTTGGCCTGGCGGGCGAGTTGTATCGCGCATTAGAGGCACTGGCGCGCGCGGATGGAGTGGCGGTGGTGTACCTGCATACCCACCCGTTCCTGCCGGGGGCGATTGATTTTTGGCTACGGCAGGGGTTTGAGATCGTCGATGTCGAAGCCGACCCGATCTGGCAGACCACCCACATGCAAAAGCCTCTGTAGATCCAAAGGTGGGAGGGGGCTTGCTCCCGATGGCTGTGGGTCAGTCATGGATTTATTAACTGACACTGCCTCATCGGGGGCAAGCCCCCTCCCACCTTTGAATTTTGGTGTGTCAGTTGGAGCGCAGTCGCAGGATCTGCGCCCCATCAAACGGGTCCGTCAGGTAATGCGCCTGCACCCCGAACGTGTCCTGCAGCCGCTGCGGGGTGAGCACTTGCAGCGGTTTGCCCAGGGCCACCAATTGCCCGCGGTCGAGCACGGCCAGGCGATCACAGGTCAGGGCCTGGTTCAGGTCATGCAGGGCAATCAACGTGGTTACCGGCAGGGCTTGCACGCCTTTCAGGATCGCCAGTTGGTGCTGGATATCCAAATGATTGGTCGGTTCGTCCAGCAACAGAATCTGCGGCCGTTGCGCCAGGGCGCGGGCGATGTGCACGCGTTGGCGTTCGCCGCCGGAGAGGCTGCGCCAGGCGCGCTGGCTCAGGTGGGTGGCGTCCACGTCGTGCAGGGCCTGGCGCACGATGGCGTCGTCGTCACTGGACCACGGGCTCAGCGCCGACAACCACGGCGTGCGGCCCAGCGCCACGGCGTCGAAGACGCGGATGGCGTCGTCGGTGTCGGCCTGTTGCTCTACCACCGCCAGTTGTTGCGCGATGGCGCGGCGCGACAGCGTGCCCAGGCGTTGGCCGCCCAGGCGCACGTCGCCACTGGCCGGTGGGCGTAAACCGGCGAGCAGTTTGAGCAAGGTGGATTTGCCGGAGCCGTTCGGGCCAACGATGCCGAGGGTTTCCCCCTGCTGTACGTCCAGGTCAATGTTGCGCAGCAACTCGGCCTCGCGCACCTTGAAGCCCAGGCCGGTGCAGCTCAGTACGCTCATCGGGGGTTTCTCCGGCCAATCAAAATCAACGCAAACACCGGCGCACCGACCAACGCGGTGACCACCCCGACCGGAATCACCTGGCCCTTGATCAGCGTGCGCGACAGCACATCAGCCGCAATCAGGAATAACGCGCCGCCCAGGGCGCTGGCCGGCAGCAAACGTGAATGCCCGGTGCCGAGCAGCAGGCGCACGGCATGGGGGATCACCAGGCCGACAAAGCCGATGGAGCCGACAATCGACACCATCACCGCCGTGACCAGCGCGGCGCAGCCCACCAACACAAATTGCACACGGCGTACCGGGATGCCGAGGGAGGCCGCCGAGTCGCTGCCGAAGGTGAACGCATCCAGCGCGCGCCGGTGCCACAGGCACACCGCCAGCCCCGCGACTGCCACCGGCACGGCCAGCCACACAGAGGGCCAGCGCACACCGCTGAGGTTGCCCAGCAGCCAGAACATGATGCCGCGCGCCTGCTCTGAACTGGCCGACTTGGTGATCAGGAACGCGGTGAGGGCGTTGAACAGCTGCGAGCCGGCGATGCCCGCGAGGATGATCTGGCCGGTGCCGCTCACGGAGCCGCTGGCACGCGCGAGCAGGATCACCAGCGCAAACGCGGCCATGGCCCCCACAAACGCACCCGCCGACAGCGAGATCAAACCGCCGCCCACGCCCATCAACGCCACCAGCACGGCGCCGGTCGAAGCGCCGGCACTGATGCCCAGCAGGTACGGGTCGGCCAGCGGGTTGCGCAGCAACGACTGCAGGATCACTCCGCACGTCGCCAAGCCGGCCCCGCACGCGGCGGCGACCAGGGCGCGGGTCAGGCGGTAGTTCCACACCACGCCTTCATCGATCGGGTCCAGCAAGTAGCTGGCGCCCCACAGTTTGTTGGCGAGCACCTGTAGCACCACCTGGGGTGAGATGGCGGTTTCACCGATGGCCACGCCGGCGAGCACGGCGATCAACAGCAGGGCCAGGGCGAGCAGGGTTCGAATCACGCTGGTACTCATTTACTCAGGTCGTAGCCGTCGATGGCGCCGGCCAGCTGTTCAAGGCCATCGAACATGCGGATGCTGGCCTGCAACGCCAGGGCGTCGAGGACGATGATGCGGTTGTTTTTCACCGCGTCCATGTTGCGTGTCACCGGGTCAGTGCGCAGGAAGGCGAGTTTCTTTTCATGGTCGTCGGCGGGGTAGCGGCGACGGTCCATGCGGGCGATCACCAGGAAGGTCGGGTTGGCTTTGGCGATGGTTTCCCAGCCAACGGCGGGCCACTCTTCATCGGACTGCACGACGTTATGCAGGCCCAGGGTTTCGAGCATGAATTCGGGAATGCCTTTGTGGCCGGCCACGTAAGGGTCGCTGGCCATCTCGGCGCTGGAGAACCACACCAATGCGCTGGCGTGCTTGAGGCCTTTGCTGTGCACGGTGGCGACGGATTTGGCCAGGCGCGCCTTGAGTTCGTCGTTCAGCTGGTGGCCGCGATCCTGCACGTCGAAGATCTGCGCCAGTTGGCTGATGCTCTTGTAGATGGTCTCGATGCGGAACGGCTCCAGCCGCGTGCCGTCGGCGCCCACCAGGTTGTCCTTGCCTTCGCAGTCGGAGGGCAGCAGGTAGGTGGGGATTTTCAGCTCATGGAATTGCTCGCGCGTGCCGACCACGCCTTGCGGCCCAACCACCCATTCCAGCTCGGCGGCCACCAGTTGCGGGCGCTTGGCGATCACCGACTCAAAGCTCGGCTCGTTATTGGCCAGGCGTTCGATGCCGTCGTTCAGAGTCTTGTACTGCGCCAACACGTTGTTGAACCACAGCGAGGTGCCGACCACTTTGTCGCCCACGCCCAAGGCGTAAAGCATCTCGGTGGCGGCCTGGCCAATGGTCACGCTGCGTGCGGGGGCTTGCTGGAAGGTCACGTTGCTGCCGCAGTTTTCGACGGTCAGCGGGTACTGAGTAGGCGCTGCTTGGGCCAGGGCACAAAAGCCAAGGCCGGTGAACAGGGCGCTAACGCGTGGCAGCATGGGGCAATCTCCGTTTGAACCGTAGGTGAAACCGGGGAGGTACGGTTCGGAAACACACCCTCGAACGCTGCCGACAGAGCAGGGCAAGGACGTCCTTCCCGGACACCCCGCCGGTTAGTGATTTTGCTTGGCCGGCAGGTCTCCTGACTCATGCGTCGTCGCCACGCTCCGGCCTTCCCGGACAAGGTCCAGTGGCGTCAAGGAGCAGGCTCGGCATCTACAGTTGCGGGGGCAGTTTCGATTGGCGCGGCGTACCGCGTTTCGAATTCCCTATTAGTCCCGTTGGGGAACCGGCGCGGTATGGTAGTCGATCGTGGCGGGCGGGGGGAACCTCATCCGTGCGCATTTGGCCCGCTGTTCCCGGTGGGGTCTCTAAACCTTGGTATAGGGTGTACCATCGGTCTCTGTTCATCAGAAATCAGTCAGACATGCCCACGCTTAGCGAAGAGAGCCGCCAGATTGTAGCTACTCTGGCGCACCGCGCTGGTCCGCACGCTGACACTGCATGCATCGCCGAGGCGATTGTTTCGATTTTGCAGGATATGGGCGCCGCACTGGCGCCCGTAATCGGCCAGCAGGGCGTTGCCGCGCTGTACCGGCGCAGCTTCCATTTGTGCGTCTCCAACCCTCCACGCCTGGCCGTCAGTAATGACAGTGTGCCGGCCGCGCTGGATCTGCTTGCCCTCAAATCCATACTCGTCGAGCAAAACGAGACCGATGCGCGGCTGTTCGGTGAGGCGTTGCTGACCACCCTCTACGAACTTCTGACCACGCTGATCGGGCCCTCACTCACCGCACGT
The DNA here is from genome assembly GCF_021606685.1 of Pseudomonas syringae. Taxonomy (GTDB): domain Bacteria; phylum Pseudomonadota; class Gammaproteobacteria; order Pseudomonadales; family Pseudomonadaceae; genus Aquipseudomonas; species Aquipseudomonas syringae_R. The sequence continues at coordinate 11,620 of NZ_WKCB01000022.1, forward strand.
TTGCTGGTGGGTGTGTGGTTGCCTCCTTCGAGCGACACCTCTTCGCAGGAAATTTCGCCATGAGCACCAAAGTGACTATCAACCGTCTGGCCACGGGTGTGCCAGGACTGGACGAGGTCCTGGGCGGAGGCCTGCCGGAATTTTCGTTCAACCTCATCGCCGGGCCGCCGGGCTGTGGCAAAACCACCCTCGCGCACCAGATGATGTTTGCCCTGGCGACGCCCGAGCGCCCGGCGCTGTTCTTTACCGTGCTCGGCGAGCCGCCGCTCAAGATGCTGCGGTATCAGCAGCAGTTCGATTTTTTCGACAACGACGCCATCAACCAGTCGATTCGCTATATCAACCTGGCGGACGACACCCTGGCCGGTGATCTGGACGAGGTGCTGCGGCGCATCGTCAGCGAGGTCGAGGCGCATTCCCCGTCGCTGGTGTTTGTCGATTCGTTTCGCTCTGTGGTGCTGGCCAGCCAGACCCAGCACAACCCCAACAACAACCTGCCGCAGTTCATCCAGCAACTGGGCATGTTGATGACCACGTGGCAGGCGACGACCTTCCTGATCGGCGAATATTTCACCGAAACCGACACCAATCCGATTTTTACCGTGGCAGACGGCCTGATCTGGCTGCGCCAGAGCGTCGAGCGCAATTCGATGGTGCGCAAGATGGAAATCATGAAGATGCGCGGCCAACCGACTTTGCCGGGGCTGCACACCTTCCGGATTGCCACCTCGGGGATCAAGGTGTACCCACCGGCTGCGCTCAGCCGTTCGGTAGAAGCGCCGCCGACGTTCCCGATCACGCGCTTGAAAATGGGCGTGCCAGCCCTTGATGAGATGCTCGGCGGCGGCCTGCCTCGCGGCTATTCGCTGCTGGTGGCCGGGCCGTCGGGCTCGGGCAAGAGCATCCTGGCGGCGACCTTCTTGGCCGAGGGCGCGCGCAACGGGGAGACCGGGGTCATCGCCGTCTTCGAGCAGCGGCCCAACCATTCGCAGAACCCGCAGTTGGCCGAGTTGATCAAGAATGGGCAGGTGGGCCTGGTGGACAGTCGCGCGCCGGACCTGTCGATTGACGAGATTGTGCAATTGTTGCTCGGCGAGATCAGCCGCTTGAAGGCCTCCCGCGTGGTGATCGATTCACTGTCAGGCTTCGAGCTGGCGCTGGCGCCGACCTTTCGCGCGGATTTCCGTGAGTCGTTGTCGCGCATGGTCACTGCGCTGACCGGTGCCGGGGTCAGCGTGTTGATGACGTCGGAGCTGGAAGACCGCTACACCGACCTGCGTTTCAGCCCCTATGGCACGGCGTTCCTCACCGATGCGATCATTGTGCAGCGCTACATTGAAGTAGAAAGCCGCTTGCTGCGCATCATGGCCGTGGTCAAGGTGCGCGCCAGCGCTCACTCCGATCAGTTGCGCCAGTACCACATCGACGATAACGGCCTGCAGATTCGCGACATGTTGCCGGAGCAGGAAGGGTTGTTGGGCGGGCGCCCGACCAAACAGGTTTCGGTGGGAGACAAACATGTGTGAGCCCGGCTCATGAGTGAAACCGGCGGCAAGAATGACAGTGAGCTGAATACAGCGGCCCACGAGCTGTTCCTGCTTGGCCAGAAAACCGTCGAGGCCCGCGCCGTGCTCGCCGCCCTGCAACAGCAACTGAGTGACGTCAGCAGCCGCCTGGTGGATACCCAGCAGGTCGAGCAGGTGATCGAGGCCAACCAGCAACTGGTGGTGGCGATCCTGCTCGCGCAATCGGACGCGCAAAGCCCGCCGCGCCTGGAAGAACAGCGTTTGTATCAGGAACTTCGCGAGGCAAATGCGCAGTTGGTCATTGCTGCGCTCAGTGCTCAAGACCTGCAGGCGACGGCTGAACGCGCGCTGGGCCAGCAGAAAAGTATCCTGGCGATGGTGGCGCATGAACTGCGCAACCCGTTGACGCCGATCAGCCTGATCGCCGAGCGCATGGTGCGCCTGCCGAGTGACCAACTGCCGCGCATGCGTGAGCTGATCGAAGGCCAGGTGCAGCATATTTCACAGCTGGTGGATGACCTGTTGGACGTGTCCCGCGTCAGCACGGGCAAACTGCGCGTGGAACGCCGTGAGGTCGACATGCTGCACATCCTCAGAAGCGCCATTGACGCGTGTGGCCCGGTGATGCGCGCGAAAAAACAGCACTTTGAGGCGCATCTGCCCGATGGCCCGTTGACGGTGAGCGGTGATCCCGGGCGCCTCGCACAGATCCTGAATAACTTGCTGGCGAACTCGGCCAAGTACACGCCGGTGGGGGGCCGTATTGTGCTGTCGGTGACCGTCGCAGACGCGCTGAGGATCAGCATTCGCGACAACGGCATCGGCGTGTCGGCCAAGGCGCTGCCGTTCATCTTTGACCCTTATGTGCAGGACGAGCACGCCATCGGCTTCAACGGCTCGGGGTTGGGGATCGGCTTGACGGTGGTGCGCGAACTGGTGGAAGCCCATGACGGCACGGTCGCCGCCATGAGCGAAGGCAAGGGCAAGGGCAGCGAGTTTGTGGTCACGCTGCCGCTGCTGAACGCCTGAACCCAGGCGTTTTCGTTGAGTCGTGGACTTACTTGCGGTCCAGCCACACGGTCTGCGCGTTGCAGAATTCCCTCACACCAAAGTGCGACAACTCGCGGCCAAACCCACTCTTTTTCACACCACCGAACGCCACCCGAGGGTCGGAGACGCTGAAGGCGTTAACGAAGATTCCGCCGGTTTCCAGCTGGTTGGCGATGTCGCGTGCCTTGGCCGAATCCTGGGTAAAGATGCTCGCGGTAAGGCCGAACTCGCTGTCGTTGGCCAGGGCCACGGCGTGGTCGGCGTCGCGCGCGGTGATGATTGACGCCACCGGGCCGAACAGTTCCTGTTTGAACGAGGTCATCTGGTCGGTCACGTTGGCCAATACGGTCGGCGCGTAGTAGTTGCCTTCGCCTGCGACTTTGTTGCCGCCCAGCAGCAGGGTGGCGCCTTCTTCCAGGGTGGCCTGGACCTGGCCGTGCAGCTCGTCGCGCAGGTCAAAGCGGGCCATGGGGCCAACGTAGGTGGCGGTCGATGTCGGGTCGCCCATGACCAGTGCACGGCTGGCTTCGAGGAATTTGGCGGTGAAGGCCTCCACCACCCCCTCTTCGATGATCAGGCGCTTGGCGGCGGCGCAGACCTGGCCGCTGTTCTGGAAGCGACCGATCACGGCGGCCTGCACGGCGGCGTCGAGGTCGGCGTCGTTGAGCACGATGAACGGGTCGGAGCCACCCAGTTCCAGTACACATTTTTTCAGCGCGGCACCGGCCTGGGAACCGATGGCGATGCCAGCGCGCACGCTGCCGGTGAGGGTGACGGCGGCGATACGAGGGTCGGCGATGGCCTTGGACACGCCGTCCTGGGTCACGTTGATCACTTCGAACAGGCCGTCAGCGAAGCCGGCTTTCTGGAACGCCGTTTTCATCAGGTAGGCGCTGCCCATCACATTCGGCGCATGTTTAAGCACATAGGTGTTGCCCGCAAGCATGGTCGGTACGGCGCCGCGCAGCACCTGCCAGACCGGGAAGTTCCATGGCATCACGGCGAGGATAGGGCCCAGTGGGCGGTATTCGATTTGTGCGCTGCCGTTGTCGACCAGGGTCGGCTCCGGTGCCAGCATGGCGGGGCCCTGGGCGGCATACCATTCGGCGAGCAGCGCGCATTTTTCGATTTCAGCGCGGGCCTGGGCGATCGGCTTGCCCATTTCCAGGGTGATCATCTGCGCCATCTCTTCGGCCTGTTCACGCAGGGTGCTGGCCAGGGCCAGCAGCAATTCGGCGCGTTGGCTGACCGGCTGGCGGCGCCAGGTGCGGAAGGCGGCGGTGGCGCGGTCGAGCGCGGCGTCCAGTTGCGACGCGTTTTCATAAGGGTAGCTGCCGACCGTTTCGCCAGTGGCGGGGTTGATCGACAGGGCGTGGGTCTGGTGAGAAATAGCGTTCATGGCACCGTCCTGCTGAATGAGTGGAATGGGTTCAGCCTACGGGGCTGGTGCTTTTCTGGAAACTGAATAATATTAAGCAATACATTCACGAATGGAGAATAACGTGGACCTGGTGCAACTCGAAATATTCAAGGCCGTTGCCGAGCAAGGCAGCATCAGCGCCGCTGCGCAGTTGATTCATCGGGTGCCGTCGAACCTGACCACCCGCATCAAGCAACTGGAGCGGGACTTGGGCGTGGAATTGTTTATCCGCGAGAAAAGCCGCCTGCGCCTGTCACCGGCCGGGTGGAATTTCCTCGGTTATGCGCGGCGCATTCTTGACCTGGTACAAGAGGCCCGAGCGACGGTGGCGGGGGAGGAGCCCCAGGGCGCGTTTGCCCTCGGTTCGCTGGAGAGCACGGCGGCGGTGCGCATCCCGGCATTGCTGGCGGCGTATAACCAGAAGCACACCAAGGTCGAATTGGACCTGAGCACCGGCCCCTCTGGCACCATGATCGAAGGCGTACTGTCGGGGCGCCTGACGGCGGCCTTTGTCGATGGCCCGGTGCTGCACTCCACCCTGGACGGCGTGGCGGTGTTCGAGGAGGAAATGGTCGTGGTCGCGCCGCTGCACCATGCACCGATCACCCGTGGGCAAGACGTGAACGGCGAGAACATTTATACGTTCCGCTCCAACTGTTCCTATCGGCATCATTTCGAGCGCTGGTTTTCACAGGACGGTGCGGTGCCGGGCAAGATCTTTGAAATCGAGTCCTACCACGGCATGCTCGCTTGCGTCAGCGCCGGTGCCGGCCTGGCGTTGATGCCGCGCAGCATGCTGGAAAACATGCCGGGGTTCGCGGCGGTGAGCGTGTGGCCGTTGGCGGACAGCTTCCGCCTCCTCAATACCTGGCTGATCTGGCGCCGGGGCACGGTGTCGCAGAGCTTGAGCAGTTTTGTGACGTTGCTGGAAGAGCGCGGTCTGGTAACGACGCAGAGCTGATGTGGGAGCGGGCTTGCTCGCGAAGGCGGTGTATCAGTGATGGGTGTGTTGGCTGACCCACCGTTTTCGCGAGCAAGCCCGCTCCCACATTTTGATCTTTATCAGCCACCGAATTGCAGGGTGCCCATGGCGAGTTTTGCCATCAGTGCTGTTGCACCCAGCTGCACCAGCCACAGCGCCAAACCACCGAGGAATACGCCCAGGGCTACCTGCAGCACCAGGCTTTTCTGGCGCTTGGCTTGCGGGGCGCGCGGGGTGTAGTCGTGCAATTCGTCGCGGTCGGCACGCAGGTCCAGGTCATCGTTTCTCATAAGGTTCTCACAGCAAAGGGGCAGTCGAGGTTCAGTCTAGGGGCTGCGCGTTGTGCCCAGTGAATTTTTTGCGGGCGATATGATTCTTGTGGCGAGCGAGCTTGCTCGCGCTGGGGCGCGTAGCGGCCCCTTGTTCAGGCACCGCGTTTTGTCAGGAAGTTCAAGGTGGCAGGGTTTTTGGGCTGCTGCGCAGCCCAACGCGAGCAAGCTCGCTCGCCACAGGTTCAACCAGGCTACAGGTTCAGTCAGGCCACAGGTTCAACCAGGCTACAGGTTCAGTTAGGCCACAGGTTCAACCAGGCTACAGGTTCAGTTAGGCCACAGGTTCAACTAGGCCATAGGTTCAGTTAGGCCACAGGTTCAACTAGGCCTCAGGTTCAGCTAAGCCATAGGCTTAGCGTTTGCGCATAAAAAAGGGGAAGCCCATGAATGGCTTCCCCTTCTTCAGCTGTTAACGCTTACAGCACTTGCACGATCGCCTGGGTCACCGCGCCAATGTTCGACTGGTTCAGTGCCGCCACGCAGATGCGCCCGGTATCCAGCGCGTAGATACCGAACTCGGTGCGCAGGCGGGTGACTTGCTCAACCGTCAGGCCCGAGTAGGAGAACATCCCGCGCTGACGGCCGACGAAGCTGAAGTCGTGACCCGGAGCAGCCTTGGCCAGCTCGGCGACCATCTGCTCACGCATGCCACGGATGCGCAGGCGCATTTCGGCCAGTTCGGCTTCCCACTGGGCGCGCAGCTCAGGGTTGTTCAGCACTGCCGCCACGATGGCGGCGCCGTGGGTTGGCGGGTTGGAGTAGTTGGTGCGGATAACGCGTTTGACCTGGGACAGGATGCGCGCGCTTTCTTCCTTGGATTCGCTGACGATCGACAGCGCGCCCACACGTTCGCCATACAGCGAGAACGACTTGGAGAACGAGCTGGACACAAAGAAGGTCAGGCCCGATTCAGCGAACAGGCGCACGGCCGCAGCGTCTTCGTGGATGCCGTCGCCAAAGCCCTGGTAGGCCATGTCGAGGAACGGCACGAGGTTCTTGGCCTTGACCACGTCCAGCACGTTTTGCCAGTCGGCCGGGCTCAGGTCGACGCCGGTCGGGTTATGGCAGCACGCGTGCAGCACCACGATGGACTGTGGCGGCAGGGCATTGAGGTCTTCGAGCAGGCCGGCGCGGTTCACGTCGTGGGTGGCGGCGTCGTAGTAGCGGTAGGTCTGCACCGGGAAGCCGGCTTTTTCGAACAGCGCCTGGTGGTTTTCCCAGCTTGGGTCGCTGATGGCGACGACGGCGTTGGGCAGCAGCTGCTTGAGGAAGTCGGCGCCGATTTTCAGCGCGCCGGTGCCGCCGACCGCTTGGGCGGTGATTACGCGACCAGCGCTCAGCAGCGGCGACTCAGCGCCGAACAGCAGCTTTTGCACGGCCTGGTCGTAGGCGACGATACCGTCGATCGGCAGGTAGCCACGGGCGGCGTGTTGCGCCACACGAATGGCTTCCGCTTCGGCAACGGCACGCAAGAGTGGAATCTTCCCCTCCTCGTTGCAGTAAACGCCCACGCCAAGGTTGACCTTGGTGGTTCGTGTGTCGGCGTTGAATGCTTCGTTGAGGCCCAGGATAGGATCGCGTGGTGCCATTTCGACAGCGGAGAACAGGCTCATTTTTGCGGCAGCTCTATGGGGGAATGGAGGGACGTGTCGCGCTCCAGCCGAATGCACTAGAGCGGTGCACAAACGGGGAGCTAGTATAGAGGCCCGCACCGTCGAGGGCGACAGCCGAAACGGCTTTTCAGCCAAGTTTTTCGGTTTATTTGCTCACCGTTAGTCTTATTGCAACCTTGATCGTAGACGGCAGGTCAGAGGATTGCCTTGAAACCCGTCACATTCGCCACCACTTCTACAGCTATCATGGTTTTTTCCTGCAACCTGCGATGACTATTCGCGGGTTGCTGAGCTTTTCGTCCTTGGCAGCTGTAGGCCCGGGGTGACTTGAACGAGGTACGTTATGTCGGATTTCCAGCTCGTCACCCGCTTTGAACCCGCCGGCGATCAACCCGAGGCCATTCGCCAGATGGTCGAAGGCATCGAAGCTGGCCTGGCGCACCAGACGCTGCTCGGGGTGACCGGTTCGGGCAAGACCTTCAGCATCGCCAACGTGATCGCGCAGATCAACCGCCCGACCCTGGTGCTGGCGCCGAACAAGACCCTGGCCGCGCAGCTGTATGGCGAGTTCAAGGCGTTTTTCCCGAACAACGCCGTGGAGTACTTCGTTTCCTATTACGACTACTACCAGCCCGAAGCCTATGTGCCGTCCTCCGATACCTTTATCGAGAAGGATGCGTCGATCAACGACCACATCGAGCAGATGCGGCTGTCGGCGACCAAGGCGCTGCTGGAACGCAAGGATGCGATCATCGTCACCACGGTGTCGTGCATTTACGGCCTGGGCAGCCCGGAAACCTATTTGAAAATGGTGCTGCACGTCGACCGCGGCGACAAACTCGACCAGCGCGAATTGCTGCGCCGCCTGACGAGCCTGCAATACACGCGCAACGACATGGATTTTGCCCGCGCCACCTTCCGCGTGCGTGGCGATGTGATCGACATCTACCCGGCCGAGTCCGACCTCGAAGCGATCCGCATCGAGCTGTTCGACGATGAAGTCGAGAGCCTGTCGGCCTTCGACCCGTTGACCGGCGAGGTGATCCGCAAGCTGCCGCGCTTCACCTTCTATCCGAAAAGCCACTACGTGACGCCGCGCGAAACCCTGATGGGGGCCATCGAGGGCATCAAGGTCGAGCTGGCCGAGCGCCTGGAATACCTGCGCGCCAACAACAAATTGGTGGAAGCCCAGCGCCTGGAGCAGCGCACGCGCTTCGACCTGGAGATGATCCTGGAGCTGGGTTACTGCAACGGCATCGAAAACTACTCGCGCTACCTCTCGGGCCGTGACTCTGGGGCGCCACCGCCGACGCTCTACGACTACCTGCCGGACGACGCGTTGTTGGTGATCGACGAATCCCACGTCAGCGTGCCGCAGGTGGGCGCCATGTATAAAGGCGACCGTTCGCGCAAGGAAACCCTGGTGGAGTACGGGTTCCGCTTGCCGTCGGCGCTGGACAACCGGCCGATGCGCTTCGACGAGTGGGAGGCCATCAGCCCGCAGACCATTTTTGTGTCGGCCACCCCGGGCAACTATGAGGCCGAGCATGCTGGCCGCGTGATCGAGCAGCTCGTGCGGCCGACCGGCCTTGTCGATCCCGAGATTGAAATCCGCCCGGCGCTGACCCAGGTTGATGACCTGCTGTCGGAAATCAACAAGCGCGTAGCCCTGGAAGAGCGGGTGCTGGTCACCACGCTGACCAAGCGCATGTCCGAAGACTTGACCGACTACCTGGCCGATCACGGCGTGCGCGTGCGCTACCTGCACTCGGACATCGACACCGTGGAGCGCGTGGAGATTATCCGCGACCTGCGCTTGGGCACCTTTGACGTGTTGGTGGGGATCAACCTGCTGCGTGAGGGCCTGGATATGCCGGAAGTGTCGCTGGTGGCGATTCTGGATGCGGACAAGGAGGGCTTCCTGCGCTCCGAGCGCTCGCTGATCCAGACCATCGGCCGTGCGGCGCGTAACCTCAATGGTCGCGCGATTCTCTACGCGGACCGCATCACCGGCTCCATGGAGCGGGCGATTGGCGAGACCCAGCGCCGTCGCGACAAACAGATCGCCTTCAACCTGGAAAACGGTATTACGCCCAAAGGCGTGTTCAAGGACGTTGCCGACATCATGGAAGGCGCCACGGTGCCCGGCTCGCGCAGCAAGAAGCGCAAAGGCATGGCCAAGGCGGCGGAGGAAAGTGCCAAGTACGAGAACGAACTGCGCTCGCCGAGTGAAATCACCAAGCGTATCCGCCAGTTGGAAGAGAAGATGTACCAGTTGGCGCGGGACCTTGAGTTTGAGGCGGCGGCGCAGACGCGTGATGAGATTGGCAAGCTGCGCGAGCGGCTATTGGCTGTCTGATTTGCGGTGACTGGGTTGGCCTCATCGGGGGCAAGCCCCCTCCCACATTTCGACCGCATTCCAACTGAGGGGGCGCGGTCAAGTGTGGGAGGGGGCTTGCCCCCGATGGCTTCACCTCGGTCTCCCAGATTCTCCCAAGCTGGAGCCCAACCACCCCAGGCTGTTACCATTCGCCCCTTGTTTCAATTTTCAGTTTTATCGCCCATTCGAGACCAGCCATGACCACCGTCCGCACGCGCATTGCGCCATCGCCTACTGGGGATCCCCACGTCGGTACTGCCTACATCGCCTTGTTCAACTACTGCTTTGCCAAGCAGCACGGCGGTGAATTCATCCTGCGGATCGAAGACACCGATCAACTGCGCTCCACCCGTGAGTCGGAGCAGCAGATTTTCGATGCGCTGCGCTGGTTGGGCATTACCTGGGCAGAAGGCCCGGACGTCGGCGGCCCGCACGGCCCGTATCGCCAAAGCGAGCGCAGCGACATCTACAAGCAATACACCCAGCAACTGGTCGACATGGGGCATGCGTTCCCATGCTTCTGCACCGCCGAAGAACTCGACCAGATGCGCGCCGAGCAACAGGCCCGGGGCGAAACCCCGCGCTATGACGGCCGCGCGCTGCTGCTGTCGAAAGAAGAAGTGGCCCAGCGCCTGGCCGCCGGCGAACCGCACGTGATCCGCATGAAAGTGCCGAGCGAAGGCGTGTGCGTGGTGCCGGACATGCTGCGCGGTGACGTCGAGATCCCGTGGGACCGCATGGACATGCAAGTGCTGATGAAGACCGACGGCCTGCCGACGTACTTCCTGGCCAACGTGGTCGACGACCACTTGATGGGCATCACCCACGTGCTGCGCGGCGAAGAGTGGCTGCCGTCGGCGCCGAAACTGATCCTGCTGTACGAATACTTTGGCTGGGAACAGCCGCAGCTGTGCTACATGCCGCTGCTGCGTAACCCGGACAAGAGCAAGCTGTCCAAGCGCAAGAACCCGACCTCGGTGACCTTTTACGAGCGTATGGGCTTCATGCCGGAAGCGATGCTCAACTACCTGGGCCGCATGGGCTGGTCGATGCCGGACGAGCGCGAGAAGTTTTCGCTGCAGGAAATGGTCGACAACTTCGACCTGTCCCGCGTCTCCCTGGGCGGGCCGATTTTCGATATCGAGAAGCTCTCGTGGCTCAATGGCCAGTGGCTGCGTGACTTGCCGGTGGAAGAATTCGCCAGCCGTGTGCAGCAGTGGGCGTTGAACCCCGAGTACATGATGAAGATCGCGCCGTTGGTGCAGGGCAGGGTGGAGACGTTCAGCCAGGTCGCGCCGTTGGCCAGCTTTTTCTTTGCCGGGGGCGTGAACCCGGATGCCAAGCTGTTCGAGTCCAAGAAGCTCTCGGGTGACCAGGTTCGCCAATTGATGCAGTTGATCTTGTGGAAGCTCGAAAGCCTGCGCCAGTGGGAAAAGGATGCGATCACCGCGACGATTCAGGCCGTGGTTGAGTCCCTTGAATTGAAACTGCGCGACGCCATGCCGCTGATGTTCGCTGCGATTACCGGGCAGGCCAGTTCGGTGTCGGTGTTGGATGCGATGGAAATTCTCGGCCCCGACCTCACGCGTTTCCGCCTGCGCCAAGCCCTTGATTTGCTTGGTGGTGTGTCGAAGAAAGAAAACAAAGAGTGGGAAAAGCTGCTGGGCGCTATCGCCTGAGCAGCCTGATGGAACGACGAAACCCCGGCTTTCCGGGGTTTCGACGGTAAGTGATTGTTATCCCGGCAAAAAATTTTGGAAAATGTTGAAAATAAATTTGACACACTTCCAAACCGCCATTAAGATTCGCCCCGTCCTCACCGATGAGGGGCTATAGCTCAGCTGGGAGAGCGCTTGCATGGCATGCAAGAGGTCAACGGTTCGATCCCGTTTAGCTCCACCAATTTACAGGTTCAAGGTCTGGCCACACCGTCCTTGAATTGATCAGTTCTCAGCGCTGATCAGATGTACAGAAGGTTTTGTCCCCTTCGTCTAGTGGCCTAGGACACCGCCCTTTCACGGCGGTAACAGGGGTTCGAGTCCCCTAGGGGACGCCATTTTCAACAAGCAGCTCGAAAGGTCTGCTGCGTCGCGAGACGAAAAATCCGGGGCTATAGCTCAGCTGGGAGAGCGCTTGCATGGCATGCAAGAGGTCAACGGTTCGATCCCGTTTAGCTCCACCAATTTACAGATTCAGGGTTCCGGCCACACCGTCCCTGAATCAGATCAGTCTCAGCCTGATCAGTGTACAGAAGGTTTGTGTCCCCTTCGTCTAGTGGCCTAGGACACCGCCCTTTCACGGCGGTAACAGGGGTTCGAGTCCCCTAGGGGACGCCACGATTACCCGCTCTGCGGGATTTTTAAGGGTCATTCAATTATTGAATGGCCCTTTTGTTTGTCTGGCGTTTGGCCAACTCTCTCCTCTCTTCCCTTCTTCCCTTCTTCTGTTCTGACCAGTGGTCATGCGTGTCGCTTGCGAAATATTATTATGGTAATAATATTCAACCCATGAAAGTCGGAGGCAACGATGAACGATAAAAAAGCGCAAACCCGCGAACGTATTCTGCAAGCCGCCAGCGCCGCGTTGATCCAGCGTGGCCCGGCCGAGCCGAGCGTGGGCGAGGTCATGGGGGCGGCGGGGCTGACCGTTGGTGGTTTCTACGCGCACTTTGAAAGCAAGGACGCGCTGATGCTGGAGGCGTTCACACAGCTGCTGGCCCGGCGGCGTGCGTCGATTGACGACATGGATGCGCAACTCACCGGCGAAGAGCGCAGGGGGCTGGTGGCGGCGTTCTACCTGTCACGCAAGCACCGCGACTCCACGGCCCAGGCATGTCCGATCCCGGCCACCGTTGGCGAGATGGCGCGCTTGCCCGAGGCCTTTCGTGACGCACTCAATGAGCATGTGGAGCTGATGGCCGCCCAACTCGCCGCGAGCCCCGAGGATACCGACAAGGCCTTGGCGGACATGGCGCTGATGATCGGTGGCCTGGCGTTGGCCCGTGCCCTCGGGCCGGGTGAGTTATCCGACCGGGTACTGCGCGCCGCCAAGTCGGCTGTGCAATAGGAAGAGGGCTTGCAGCATGGGCACGTTAACCTGGATTCGTCGTTTTAACGGCACGCTGGGGCACCTGGCGCCACACACAGTGGCCAGCAAGATGCGTCGTGCCTTCATGACCCCGCGCGATTTGCCACCGCGTGACTGGGAATTACCGCTGTTGGCGCAATCGGAACGCATCACCCTGCGTTTCGGCCTGTCTGCGCTGCGCTGGGGTCAGGGGCCCGCGGTGCTGATGATGCACGGTTGGGAAGGTCGGCCAACCCAGTTCGCCAGCCTGATCACCGCGCTGGTGGATAACGGTTATTCAGTGATCGCCCTGGATGGCCCCGCCCACGGCCATTCGCCAGGGCGTGAAGCGCATGTGCTGCTGTTTGCCCGTGCCATGCTCGAGGCAGCCGCCGAGCTGCCGCCGCTGCACGCGGTAATCGGCCATTCCATGGGCGGCGCCAGTGCGATGCTGGCGGTGCAATTGGGGCTGCATACCGAGGCGCTGGTGAGTATTGCCGCGCCATCGCGTTTCCTTGACGTACTGCGCGGTTTTACCCACATGGTCGGTTTGCCGGCGCGCGCTCGCGCGGCGTTTATCCAGGAGGTGGAACACACTTTCGGCATGCCGCTCAAGCACTTGGATGTCGCCCACTACCAGATGAGTATCCCCGGCCTGATTGTGCACGCTGAAGACGATACCTTTGTGCCGGTCAAAGCGTCGCAAGCGATTCATGACGCCTGGTTCGACAGCCGGCTGCTGCGCCTGGAGCAGGGCGGGCACCAGAAAGTGCTGGCCGACCCGCGTGTGGTCGAGGGGGTGCTGACGCTGTTGGCCGGTCGCCGTCTACAGGCGCGGCAAAGCGCCTGATACACTGCCCCCCGCCGACATTAATCGACTGGGAGCACCGCATGGGCTGGGATTTGGCAACGCCGTTCATCATCGATCTGCAGGTTGCGCCTGAAGACATCGACGGCCTCGGGCACGCCAACAATGCGGTCTACGTGTCCTGGCTGGAACGCTGCGCCTGGCGGCACTCCCAGCGTCTGGGCCTGGACCTCACCGAATATCGCCGCCTGGATCGCGCCATGGCCGTGGTGCGCCATGAAATCGACTATCTGGCGGCGGGCTACGAAGGCGACGAGTTGCAACTGGCCACCTGGATCGTCGACTGGGACCAGCGCCTGAAAATGACCCGTCGTTTTCAGCTGGTACGCCCGCGTGATGGCGTGACCCTGCTGCGGGCCCAAACCACCTTTGTCTGCATCGAACTGTCCAGCGGCAAGCCAAAGCGCATGCCTGCCGAGTTTCTCGACGGTTATGGCCCCGCCCTGACAGGGGGTTAACGGTTGCCCGAGGAAAACCAGTAAACTGCGCCACGATTTTTGTTGAGTGTTTTCCATGCAAATTGCTTTGGCGCCCATGGAGGGGTTGGTCGACAACATCCTGCGCGACGTGCTGACCCGCGTGGGCGGTATCGACTGGTGCGTGACCGAGTTCATTCGCGTCAATGACCGCCTGCTGACCCCGGCCTATTTCCACAAGCTCGCTCCAGAGTTGCTGCACGGTGCGCATACTGCTGCGGGCGTACCTCTGCGCGTGCAATTGCTCGGCTCCGACCCGGTATGCCTGGCGGAAAACGCCGCCTTGGCCTGTGAATTGGGCTCCCAGGTCATCGACCTGAACTTCGGCTGCCCGGCCAAGACCGTCAACAAGTCCCGTGGCGGCGCGGTGCTGCTCAAGGAGCCGGAGCTGCTCAACCAGATCGTCGAGCACGTACGCCGTGCGGTGCCGGCGCATATCCCGGTCACCGCCAAGATGCGCCTGGGCTTCGACAGCCCGGACGGCGCGCTGGTGTGCGCCACCGCCCTGGCCGAAGGCGGCGCGGCGCATATCGTGGTGCACGCGCGCACCAAGACCGATGGCTATAAGCCACCGGCGCATTGGGAGTGGATCCCGCGTGTGCAGGACGTGGTCAAGGTGCCGGTATTCGCCAATGGTGATATCTGGAGCGTCGAAGACTGGCGGCGCTGTCGGGAAATCAGCGGCGTCGAAGACATCATGCTCGGTCGCGGCCTGGTGGCGCGTCCGGACCTGGCTCGGCAGATTGCCGCCGCCCGTGCAGGTGAAGATGTGGTGGAAATGACCTGGGCGCAGATGCAGCCGCTGCTTCAAGCGTTCTGGCGTCAGTGCGTGGAGCAGTTGACTGAGCGTCAGGCGCCTGGCCGGTTGAAGCAATGGCTGGCGATGCTGACCCGTAACTATCCGGAGGCGGTGGAGTTATTCAGCGCAATGCGCCGCGAAACTGATTTGGCGCAGGTAGGGCATTTGCTTGGGGTGAGCCAGCCGCAGCACGAAGCGGTGATGCCGTAATATCAGCTATCTATCCGTTTTAAAGTCCAGGGCGCTTCAAGCGCCCTTTTTCATGTCCGTTGATTTTGTTATTTAAGACAAAGTGTTTGCGCGCGTAGTAACTAGCATAGTTGAGGCGCGTTGTTAGTGTTTGATGATGTCATCAAGTGTCATGGATGACGACTGTTGCCCTTTGTGTCTTCGTTATTTGTATTGGAGAGGCAAGCGCTCACGGTTTTTCGTGAGTGTCTATAAGGAGTTTTCCCTCGATTCCTATTGGTTTCCTAATGTGAATTGGAAAAGTCGGAACTTAAAGTCCTGGTAATCCACGAAAGAGGGGAGTGTAAGCACTCATACGTGTTTTAAAATTCCAATCATATCGACAGTTTCTCCGGTCGCGTGCCGACGTGGAGCAACGCAGAATAAGGTAACTACATGTCTAATCTGCCAATTAATAATTTCATGCCCATGAATCATAACTACCCATTACAGGGTCAAGACAAACCTGTGGTTGATAAAGTGCATGATCCGCTGGTGTCTAATGGTATTACCGATATGCCACTGCTTGATCATGATGCAGGGTCGAAAGACGATCACGCTACTATGAACACGGCGGTTCTTAATCAGATTTTTGATATGTTGGAATCGCTCTTCAAGGCTATGCGAAACATGTTCACCCGCCAAGGCGCGATACCCCAACCAATGCCTGAGGCGGGCGTGTTGCCTAAAGTGACGCCGCAGGCCAACCCGGGCTCAAGCGTGGTTGCAGGAACCGCTGAAAAAACGCCTGAGCAGGCGGACGCAGATCCAAAGGCGAATACCGGCGTGCAATTGCTCAAGGATATTGCGTCCAAAGCCCTTGCGGACGCTGCTGTGATGCCCAAGCCGGCGCAAAACGCCGAACCTGAGTCAATGGAGAACCCCGGCAATGACGCCGAGAACCGCCCGGAGGCGGGCATGTTGACCAAAACGCTGACTCGCGAAGTGCCAGACACTCTGTTGGCTAAGGAGTTGCAGAATAGTCAGACCGCTGGAATTAACATGACGGTTCAGGTGATTAACTGCGATCACGCTCATCCTGAAGTAAATGTTATTCGTGACACCTCAACGGTCGACGGCCAGACATCGTTGCTGCTGAACACTCCGGACACATCCAAAGTTGATGGCCAGACATCGTTGGTGCTGAACACCCCAGACAAACCCAAAGTCGATGGCCAGACATCGCTGGTGCTGAACACCCCGGACACATCCAAAGTCGATGGCCAGACATCGTCGGTGCTGAACACTCCGGACATATCCAAAGTCGATGGTCAGACATCGTTGGTGCTGAACACTCCGGACACATCCAAAGTCGATGGCCAGACGTCGTTGGTGCTGAACACTCCGGACACATCCAAAGTTGATGGCCAGACGTCGTTGGTGCTGAACACCCCGGACACATCCAAAGTTGATGGTCAGACGTCGTTGGTGCTGAGCACCCCGGACAAGCCCGAGGTCGATGGCCAGCCGCCGCTGGTGCTGAATACCCCGGAAAAAACCCAAGTGGATGGCCAGACGCCGTTGGCGCTGAATACGCCTGAAAAGCCGGAGGTCGATGGGCAGCCGTCCGTGGTGGTAAATAAGCCGGACACGCCAGAGGTTGATGGCGAAACGGTGAAGATCTCCCGGACCCCGAAAAACCTTGAGGCGGACACCAAGCCTGGTGACGTGCAACCCGAGGTCACGCCTGGCAGCAGCCCCAAGTTGAAACTGACCTCCCCCGGGCCTGCCGATGACTCTTTGGATCATGTTTTTCTTAACCGCAGCCGGAACCGGTTCGACAACGCCTGGGGCGCGAATACGGATCACCGGGCGCGGGCGTAAGTTCGGCAGGTCTTTTCAGAGCATGGGCTGATGAAGTTGCCCCCTTGGCTGACGATGCAGGGGGGTACTTTAAAAAGGTGAATGTATGTCCGGACTGGCAATTAATTCTGCATCCGCTGTAAGCCGCAGCTATCACGCGCTTGATGCGCGTGCTGCACTTACCCTTGAAAGTAGTTCGCGTCACGTAAATGCCTCAACCTATGGCGGCCTGTCTTCGTTGTGGGGTGGCACCCAAGCGGACTTGGCGACCTTACTCAATACGTTTTCGCTAAGGCTCAGCGAGCTTATGGCGAGTTTGCAGCAGGTGTTACCGCAGCCAGGCGCTCTTGCAGATCTGTCGAGCAAGCGCAATGGCGCCCAACCGGATCATTGCTGGGTTGGGTTCCGCCAGGGGCCTACTGGCAATTGTGTGACGGTGGCGGCGATCAAGGCCGCCATGCTCAAGTTTGGGCAAAGCCCCACGGATATTTTTCAGGGCGTTAGCAAAGAGGGTAACGGCTATCGAGTGGTCATGCGCGACGGCTACTCGCTGCATGTAAGTCGTGGGGAGTTAGCGCAGGCTGCGCGAGCGTCCAGGTTTGTCAGCCGAGATAAAGAAGTGCTCAAGGATGCGCATTTCTTGTTTGCGGTAAGTGCCAAACGAGCTCAACTGGAAAATAATGATGGTTACGCGCGAAGGGGTTTCGGGTTTGCCATTTATAGCTTGAATGAAGGTGAGGATGAAGATGAAAACAAGCCTGGGGAAGCGCTACTCAGGCTGGGGTTGGGGCGCTATATCAAGCGTGTTCCTGTGAGTGAACTTGCGCGTGGTGAGTTGGGTGTTGTCAATTGCGGTAATCACTCGGCGGTGGTGATTAACGGTGTTGAAGAGTATTACGGGAGGAGAGGGAAAATTCCGGTACGGGGCGATGCAATCGCGTTCACGTAATGCGCGATAGTAAGTTGTCAGTCGATCATCAGTGTGTCTTGCCCTCGTTTTATATCGGGGGTCGCTTATCAATTGTGCAGGTGGGTAATGAAATGATGAGTTCGGTTTCAGGCAGTGTTGTGCCTGTGAACAAAACCAACGCTACGCGGTTTCCTCAAACCGCGTTAGTTGGTTTTTCGGCCACCCGAGGTGAGGAATATTTCCCCGTTGGCAAAAAAGGTGAAAAACCCAAGGCTATTATCAATGCCTTCAACGCTGCGGAGCGTCGCTTTGGTGAGCATTTTGATGTCAGCACTCACGCTGCGGTGATCAAGATGATGATGCTCAGGTTTGGCCAAAGCCCCGCTGATGTATTTGATCGAGTAACGCCGGTTGCAGGTGGCTATAACGTGATCATGAAGGACGAATTCAAGCTCCATCTGACTCAGGATGAGTTGCAGCGCGCCGCGCGAGCCTCAGGGTTCGTTGGCAATGACCGGGGCGCTATTCAAAACGCCAGCTTCATCTTTGCCGCGTTCGTCAAGCGCAAGCAGCTTGAAGGCACGCGCGCCTCGAAGAGCAACAGCTTTGAGGCGGTGCTGACCCGTACGCGGGAAGGCGAAACTCCCCAGCGACTCCTCAATGGCATGGGCATGGTTGGTTTTATGCGGTATGTCGAATCCAATGAGATGCGCGGCAAGGACGCGGTTGGCGTAGTGGGCGTTCGCAACTTTGGCTCAGCGCTGGTGCTGGAGGGGGTCAAGCATGATCACCAGAGGCAGGAGCCGCTGGGGCACCACTACGGTTACATGCTGGCGGGTGAGGAGAGTGCAGATGATGAGCGTTGGGTTGAGCCTGGCAGCGCCAGCGTGTCCAGCGTGCCGGTGGGCGTCAAGCCTGGCGATATCTGGGGCGGTTTCTATCAGGGCGTCGAGGGGAATTGTGTGACCGTCTCGGCGATCAAGGCCGCCATGATGAAGTTCGGGCAGAACCCGTCCGGTATCTATAGAAATATCCGCAAGACTGCCAGTGGCTATAAGGTAACCATGCGTGACGGTCACTCACTGCATTTGACCTTTAAAGAGCTGCAAAAGGCTGAACAGGCTTCAAACCTCAAGGGGGCTGACAAGAACCTGATCAAGGACGCCAATTTCCTCTACGCAGTGAGTGCAAAGCGCGCCCAGCGGGAGAACAACGAGTTCCGCGCCAAAGGGAGCTTTGAAGCAGCGATGGGCACGCTCAATGATGGCGAGTTCCCGGGTGAAGCCTTTCGACGCCTGGGGCTGTATGCCTACACACGGCCAAGTACCGCGCAGGAATTGGCCGACGGTGCGCTAGGCACCCTGGCAAGCACTGAGCATTCGGTCGCGGTAGTAAACGGCAACCTGGATTTCTATGGCTCCAAATGGTCACTGGCGGCGTCGGAATGGAAAAACACCGGCTACCGCGCAATCAAGCTGGTGGGCGCGTCATAACAGCAGCCGCCTGAAACCCTCCACCGGCAGAGGGCGGCTGTGCAGGTAGCCTTGATACAAATGGCAGCCAAGCCCCTGTAAAAACGCCAGCTGTTCCAGGGTTTCAACGCCTTCGGCAATCACCTCAAGGTTCAGGCTGCGGGCCATGGCCACGATGGCGCGGATGATTTCCGCGTCGTTCGGGTCGTGGGTGGCATCACGGACAAACGACTGGTCGATCTTCAACGCATCCACCGGCAGACGTTTGAGGTAGGTCAGTGACGAATACCCGGTGCCAAAATCATCCATGGCAAAACTGATGCCGAGCTTTTTCAAGCGACGCATTTTGCTGATGGTGTCGTCGAGGTTTTGAATCACGATGCCCTCGGTGATCTCCAGCTTCAACAAGCTAAACGGCAATTGGTGCGCACGCAGACTGCGCTCCACCCGCTCGACAAAGTCGTTCTGGCGAAACTGCCGGGGGCTGATATTGACGCACAGGCTGAAGTTCAGCGGGTCCACCAGGCCGTCGGCGATCAATTCGGCAAAGGTGGCGCAGGCTTCGTCGAGGATCCAGGTGCCGACTTCCAGAATCAGCCCGCTGTCCTCCAGCACCTTGATGAATTCGGTCGGCGACTGCGCGCCCAGTTGCGGGTGTTGCCAGCGCACCAGGGCCTCGGCGCCAACGATAATGTTGCCGCGTGCATCCACCTGGGGCTGGTAATGCACGCTGAACTCCCCGCGTGACAAGGCCAGGCGCAGGTCGGTTTCCATGCGCAGGCGTTCACTGGCGGTTTTTTGCATGCTGTTGTGGAACATCTGCGTGGTGTTGCGCCCCGAATCCTTGGCGCGGTACAGGGCGATGTCGGCGCGCTTGAGCAGGTCCGCAGGGGTCGAGCCATGGTCGGGAATCAGCGCTACGCCAATGCTCGGTGTGACCTGCAAGCGGTGGCCGTCGAGGAACATCGGCTCCGAGAGGAGTTCGCGCAGGGTGTCGGCCAGTTCCTGCACCTGGGCGCTGACCTCCATGCGCGTGCCGTCCAGGCCGCTGAGCAGTACCACGAATTCGTCGCCGCCCAGGCGCGCCACGGTGTCCTCCATGCGCACGCTGGCTTCCAGGCGTGCAGTGACGATTTTCAGCACGCTGTCGCCCACCGGGTGCCCGAGGGAGTCGTTGATGTGCTTGAAGTGGTCCAGGTCCAGGAACAGTAGCGCGCCGCGCAGGTTGTGTCGCTTGAGCAGCGCGATCTGCTGGCTCAAGCGGTCCATCAGCAGGGCGCGGTTGGGCAGGTTGGTCAGTGGGTCGTGATAAGCCAGGTGGCGGATCTGTGCCTGGGCGTTTTTAAGCAGGCTCACATCCCGCGCGGTCAGCAGCAGGCACGGGGTTTCATTGAGGGTGATCGGTTCGACCGAGACTTCCACCGCGAGCAATTCGCCACGTTTGTTGTGCCAGAGCATTTCCAGGTGATGAATGCGGCCCTTGATCTGCAGCTCGGCCAGGAGCGCGGCGCGCTGGTTTTCATCGGCCCAGATCCCGATCTGGTACAGCGTCAACCCGATGGCTTCGTCGGCGCGGTAGCCGGTCAGGCGGCAGAAGCCATCGTTGACCTCCACATAGCGGCCGGTGTCGCGCTCGGTGATGGAAATCGCGTCGGGGCTCGAGTGGAAGGCCTTGGCGAATTTCTCTTCGCTGGCCTTCAGCGCGGCCTCCGAGCGCTGTTGCTGAGTGATATCGCGCAGGGTAGTGACGATGCACGGCTGGTCACCCACCTTGATCAGGCGGCTGGAAATCATGCAGGTCAGCGCCTGGCCATCCTTATGGTGCACCACGATGGCCACATTGCTGAGCGCCTGCTCGCGAATGACCTGTTCGATGCGTTGCAGGCGTTTACTCGATTCGTCCCACAGGCCGATCTGCTCGACGCTTTTGTCGATCACTTCGGCGGCGGTCCAGCCGAAGATCTGGGTAAAGGCGGGGTTGATCTCGATGAATGCGCCGCTGTCCAGCCTGGTGACGCAGATCGGGTCCGGGCTGGCCTGGAACAGGCTGGCGAATTTCTCCTCGGAGGCGCTCAGGCGTTGTTCGCGCTCGACCTGGTCGGTGATGTCCAGCAGGGTCCCGGCCATGCGCAGCGGCGCGCCCTGGTCGTCGCGATAGAGGCGGGCACGGCTTTCGAGGTAGCGCGAGCTGCCATCTTCGAGTTGCACGCGGTAAGTCAGTTGGTAGTTACCGGCCGGGCCTTCGCGCAAGGTGCGATAGGCGTTGCGCATGTTTTCCCGTTCTGTCCTGGGCATGCCCTCAAAGAACGCATCGAAGGACTCATGGAAGGGCTCGGGCGGCAAGCCATGCAATTGCGCGGCGCGGGCCGAGCCGTAGAGCATGCCGCTGGGGATGTGCCAGTCCCAGGTGCCCAGCTGCGCGGAGTCCAGTGCCAGGTCAAGGCGCTCCTGGCTGTCTTTGAGCGCTTGCTCGGCGTTTTTGCGTTCGGTGGTGTCGAGGAACGTGCTGAGCAGATAGGCCTGGCCGTCAAGCTCGACCTTTTGCGCGCTGAGGGTGCCGTCGTGGATCTGCCCGTTACTGGCGCAGAACTGCACCTCCATGGTGATGGGCTGGCCCTTGCGCTGCGTGGCCTTGACCAGTTGCGCGCGCTGCTCGGGGTGGCGCCACAGGCCCAGGTCCAGCGTGGTGCGGCCAATGGCATCGGCCAACGGCCAGCCGAAGAGCATCTCAAAATACTGGTTGGCTTCGCTGATCAGGCCGTCGGACTGTCGCGTCAGCAAGACCATGTTGGGGCACAGGTGAAACAGCGTGGCGAAGCGTTTTTCGGAGTGGCTGAGGGCGTGCTCGCGCTCGCGCTGTCGGGTCGTCTCGCGGATCACGCCGATCATGCGGCGCCGACCTGCCTTGTCCGGCGCCAGGCTGCCGTTGATCTCCAGCCAATGATGGGTGCCGTCCGGCCACTGGATATGGTGATGCATGGCCTGCTCGAACGGCTCGCCCGCCAGCACCGCGTGAAAGGCCCGCACCACGCGGGCGCGATCTTGCTGCGCAAGCAAATCAAGATAATCCAGGTCTTTGGGCAGCGGTTGGCGTGGATCGAAGCCGAACAGCGCCTGGGTGCCCCGGGACCAGCTTATCCTGCCGGTATCGATTTCCCAGCACCACGCGCCCAGCCGGGCAGCGTTGAGGGCTGCCAGCAGTTGCGGCGCGCTGTCCCAGCTTTGCTCCGCCTCTTGAGGGTCAAGGGCGTAAATACGGGGCAGGGGTGGCACGGAATCGACGGGGTTGCGCATTATCAAAGGGCCTTCGCTCAATGGGCGTTCGGCGCGGTCTGGTTCAGACCTTGAGGCCGCACAGCTTCATGCCGGTATCCCTGGCAGATCGACCTGTGCATCCAA
Organism: Pseudomonas syringae; assembly: GCF_021606685.1. Taxonomy (GTDB): domain Bacteria; phylum Pseudomonadota; class Gammaproteobacteria; order Pseudomonadales; family Pseudomonadaceae; genus Aquipseudomonas; species Aquipseudomonas syringae_R. Next base: position 33,944 of record NZ_WKCB01000022.1, read on the forward strand.
TAGGCTCATGAAAGCCCGCGCAGCGTTCGACAGCGTCCTTTCGGTGTGCACGATATAGCCTAGCTGGCGACTGAGCTGTATGCCCGGCAAAGCGATACTTGCCACCTGATCATCGAGCATGGTGCGCGGCAACACGCTCCAGGCCAGGCCGATGGACACCATCATCTTGATAGTTTCCAGGTAGTTAGTGCTCATCGCGATGTTCGGCGTGAGGCCCTGGGCCTCGAACAGTCGGCTGACAATATGGTGGGTAAAGGTGTTGCCCCCCGGGAAAACCGCCGGGTGGCCGGCAATATCGGCCAGGCTGACATTGCCATTGCTGATCAGGCTGTGCTCCGGCGCCACCACGAAATCCAGCGGGTCATCCCACACCGGCGTGGCACGCACCAGGTTGTGGGGCTCGGGCGCCAGGGTGATCACCGCCACTTCAGCGCGGCCATGGAGGATTTCTTCGTAGGCCACTTCCGAATCGAGGAACTGAATATCCAGCGCCACGTTGGGGTATTCGCGGGTAAACGTGCGCAACACCGGCGGTAGACGGTGCAGGCCGATATGGTGGCTGGTGGCCAGAGTCAGGCGGCCACTGACCTCGCCGGTCAGGTTGGTCAGGGCGCGGCGCGTATCGTCCAGCACGTTGAGGATCTGATAAGCACGCGGCAGCAGGGCCCGCCCGGCCTCGGTCAAGCCGACCTCACGGCCCAGGCGGTCGAACAAACGCACCTTCAATTGTTGCTCCAGACCCGCGATGCGTTTGCTGATGGCCGGTTGGGTCAGGTGCAGGCGCTCACCGGCGCCGGAGAAGCTGCCTGTCTCGGCGATGGCAATAAAGGCATTGAGGTTGGCCAAGTCCATTGTGGTATTCCAGTTGGTAATCCAAAGCATAAAAAATATGAATTTGAGTTATTTAATGTAGCGCCATACCATCAGCCTCACAAGCCAAAGGGTTATTGAAAAGCCCGGCATACAGAAACACCGCTGATGAGGACCGACTGATGGCCGGCAAAACGCTTTACGACAAGCTTTGGGATTCCCATGAAGTGAAACGGCGCGATGATGGCTCGTCGCTGATCTATATCGACCGTCACATCATCCATGAAGTGACCTCGCCTCAAGCGTTCGAAGGCCTGCGACTGGCCGGGCGCAAGCCTTGGCGCGTCGACTCGATCATCGCCACGCCGGACCACAACGTGCCGACCACGCCGGAGCGCAAGGGCGGTATCGACGCGATTGTCGACACCGTTTCGCGTTTGCAGGTACAGACCCTCGACGACTATTGCGACGAATATGGCATCACCGAATTCAAGATGAATGACGTGCGTCAAGGCATCGTGCACGTGATCGGCCCGGAGCAGGGCGCGACCTTGCCGGGCATGACCGTGGTTTGCGGCGACTCCCATACCTCTACCCACGGCGCATTTGGCGCTCTGGCCCATGGCATCGGCACCTCCGAGGTCGAACATGTGTTCGCCACCCAGTGCCTGGTCGCCAAAAAGATGAAGAACATGTTGGTCAAGGTCGAAGGCACGTTGCCGTTCGGCGTGACCGCTAAAGACATCGTGCTCGCCGTGATCGGCAAGATCGGCACCGCCGGCGGTAACGGCCATGCCATCGAGTTTGCCGGCAGCGCGATTCGCGACCTGTCCATCGAAGGCCGCATGACCATCTGCAACATGTCCATCGAAGCCGGTGCCCGCGTGGGCATGGTGGCCGCGGACGAAAAAACCGTTGAATACGTCAAGGGCCGTCCATTTGCACCTGCCGGTGCTGACTGGGACGCCGCCGTTGAAGCCTGGAAAGACCTGGTCTCCGACGCCGATGCGGTGTTCGACACCGTGGTTGAACTGGACGCTGCCCAGATCAAGCCGCAAGTCAGCTGGGGCACCTCGCCGGAAATGGTTCTGGCCGTCGACCAGAACGTCCCGGACCCGGCCAAGGAAACCGACCTGGTCAAGCGCGGTTCCATCGAGCGCGCCTTGAAGTACATGGGTTTGCAGGCCAACCAGGCGATCACCGACATCCAGCTGGATCGCGTCTTCATCGGCTCCTGCACCAACTCGCGGATCGAAGACCTGCGTGCTGCGGCGGTGATCGCCAAGGGCCGCAAAGTCGCCTCGACCATCAAGCAAGCCATCGTGGTGCCGGGTTCGGGCCTGGTCAAAGCGCAAGCCGAAGCCGAAGGCCTGGACAAAATCTTCCTCGAAGCCGGTTTTGAATGGCGCGAGCCGGGCTGCTCGATGTGCCTGGCGATGAACCCGGACCGTTTGGAGTCGGGCGAGCACTGCGCGTCCACCTCCAACCGTAACTTCGAAGGGCGTCAGGGCGCCGGCGGGCGTACCCACCTGGTCAGCCCGGCCATGGCCGCTGCGGCTGCCGTCAACGGTCGTTTCATCGACGTTCGCGAATTGATCTGAGGAATACCCGATGAGAGCTTTTACCCAACACACAGGTCTTGTCGCGCCGTTGGACCGTGCCAACGTCGACACTGACCAGATCATCCCCAAGCAGTTTTTGAAGTCGATCAAGCGCACCGGTTTCGGCCCGAACCTGTTCGACGAATGGCGCTACCTGGACGTGGGCTACGCCTACCAGGACAACTCCAAGCGCCCGTTGAACAAGGACTTCGTGCTCAACGCCGAGCGTTACCAGGGCGCCAGCGTGTTGCTGGCGCGGGAAAACTTCGGCTGCGGCTCCAGCCGTGAGCACGCACCGTGGGCCCTGGAAGAATACGGCTTTCGCAGCATTATCGCGCCGAGCTATGCCGACATCTTCTTCAACAACAGCTTCAAGAACGGCCTGTTGCCGATCATCTTGACCGACGAAGAAGTCGACGAATTGTTCCAGCAGGTGGAAGCCCAAGAGGGCTACCAACTGACCGTCGACCTGGCCGCGCAAACCGTGACCCGTCCGGACGGCAAGGTGTATCACTTTGAAGTGGACGCCTTCCGTAAGCACTGCCTGATCAACGGCCTGGATGATATCGGCCTGACCTTGCAGGACGGCGATGCGATTGCAGCATTTGAAGCCAAGCACCGGGCGAGCCAGCCGTGGTTGTTTCGCGATGCCTGATTTGATGTAAGCAGGGGCGCCGCCATCGGGAGCAAGCCCCCTCCCACAGTTGAAATGCGATCAACTGTTGGAGGGGGCTTGCTCCCGATAGGGCCAGAACAAACACCACAAGGTCCAGTGAGGAACACCCATGACCACCACCGCCCACACCCACGTCGTGCAAAAACAATTCGGCGAGCAAGCCTCGGCCTACCTGAGCAGTGCCGTGCACGCCCAAGGCACCGAATTCGCGCTGCTGCAGGCCGAACTGGCCGGACAGGGCAATGCGCGACTGCTGGACCTGGGCTGCGGTGCCGGGCATGTCAGCTTTCACGTAGCACCACTGGTGAAAGAAGTGGTGGCCTACGACCTGTCCCAGCAGATGCTCGATGTGGTGGCGGCCGCTGCGCAGGATCGCGGCTTCAGCAACATCAGCACTGTAAACGGCGCGGCCGAACGCCTGCCGTTCGCCGATGGCGAGTTCGACTTCGTGTTCAGCCGCTACTCGGCCCACCACTGGAGCGACCTCGGCCTGGCCCTGCGTGAAGTGCGCCGAGTGCTCAAGCCGGGTGGCGTGGCGGCATTCGTTGATGTGTTGTCACCGGGCAGCCCGTTGTTGGACACTTACCTGCAAACCGTCGAAGTGCTGCGCGACACCAGCCACGTGCGTGATTACTGCGCCGCCGAGTGGATGCAACAGCTCAGCGAGTCCGGCTTGCATGTGCGCACCAGCAGCCGCCAGCGCCTGCGCCTGGAATACACCTCGTGGGTCGAACGCATGCGCACGCCAGAGGTATTGCGCGCCGCGATCCTTGAGCTGCAAAAGGCGATGGGCCAGGAAGTGCGCGATTACTACGAAATTCAAGCCGACGGCACCTTCAGCACCGACGTGCTGGTGGTGTTCGCCGAGCGCTGATTGATTTTTCCCGACCTGCCCACGGGCGGGTCGCTTGATGAAATGAGGAACGCATGAGCAAGCAGATTCTGATTCTCCCTGGCGACGGTATTGGTCCGGAAATCATGGCCGAGGCGGTCAAGGTCCTGGAATTGGCCAACAGCAAGTACAGCCTGGGCTTTGAACTGAGCCACGACGTGATCGGCGGCGCCGCCATTGACAAGCACGGCGTGCCGCTGGCCGACGAAACCCTGGACCGCGCCCGCGCGGCCGACGCCGTGCTGCTCGGCGCCGTGGGTGGCCCTAAGTGGGACAAGATCGAGCGTGACATCCGCCCCGAGCGCGGCCTGCTGAAAATCCGTGCGCAACTGGGCCTGTTCGGCAACCTGCGCCCGGCGATCCTCTACCCGCAACTGGCCGACGCGTCGAGCCTCAAGCCGGAAGTGGTGGCGGGCCTGGATATCCTGATCGTGCGCGAGCTGACCGGCGGTATCTACTTCGGCTCGCCACGCGGCGTGCGTGAGTTGGAAAATGGCGAGCGCCAGGCTTACGACACCCTGCCGTACAGCGAGAGCGAAATCCGCCGTATTGCCCGTGTCGGTTTCGACATGGCCCGTGTGCGCGGTAAAAAGGTCTGCTCGGTCGATAAAGCCAACGTACTGGCCTCCAGCCAACTGTGGCGCGAGATCGTCGAAGAAGTCGCCAAGGACTACCCGGACGTCGAATTGAGCCACATGTACGTCGACAACGCCGCCATGCAACTGGTGCGCGCGCCCAAGCAGTTCGACGTGATCGTCACCGACAACCTGTTCGGCGACATCCTGTCCGACCAGGCCTCGATGCTCACCGGCTCCATCGGCATGCTGCCGTCGGCGTCGCTGGACACCAACAACAAGGGCATGTACGAGCCTTGCCACGGTTCGGCGCCGGACATCGCGGGCCAGGGCATTGCCAACCCGTTGGCGACGATTTTGTCGGTGTCGATGATGCTGCGTTACAGCTTCAACCTGAGCGACGCGGCGGACGCGATCGAGAAGGCCGTGAGCCTGGTGCTGGACCAGGGCCTGCGCACCGGTGACATCTGGTCACAAGGTTGCACCAAAGTCGGTACGCAAGAAATGGGCGACGCAGTAGTCGCCGCGTTGCGGAATCTGTAATCTCTCGGGCCCGCTTGCAGATGTTGCTGCAAGGCGGCCCACTTTTTAACAAGGTGTAGTTGCGATGAAACGTGTAGGTCTGATCGGTTGGCGCGGTATGGTCGGTTCCGTGCTCATGCAGCGGATGCTGGAAGAGCAGGATTTCGATCTTATTGAGCCGGTGTTTTTCACCACTTCGAACGTGGGTGGCCAAGGGCCGTCCGTGGGCAAGGATATTGCCCCGCTCAAGGACGCCTACAACATCGAAGAGCTGAAAACCCTCGATGTGATTCTGACCTGTCAGGGTGGCGACTACACCAGCGAAGTCTTCCCCAAGCTGCGCGAAGCCGGCTGGCAGGGTTACTGGATCGATGCCGCCTCCAGCCTGCGCATGCAGGACGACGCGGTGATCATCCTCGACCCGGTCAACCGCAAGGTCATCGACCAGCAGCTGGATGCCGGCACCAAGAACTACGTCGGCGGCAACTGCACCGTCAGCCTGATGCTGATGGGCCTGGGCGGCTTGTTCGAAGCCGGCTTGGTGGAGTGGATGAGCGCGATGACCTATCAGGCGGCCTCCGGCGCCGGCGCGCAGAACATGCGCGAACTGATCAAGCAGATGGGCGCAACCCACGCCGCCGTGGCCGATCAACTGGCTGACCCGGCCAGCGCGATCCTCGACATCGACCGCCGCGTGGCCGAAGCCATGCGCAGCGATGCGTACCCGACCGAGAACTTCGGCGTGCCATTGGCCGGTAGCCTGATCCCGTGGATCGACAAAGAGCTGCCGAACGGCCAGAGCCGTGAAGAGTGGAAGGCCCAGGCTGAAACCAACAAGATCCTCGGCCGCTTCAAAAGCCCGATCCCGGTCGACGGTATCTGCGTGCGCATCGGCGCCATGCGTTGCCACAGCCAGGCGCTGACCATCAAGCTCAACAAAGACGTGCCGATCGCTGATATCGAAGGGCTGATCAGCCAGCACAACCCATGGGTCAAGCTGGTGCCGAACAACCGCGACATCAGCATGCAGGAGCTGAGCCCGACCAAGGTTACCGGCACCCTGAATGTACCGGTTGGCCGTCTGCGCAAGCTGAACATGGGCAGTCAGTTCCTCGGTGCGTTCACCGTGGGCGACCAACTGCTGTGGGGCGCGGCCGAGCCGCTGCGTCGCATGTTGCGGATCCTGCTCGAGCGTTAATCGCTGCCGGCAACAAGAAACCCGCGCTCTGGTGACAGGCGCGGGTTTTTTGTTGCTTTTCAGGGCCTCTTCGCGAGCAAGCCCGCTCCCACATTTGGCTGTGTTCACAAATCAAAATGTGGGAGGGGGTTTGCTCCCGATGAGGCCATCAGCCCCACCACAAACCCCAGGCCAATTGCCTCACCCCCAACCACCCGGTAAAGTGCCGCTCCCCCCGCAATGCCCGAGGCAGCCCCCATGACCCAGACCTTTGAAATCGCCGTGATCGGCGCCACCGGCACCGTTGGTGAAACCCTGGTGCAGATTCTCGAAGAGCTGGCGTTTCCGGTGGGCACCCTGTACCTGCTGGCTGGAAGCAATTCCGCCGGCGCCTCGGTGCCGTTTCGCGGCAAGAACGTGCGAGTCAAGGAAGTCGATGAGTTCGACTTCAGCAAAGTCCAGCTGGCCTTCTTCGCCGCTGGCCCGGCCGTGACCCTGAGCTTCGCGCCGCGCGCCACGGCGGCAGGTTGCGCGGTGATCGACTTGTCCGGCGCCTTGCCCGCCGAGCAGGCGCCCCACGTCGTGCCGGAGGCCAATGCACACGTGCTCGACGGCCTGAAAAAGCCCTTCCAGCTCAGCAGCCCAAGCCCGTCCGCGACCAACCTGGCGGTGGTGCTGGCGCCCTTGCGTGGGGTGCTCGACATCCAGCGCGTCAACGTCACCGCCAACCTGGCAGTGTCTGCCCAAGGCCGTGAAGCCGTCAGCGAGTTGGCACGGCAAACCGCAGAGCTGCTGAATGTGCGTCCGTTGGAGCCACAGTTTTTCGATCGGCAGATGGCCTTCAACCTGCTGGCACAGGTCGGCACGCCAGATGCACAAGGCCACACCGTTCTGGAGAAACGTCTGATACACGAACTGCGTGCGGTGCTGGAAACTCCTTTGCTGAAAATTTCCGCTACTTGCGTTCAAGCCCCGGTGTTTTTTGGCGATAGCCTGACGGTGTCGTTGCAATTGGGCCAGCCGGTCGACCTGGCGGCGGTCAATCGTATTCTCGAGGCGGCACCCGGCATCGAACTCGTGGAAGAGGGCGACTACCCAACGGCCGTGGGCGATGCGGTCGGCCAGGATGTAGTCTATGTTGGGCGGGTGCGCGCGGGTGTGGATGACCCGGCGGAACTAAATCTGTGGCTGACGTCAGATAACGTACGCAAAGGTGCGGCACTGAATGCGGTGCAACTGGCGCAGTTGTTGATAAAAGGCCTTGCGTAAAAGATACTTGGCGGCAATTTGTAGATTGATTCTAGCCAGGCGCTATGCTTGGCCCAAGCGGAACAGAAGCGCGTCGGTGACCTATCGGCTCGCCATGCCTTATGGCAGCGGTTACCAACCTTCTCGCAGGCCGGGGAGTGTTCAGACAAAGGATGAGGCTATGGTTCAAGTTCGCAAACTGGTGTTAGCAATAGCGGCCGCCTCGGCGCTGTCCTCCGGTATGGCGCAGGCGCTGCAGCTGGGGGAGATGACCCTCAAGTCGAAGTTGAACCAACCGTTGTCGGTGGAAATCGAATTGCTCGATGTCGGTGGCCTCACGGCTGCCGAGATCACGCCAAGCCTGGCGTCGTCCCAGGCATTTGTGGATGCAGGTGTGGATCGCCAGGCGTTTCTCAACGACCTGACGTTCACGCCGGTGGTCAACCCCAATGGCCGCAGCGTGGTGCGCGTCACTTCCAGCAAGCCGTTGCCTGATTCCTACGTGCGTTTCCTGTTGCAGGTGCAATGGCCCAATGGCCGCCTGATGCGTGACTACAGCGTACTGCTCGACCCGGCCAAGTTTGATCAGCCGGCGTCGGCGCCCGCCGCCAGTGCACCGTCGCCGCGTTTGAGTGCGCCTGCCAGCACAGCGCCTGCTGTCAGCAAAGCTGCTCAGCACACCACGACCGCTCGGGATACCTTGTGGGAAATTGCTGAAAAAAATCGCAACGGGGCCTCCGTTCAGCAAACGATGCTGGCGATCCAGGCACTTAATCCTGATGCTTTCATCGACGGCAATATCAACCGCCTCAAAACCGGTCAGGTCCTGCGCCTTCCGGATCGCGTGCAAGCAACCAGCCTGCCGCAACCCCAGGCGATTGCTGAAGTCTCCGCGCAGAATGCTGCCTGGCGTCAGGGCCGCCGTTCGGCGACCAACCAGGCAGCAGGCAAGCAACAACTCGACGCCACCCGGCGCACCCAGGCCGGTAACGCGCCAGCGAGCACCAACGCCAAGGACAACTTGAGCCTGGTGTCGGCCGAAGCGGCGAAGAAGGGTGGTCAGGGCAAGGCCGGTGACGGTCAGGCGTTGAGCGACAAGCTGGCGATGACCCAGGAAGAGCTGGACACCACTCGCCGGGACAACGCTGAGTTGAAAAGCCGTGCGGCCGACTTGCAGAGCCAGTTGGATAAGCTGCAAAAGCTGATTCAACTGAAAAACGATCAGTTGGCCCGCCTGCAGGCGGAGAAAGGTGACCCTGCGGCGCCGGCCACGGCGGCGATGCCTGCTCAATTGGCGGGTGCGCCTGCAAGCAACCCGGCTGCGCCCGAGGCCACGCCGCCTGCCGCAGCCCCGACGCCTGAACCGATCAAGCCGGACGCTGCGCCGGCTGCCACCCCGGATAAATTCAACGAGTTGCTGACCAATCCGGTCGTGCTCGGTGTAGTCGGTGGCGCCGCCGGCCTGCTGGTGCTGCTGCTCCTGCTGTTGTGGGTGCGCCATCGCAACGCCCGTCGCGAGGAAGAAAAACACTTGCGCATGGCCCGCGCCCTGGCAGAAGAGCCGGTGTTTACCTCCAATATTGATCAGGACCTGCCGCCGGACAGCTTCGAGGGCCTTGAAGTACCGTCGCCGAACGTCAAGCTGGCCGCGGCTCCCGCGCCGGCACCGGCGCCGGTGGTTGAACCGGCGGTGGTGGTACCGACCGTGGCCTCCGTGCTGGCACCGCTGGCCGTCGCCGTGGCGCCGCAAAACGCCAACGATGCGCTGGCGCAGGCTCAGTCCCTGGTCGACCGTGGTCACCTGAACCAGGCTGCGGACGTGCTGGAGCAAGCGATCAAGCATGAGCCCAAGCGCAGCGACCTGCGCTTGAAGCTGATGGAAGTCTACGGCCTGCAAAACGACAAGGACGGCTTTGTCACCCAGGAGCGCCAACTGGTGGCCAATGGTGAAAACCACGCCCAGGTCGAGCAACTCAAGAGCCGTTTCCCGGCGATGGCGGTGTTGGCTGCGGGCGTCAGCGCCGCCGTGGCTGCTGCCGCCCTCGACGCTCAGTACGTCAAGGATCTGCTGGAAGACAAGCCAGCCGCTGTAGAGCCGGATACCCTCGACACCGATTTCGATTTGAGCCTGGACGACCTGGAAGCGGCTTCACCGGCCGTGCTGAACGACGATCAGACGACGTTCGAATCGCTTCTGAAAGAACAGACCGCAGCCCAAGCCAACCCGGATTCGGACTTTGACCTGGACTTGCAGCTGGACGCGCCGGCTTCCACGCCGTCGGACGATGACTTCCTCTCGGGCCTTGAGGATCAGATGAAGGACGTGCCGGCCGTCGAGCCGCCGACCCTCACCCCTGGGGCGCCGGATGATTTCGATCTGCCGGAGGATTTTGACTTGTCCCTGGCCGATGAGCCTGACGCGACCCCTCAACCTGACGCATTTGCCTCGGAGCTGGACGATGTCAACGCCGAGCTGGATCGTTTGTCGCAGAGCCTGGAGCATCCTTCCATCGAGCCTTCCTTCACCGCTGAAGATGCGGCGCTGGGGGATGATGAGCCGGAGTTCGACTTTTTGTCCGGTACGGATGAAGTCGCCACCAAGCTCGACCTGGCCCAGGCCTACATCGACATGGGCGACGCGGACGGTGCGCGGGATATCCTCTCGGAAGTGCTCACCGAAGGTGACGAGCTGCAGCGCGGCGAAGCCAAGGAAATGCTCGGTCGCATTTGACCGGTTACGTCTATCCACTGTGTGAGGGGGCTTGCTCCCGATAGGGCTAGTCCAGTCATCGATGTATCGACTGGCAAGCCGCGATCGGGAGCAGGCCCCTTTGCACATGTGCAGCGCCTCAATCCCTAACAAAAGCGCGCGCCACACGGTTGCCGCCTCTATAATGGCCGCCTTTGCGCAACTCATCAGGCTCTCAGTTCTTGGCAAATATAGATAACGCGGCCGCCGAAATGGCGGCCGCAGGCTTTTACCGCATCGCCCTGGGCGTGGAATACAAAGGTTCGCGCTATCGCGGCTGGCAGCGCCAGGCGTCGGGCGTGCTGACGGTGCAGGAAACCCTCGAGAAGGCGTTGTCGAAAGTCGCCGACTCACCGGTGTCGTTGATGTGCGCCGGGCGAACCGACGCCGGCGTGCACGCTTGCGGCCAAGTGGTGCACTTCGATACCCAGGCCGAGCGCTCGATGAAGGCGTGGGTGATGGGCGCCAATATCAATTTGCCCCATGACGTCAGTGTTAGCTGGGCCAAGGTCATGCCGGCGCACTTTCATGCGCGCTTCAAGGCCATCGCCCGGCGTTATCGCTACGTGATCTACAACGACCAGATCCGCCCGGCACACCTTAACGAAGAGATCACCTGGAACCACCGTCCGCTGGACGCCGAACGTATGGCTGAGGCCGCGCAGCATCTGGTCGGCGTGCATGATTTCAGTGCGTTCCGTGCGGGTCAGTGCCAGGCCAAGTCGCCGATCAAGGAAGTCCACCACCTGCGTGTGACCCGTCACGGCAAGATGATCGTGCTGGATATTCGCGCCGGGGCGTTCCTGCACCATATGGTGCGTAATATCGCCGGTGTGCTGATGACCATCGGCACCGGCGAGCGCCCGGTGGAGTGGGCCAGGGAAGTACTCGAAAGCCGGGTGCGGCGTACGGGCGGGGTGACGGCGCATCCGTTCGGCTTGTACCTGGTGGATGTGGAGTACCGCGACGAGTTCGAGCTGCCCGAGCGTTTCATCGGGCCACACTTCCTCACAGGTTTCAGCGAACTTGGCGGCTGACGCCCGGAAAAGCTTTTGTTACCATCCGGGACTTTCTCGGTTCAACCCCTGAGGTTTTCACGACATGTCAGCCGTTCGCAGCAAGATTTGCGGCATTACCCGCATAGAAGACGCGTTGGCGGTGGTCGAAGCGGGGGCGGATGCCATCGGTTTGGTGTTTTACAGCAAGAGCCCGCGAGCGGTTAACGTGTTGCAGGCGCGGGCGATCATCGCCGCCTTGCCGCCGTTTGTGACGACCGTGGGCCTGTTCGTCAATGCCAGCCGCTGCGAACTCAACGAAACCCTCGATGCCGTACCGCTGGACATGCTGCAGTTTCACGGCGACGAAACCCCGGACGAATGCGAAAGCTACCAGCGCCCGTATATCAAGGCGTTGCGGGTCAAGGCCGGTGACGACATTGCTGCTGCCTGCGCCGCTTACACCGGCGCACGCGGGGTACTGCTGGACACCTATGTCGAAGGCGTGCCCGGCGGTACCGGTGAAGCCTTCGACTGGTCGCTGATACCCGAGGGGCTGAGCAAGCCGATCATCCTGGCCGGTGGGCTCAACCCCGCGAATGTCGCGGCGGCCATCCAGCAGGTGCGGCCGTATGCGGTGGACGTCAGCGGCGGGGTAGAGCAGAGCAAGGGCATCAAGGATCACGCTAAGATTCGCGCATTCCTGCAGGCGGTGCGCAACAGCAGCGGCGGGATGTGACGGCTGGCAGTCTGCCGCCGTCCATAACTACCACTGTGTAAAACAGCCCGGCGCCGCCTGTGGGTGGACCGGAAATGAAGTGGCAACCCTGCGCTGGCAGGTTGTCTGGAAGGCTGAGGAGGCATGCGGGAAATGGCTGGTCGAACGTCTGACCCCGTCCTGCACGCTTCATCGCCACATATGAATTTAGCTCAAGGGCATACGCGGGGCTGAGTTCAAGCCACCGGTACTGGAGAAAGAAAGCATGAGCAACTGGTTAGTAGACAAACTGATCCCTTCGATCATGCGTTCCGAGGTGAAGAAAAGCTCGGTTCCTGAAGGTCTGTGGCACAAGTGCCCATCCTGCGACGCGGTGCTGTACCGCCCCGAGCTGGAAAAGACCCTGGATGTTTGCCCCAAGTGCAACCACCACATGCGTATTGGCGCTCGCGCGCGCATCGACATCTTCCTCGACGCCGATGGCCGTAACGAGCTGGGCGCAGACCTGGAGCCGGTTGACCGTCTCAAGTTCCGCGACAGCAAGAAGTACAAGGACCGCCTGGTCGGCGCCCAGAAGCAGACCGGCGAGAAAGACGCACTGATTTCCGTCAGCGGCAAGCTGCTGGGCATGCCGGTCGTTGTCTCGGCGTTCGAGTTCTCCTTCATGGGCGGCTCCATGGGGGCCATCGTCGGCGAGCGCTTTGTGCGTGCCGCCAACTACGCCCTGGAAAACCGCTGCCCGATGATCTGCTTCGCCGCCTCTGGCGGTGCGCGTATGCAGGAAGCCCTGATCTCCCTGATGCAAATGGCCAAGACCTCCGCGGTACTGGCGCGTCTGCGCGAAGAAGGCATCCCGTTCATCTCCGTGCTGACCGACCCGGTCTACGGTGGCGTTTCCGCCAGCCTGGCGATGCTGGGTGATGTGATCGTCGGCGAGCCAAAAGCCCTGATCGGCTTTGCCGGCCCGCGCGTAATCGAACAGACCGTGCGTGAAAAGCTGCCTGAAGGTTTCCAGCGCAGCGAGTTCCTGCTGGAGCACGGCGCAATCGACCTGATCATCCCGCGTGGCGAGCTGCGACCGCGCCTGGGTAGCCTGCTGGCGCAGATGACCGGTCTGCCGACGCCTGTGTACGTCGCGCCTAAAGTCGAGCCGATCGTTGTGCCGCCGGTGCCTGCAAACCTATGACCCAACGAACCCTTGGCGAATGGCTCGCCTACCTTGAGCAGTTGCATCCGTCCGCCATCGACATGGGCCTGGAGCGCTCGCAACAGGTAGCGGCCCGCCTTGGGTTGGGGCGGCCGGCACCGCGCGTGATCACGGTGACCGGCACCAACGGCAAAGGCTCTACCTGCGCCTTTGTCGCTGCGCTGCTGCAAGCCCAAGGGCTCAAGGTGGGCGTGTACAGCTCGCCGCACCTGCTGCGCTACAACGAGCGGGTGCAACTCAATGGCGTCGAAGCCACTGATGAGCAACTCTGCGAAGCCTTTGCCGCACTGGATGCCGGCCGCGGCGAAATTTCCCTGACGTACTTCGAGATGGGCACCCTGGCGGCGTTCTGGCTGTTCGAGCGTGCGCAACTGGATGTGGTGGTTCTGGAAGTGGGCCTGGGTGGGCGCCTGGACACGGTCAACGTGGTGGATGCCGACCTGGCGCTGGTGACCAGCATTGGCGTGGATCATGCCGACTACCTGGGGGACACCCGCGAATCCGTGGCCTTTGAAAAGGCCGGAATCTTCCGCCAAGGCAAGCCTGCACTCTGTGGGGATCTGGACCCGCCGCAACCCTTGCTGGACAAGGTGCGCGAGTTAGGTTGCGAATTCTTCCTGCGGGGCCGCGAATTCACGCTTGAGATCGGTGATCAGCATTGGCAGTGGCGCGGGCGTGATGCGCGTGGCCAGCTCGTAGAGCTGCGTGACCTGCCGCTGTTGAACTTGCCGATGGAAAACGCGGCGCTCGCGCTGCAGGCCTATCTGCTACTGGATCTGCCATGGAGTGCCGAGCAGATTGCCGCGACCTTGCTGGCAACCCGCGTAGTGGGGCGTCTGGATCGTCGTGAGTTCGAATGGCAAGGCAAGCGCTTGAACCTGCTGCTGGACGTGGGGCACAACCCGCATGCGGCCGAGTACTTGGCCAAACGCCTGGCACGCACGCCGCCAATCGGTAGGCGCCTTGCGGTGTTCGGTTTGCTTGCTGACAAGGACCTGGATGGCGTTGTCGCGCCGTTACTGGGCAGTGTCCAGGCCTGGGCAGTCGCGCCGCTGGATACGCCGCGCAGTCGGCCGGCGGCTGAGTTGCAACTGGCCTTGCAGAACCTTGGTGCGTGCGTGACGTCGTATGCAAGCGTGACGGCGGCCCTCGAGGCGCAGTGTGCGGTGGCAACGGCCGAAGACGAGATTCTGTTGTTCGGATCATTTTATTGTGTTGCCGAGGCGCTTGAGTGGTTGGCCCGGCGCTCCACGGAGGAAGCTGCACATGGCATTACTGGATAGCGCATACAAGCAGCGAATGGTCGGAGCCCTGGTTCTGGTGGCGCTCGCGGTGATTTTTCTGCCGATGCTGTTTTCCCGCCAGGACGAACAGCGCCAGGTAGTGGTTGAAGCCCCTGCGGCGCCGCAGGCACCGGCGGTGCCTCAGGTGCAGGTTGAGCCGGTGGTGGTGCCCGAGCCGCAGGCCTTGCCTGAAGAAGAGCCGGTGCCAAGCGAAGATGAGGTGGCGGCGCAGCAAGCCCCGTCGATGCCGGTGCAGCCAAGTGTGCCGGTGGTCAAGCCGGCTCCGGCGGCGCCTGTAGCGGCCGCCAAGCCTGCCGCGCCTGTGCCTGCTGCCAAGCCGATCGCGCCCCAGCCTGCCGCACCGGGCAAGCCGGACGTGGGTCAGAGCCGTATCGACCCCAATGGCCTGCCGATCAGTTGGTCGATCCAGGTGGCTAGCCTGGGCAATCGCGAAGGCGCCGACGCCCTGCAGAAAAAGCTGCGTAGCCAGGGTTACAACGCCTATATCCGCAGTGCCGACGGCAAGAATCGGGTATTTATCGGGCCGCTGATCGAGCGCGCCGAGGCAGACCGCCTGCGGGACTTGCTGGATCGCCAACAGAACCTCAAGGGGTTCGTGACCCGGTTCCAGCCTGAGCGCGGCTAAGTAGGGCGACGCGGTCAAAATGTGGGAGGGGGCTTGCCCCCGATAGCGGTGGGTCAGTCAGCACATCTGATACTGTTCCAGCGCCATCGGGAGCAAGCCCCCTCCCACATTGGTTTTGCGGTGGGGGTTGAAATAGGCCTGGTTCGTCACAAACTATTGATTTGCAAAGCGCCGTCAATCACCGCTTACCGATAGCCCGACGCTCTGCTAAAATGCGCCGCCTTATCCGTCCGTAGGCTCAAACGTGCCATTTACCTGGGTTGATTGGGCGATTGTTGCAATCGTCGCCATCTCCGCTTTGATCAGTCTTAGCCGCGGCTTCGTAAAAGAAGCACTGTCGTTGCTGACCTGGATCATCGCAGGAGTCGTAGCCTGGATGTTCGGTGGTTCACTGTCTGTCTACCTGGCCGGATACATCGAGACACCTTCGGCTCGCGTCATCGCGGGCTGCGCCATCATGTTCATCGCCACGCTGCTGGTGGGGGCAATGGTCAATTATCTTATTGGCGAGTTGATACGTGTCACCGGCCTCTCCGGGACCGATCGATTTCTCGGCATGGCCTTCGGCGCCGCACGGGGTGCGTTGCTGGTGGTTGTGGCGGTCGGGCTGTTAAGCCTGGGGCCGGTACAGCAGGATTCGTGGTGGCAGGAGTCGGTACTCGTGCCAAAATTTCTATTGGTTGCAGATTGGTCCAAAAACCTCATTTTGGGGTGGAGCAGTCAGTGGCTGGCCAGCGGAATCAGCGTACCCGCTGATCTTCCGTTCAAGGAACACCTCTTACCGGCCAAAACGCCTCAGTAAGCAGTGTTCAGTCAAGATTCATTAAGTAGGGGTTGCGTCGCATGTGTGGCATCGTCGGTATCGTCGGTAAGTCGAACGTCAATCAGGCGCTGTATGACGCGCTAACCGTCCTCCAGCACCGCGGCCAGGATGCTGCCGGTATTGTGACCAGCCACGACGGCCGGTTATTCCTGCGCAAGGACAATGGCCTGGTTCGTGACGTGTTCCATCAGCGTCACATGCAGCGCCTGGTCGGGCATATGGGTATTGGCCATGTGCGTTACCCAACTGCCGGTAGCTCGACTTCGGCCGAAGCTCAGCCGTTTTACGTCAACTCGCCTTACGGCATCACCCTGGCGCACAACGGTAACCTGACCAACGTTGAGCAACTGGCCAAGGAGATTTACGAATCTGACCTGCGCCACGTCAACACCAGTTCCGACTCGGAAGTATTGCTCAACGTGTTTGCGCACGAGCTGGCCCAGCGCGGCAAGCTGCAACCGACCGAAGAAGACGTGTTCGCGGCGGTGATCGACGTGCACAACCGTTGCGTCGGTGGTTACGCCGTCGTGGCGATGATCACCGGTTACGGCATCGTTGGTTTCCGCGACCCGCATGGTATCCGTCCGATTGTGTTCGGCCAGCGTCACACCGACGAAGGCGTCGAGTACATGATTGCGTCCGAGAGCGTGTCCCTGGACGTGCTGGGCTTCACACTGATCCGCGACTTGGCGCCAGGCGAAGCGGTGTACATCACCGAAGACGGCAAGCTGCACACCCGCCAGTGCGCCGTGGCGCCGAAACTCACCCCGTGCATCTTCGAACACGTTTACCTGGCGCGTCCGGATTCGATCATCGACGGCGTTTCGGTGTACAAGGCGCGCCTGCGCATGGGTGAGAAACTCGCCGAGAAGATCCTGCGCGAGCGTCCGGAACACGACATCGACGTGGTGATCCCGATCCCGGATACCAGCCGTACCGCTGCGCTGGAACTGGCCAACCACCTGGGCGTCAAGTTCCGCGAAGGCTTCGTGAAGAACCGCTACATCGGTCGTACGTTCATCATGCCCGGCCAGGCTGCGCGCAAGAAGTCGGTGCGCCAGAAGCTCAACGCCATCGAGCTGGAGTTCCGCGGCAAGAACGTGATGCTGGTGGACGACTCCATCGTGCGTGGCACCACCTGCAAGCAGATCATCCAGATGGCGCGTGAAGCCGGTGCGAAGAACGTGTACTTCTGTTCCGCCGCGCCTGCCGTGCGTTACCCGAACGTGTACGGTATCGACATGCCGAGCGCCCATGAGCTGATCGCCCACAACCGTTCGACCCAGGACGTTGCGGACCTGATCGGTGCCGACTGGCTGATCTACCAGGACCTGCCGGACCTGATCGAGGCGGTTGGCGGCGGCAAGATCAAGATCGCCGAGTTCGACTGCGCCGTGTTCGACGGCAAGTACGTGACCGGCGATGTCGACGAGGCCTACCTGAACAAGATTGAGCAGGCGCGTAATGACTCCTCGAAGGTCAAGACCCAGGCGGTCAGCGCGATCATCGATCTGTACAACAACTGAGTAAACACCGGCCCTGAGGGGCCGGTTTTGTATCTTAAATAAAGCTTTGAGTAAGGAGTCGCAGCATGAGTCAGGAATGGGATGCCGGTCGGTTGGACAGCGACCTCGATGGCGTAGCTTTCGATACCCTGGCTGTGCGCGCCGGCCAGCACCGCACGCCGGAAGGCGAACACGGTGACCCGATGTTCTTCACCTCCAGCTATGTGTTTCGCACCGCTGCCGACGCTGCTGCGCGCTTTGCCGGTGAAGTCCCGGGCAACGTGTATTCGCGCTACACCAACCCGACCGTGCGTGCCTTCGAAGAACGTATCGCGGCCCTGGAAGGCGCAGAGCAGGCCGTGGCTACGGCTACTGGCATGGCCGCGATCCTCGCGGTGGTGATGAGCCTGTGCAGTGCGGGCGACCACGTGCTGGTATCGCGCAGTGTGTTCGGTTCGACCATCAGCCTGTTCGAGAAATACTTCAAGCGCTTCGGTATCGAAGTCGACTACGTGCCGCTGGCGGACCTGTCCGGCTGGGATGCGGCGATCAAGGCCAACACCAGGTTGCTGTTTGTCGAGTCGCCGTCCAACCCGCTCGCGGAGCTGGTGGATATCACGGCGTTGTCCGAGGTGGCGCACGCCAAGGGCGCGATGCTGGTGGTCGACAACTGCTTCTGCACCCCAGCCCTGCAGCAGCCGCTGAAACTGGGTGCGGATATTGTCGTGCACTCGGCGACCAAGTTCATCGACGGCCAGGGCCGTTGCATGGGCGGCGTAGTGGCAGGCGCAAGCGAGCAAATGAAAGAAGTGGTGGGCTTCCTGCGCACCGCTGGCCCGACCCTGAGCCCCTTCAATGCCTGGATTTTCCTCAAGGGCCTGGAAACCCTCAGCCTGCGGATGAAAGCCCATTGCGCCAACGCCCAGGCCCTGGCCGAGTGGCTGGAGCAGCAGGATGGTATTGAGAAGGTGCATTACGCCGGCCTCAAGAGCCATCCGCAGCACGCATTGGCCCAGCGCCAGCAGCGTGGGTTCGGGGCCGTGGTGAGTTTTGAAGTGAAGGGTGGCAAAGAGGGCGCCTGGCGCTTTATCGACGCCACGCGCCTGATCTCCATCACCGCCAACCTGGGTGACAGCAAGACCACCATTACTCACCCGAGCACCACGTCCCATGGGCGCCTGGCGCCACAGGAGCGTGAAGCGGCCGGCATCCGCGACAGCCTTATCCGCATCGCGGTGGGCCTCGAAGATGTGGCCGATTTGCAGGCTGACCTGGCTCGCGGGTTGGCGGCCTTGTGATCGAGTGGTCCATGGAAGCTGCAGCCGCCAGTAACGGGCGTGTCGCGCTGGTGACTGGCGCGGCGCGGGGCATCGGCCTCGGGATTGCCGCGTGGCTGATCAGTGAAGGCTGGCAGGTGGTGCTGACCGACCTGGACCGCGAACGCGGGTCCAAGGTGTCCAAGGTGCTCGGTGAAAACGCCTGGTTTATCAGTATGGACGTGGCCGACGAGAAGCAGGTTGCCCAGGCCGTCGCTGAGGTGCTCGGGCAGTTCGGGCGCCTGGATGGGTTGGTGTGTAACGCTGCGGTGGCCGATCCGCGCAACACCACCCTGGAAAGCCTCGACCTGGCCTACTGGAATCGTGTGTTGGCGGTGAACCTCAGCGGGCCTATGTTGCTGGCCAAGCACTGTGCGCCGTACCTGCGCGCCCACGGCGGGGCGATCGTCAACCTGGCGTCGACCCGGGCCCGTCAATCGGAGCCGGACACCGAAGCCTACGCGGCGAGCAAGGGCGGCGTGCTGGCCCTGACTCACGCGTTGGCGATCAGCCTTGGGCCGGAGGTGCGGGTCAATGCCGTCAGTCCGGGTTGGATCGACGCGCGTGATCCTGCCGCGCGGCGTGCCGAGCCTTTGACCGATGCTGATCATGCCCAGCACCCGGCTGGACGGGTGGGCACGGTAGAGGATGTGGCGGCGATGGTGGCGTGGTTGTTGTCGCGTCAGGCGGGGTTCGTCACCGGGCAAGAGTTCGTGGTGGACGGTGGCATGAGCAAGAAGATGATTTACAGCGAGTAGGGCCGGCGGCCGTCTTGAAGCAATTTTGTCTTTTTCAGAAAAACTTCAAGCAGGCTATTGACTTAGGTCCGTTACCTGCGTAAATTTCGCGGCCTCAACGAAGCAAAGGGTGATTAGCTCAGCTGGGAGAGCATCTGCCTTACAAGCAGAGGGTCGGCGGTTCGATCCCGTCATCACCCACCACTTCTTGAGAGTTTTGCCCTGGGGCAAGACGCAACGTTAAAGGTTGCACCGACGCGCAGCGGTAGTTCAGTCGGTTAGAATACCGGCCTGTCACGCCGGGGGTCGCGGGTTCGAGTCCCGTCCGCTGCGCCATATTTTCCAGGTTCGATTTGTCGGGCTTGAGATTGAACAGCCAAGGCTGAGCGATCAGGTGTTAAAAGACGGTTGAGGGTGTTGTGCTCAGCCGGTCAAGCGATACGCAGCGGTAGTTCAGTCGGTTAGAATACCGGCCTGTCACGCCGGGGGTCGCGGGTTCGAGTCCCGTCCGCTGCGCCATATCTGCATCAAGGCCCACTGAACGCCTTGAAGCACAAAGAAAGCCTCTGGCTACTTTGATCCGATAGCAAAGACCCTGGTCGAAAGACCGGGGTTTTTTGTGTCTGCGATTTGACCTCGATCCTGCCGCGGTCCAAAAAAATGTGAGAGCGGGCTTGCTCGCGAATACGGTCTATCAGTCGCTGGAAACATTGACTGACGCACCGTGTTCGCAAGCAAGCCCGCTCCCACCGTTGCGTTGGCTCAGAACCCCAACTTATCCCGCAGCCCGTAATACCAGGCGCCCAGGGCTGCGAACGGTGTGCGCAGCAGTTGCCCACCCGGGAACGGGTAGTGCGGCAGGTCGGCAAATGCATCAAAACGCTCTGCCTGGCCCCTCAGCGCCTCTGCCAGTACCTTGCCTGCCAGGTGCGTGTATGTCACCCCGTGGCCACTGCAGCCTTGCGAATAATAGATGTTGTCGCCCAGGCGGCCTACTTGCGGCAAGCGCGACAGAGTCAGCAGGAAGTTACCCGTCCAGGCGTAGTCAATTTTGACGTCTTTTAGTTGCGGGAAGGCCTTGAGCATCTTGGGACGGATGATCGCCTCGATATTGGCCGGGTCGCGCGCGCCATACACCACGCCGCCGCCGAAGATCAGGCGCTTGTCGCTGGTGAGGCGGTAGTAGTCGAGCAGGTAGTTGCAGTCCTCGACGCAGTAATCCTGCGGCAGCAGCGTCCTGGCCAGTTCATCGCCCAGCGGCGCAGTGGTGATCACCTGCGTGCCGCATGGCATCGACTTGGCTGCCAGCTCCGGCACCAGATTCCCCAGGTAGGCATTGCCCGCCACGATGATGAACTTGGCCCTGACCTTGCCCTCGGCCGTATGCACCACCGGGTTTGCCCCGCGCTCGATGCGCACCGCCGCCGACTGCTCGTAGATCGTGCCGCCCAGCGACTCCACGGCCGCTGCTTCGCCCAGTGCCAGGTTGAGCGGGTGGATATGCCCGCCGCTCATGTCCAGCAGGCCGCCAACATAGTTGTCACAGGCCACCACCTCGCGGATGCGGCGTTCGTCCAGCAGCTCCAGTTGCGTGTGGCCGTAGCGCTCCCACAGGCGCTTCTGCGACTCCAGGTGGCCCATGTGCTTGCTGTTGAGTGCGGCAAACACGCCGCCGTCCTTCAAGTCGCACTGGATCTGGTACTTGGCGACCCGTTCGCGAATGATCCTGCCGCCCTCAAATGCCATCTGCCCGAGCAACTGTGCCTGCTGGGGGCCGACACTGCGCTCAATCACATCGATGTCACGGCTATAGCTGTTGACGATCTGCCCGCCATTTCGCCCGGACGCACCAAAGCCCACCTTCGCGGCTTCCAGGACCGTCACGCGAAAACCGTTCTCCAGCAGAAACAGCGCGCTGGAGAGGCCGGTATAGCCGGCACCGATCACGCACACATCGGTTTCGACCTCGCCTTGCAGTACGGGGCGTGGCGGAACTGCGTTCGCGGAAGCGGCGTAATACGACTGGGGGTAGGGGGTGTTCGCCATCCTGGAACCTCTGTTTTATATTTTTTACGAGTGCCCTGATCCTACCTGAGTTGAAAATCGCCTGCCAGCCACCCGAGAAATGCGGATGTGCTGGCCGCAAATAAAAAATTCGCATATTCATAGGGTTAGCTGCAAAAAAGATGTTGACACCCCTCCGGAATTCCGTAAAATGCCGCCTCACAGCAGGCACGTAGCTCAGTTGGTTAGAGCACCACCTTGACATGGTGGGGGTCGTTGGTTCGAGTCCAATCGCGCCTACCAAACAAAATCCGCTCTGCTGGGCGGTCTAGAAGGGCTCACCGAAAGGTGGGCCCTTTTTTGTTGTCTGCGATTTGCAAAACTTTTGCAAAACTCCCACCTCAGAACGCCAATTCGGCGCCCGAGCCGCCGTACAAGGTTTTTCCTGTCGTTGGCAGGCTTGCCTGACGTGCTTGCTGGTCGGGTCAAAACGGCATCGCGAAGTGCCGGAACATCTGGGCCAGCTGCCATGCGCCGGGTATGGCCGGCGCGAACACCGCCTGGAGGATCTGCTGAAGCATTACCGTCTGGCTGGTGGGGTGATGTCATGACGCCCGGTCAGGTCTTCGCGGCGATGCGGCTGTCAATGGCTGTCGCCGCCTGCGGTGATTCCGGATCTGCCCAGCGACGCGCGCCAACCACCCGCGCCGCTATGGTGCTCTCCGAACTGTTCGAGCAGGCTGACAAAAAGAACGCGAGGGCTGGCGGTTGCGTATGACCGATCCCGAATGGTTGGGCTGCCGTGTGAGCGCAGTTACGACTCGATGCGCCGCTTTTCTCACATTCAAAAGCCTAAAGACTGCTACCGATTAAGGTTTTGAATCACTCTCATGCTTAGAGACTAAAAGGCGGAGGTGAACAAAAAAGCAACCCAGTAAAAACCCAAATATTAAGCCGATTGCTGAAAATGAAACTAGACTTTTGTTATTTGTAATCTGTAGTTCATGCAAGGGGTTGAATGCTTTTATATTACTGTCATGGTCAATATTTGGAAGGTTTAGAAGTACCGCTTCCTCATTTGCGCTATCTAATGCTGACTGCAAACGCTTTTCAGCAAGTTCTTTGGTTTTGGCCGTTGCTGCTGCTAGATAAATAAGGTTTTTTTCGTATGTGCTCGTCTTTGGCTCTGTCTCTTTCAAAGAAATAGACTTGGCAGCCATAATTCCCATGGCGGTGTAGAACATGTCATTTTGAATTGAGTTGTATAAGTTGTTTTCGAGGCTTGAAGCCTGAAGTTTTTCCAAGGTGTCGTCAGGCTTGACTTCTTTGTATAAGCTATAAAGAGACGACCTGGTAATGTAGGTGCTCGCAGTCCAGCTCTCTGGTGTGAGTGCATAGATAAAAAACGATAATATTAAGACGGAAATGGTTGTATATGTTATTAGTGATTTATTGGACCACAAATTTTTTGCAATGGTAACGAGGTCCATCTCTTCATCGGCATAGCGGGTCTTCTGGTTGGATAAATTGATCACGAATAAGTCCTTTTAATAACGTTTTCGAATTGTAAACAAAAAACCATGGAAATGCACTTTGTATCAGGTTTCAAAAATGATAATCATTTGTATTATTGCCGCCTAGTTCACCGTTGTAGATCTTTGTAGCGGGCCTTGGCTTCAGCCCGATTAGTTGAATGCTCTCATCACGATGCTGTACCGGGGGTTGTTAGTCTATGTACATCATGGTTGGATTTCGGGTGTAACGATCTTTCCATCAGCCGCCGCGGGTTCTCCCTGAACAGGTGGTCACGCTGATCCACTACGGACATCAGGCCGCTTATCCGCGAGCCCATGTCTGAGTTTTTCCGGTTGAGCCTGCACACGTCGGCGAGTGCTTTCCCAAGAGCTGTCTCGGCAGAGGCTTTATCCGCGACCAGTGCATCGTTCATTTGGATAAGGCCAGCAATGTTCTTTCTTGCCTTGGTCAATTGCGCTTGAGCCTCGATGAACTCGTCTTCGAGCAGCGCGCATTGGTGCTTGTGCATTTCGAGGGGCGTAGGGCAGCCAAGCCATTCAGAGGTGTCGTAAACGAGGTCCATGGTGATTCAATTCAAGTGCTGTATTTATGTACGGTGGGCGAGGGTTACCAGATTTGGGAGTGGTGTTCGTCGGCAGGACGCCAGGGAATATCCAACGCTAAGCTATTGATTCATGTAGATCATATTGCCGGTTTTGGGCGTGTCGGGATTAGGCCTGTTTTTCTTGTAAATCAATTTCCTGCATCACCTTGACAGGGTGGAGATCGTTGCTTCGAGTCCAATCACGCCTACCAAACAGAATCCGCTGCCATTCTCGCGAAATCATGAAGCGTATCTGCGTATAGTTTCTGGTTTTTGATTAGAGCAACTCGCAAGAAGACAGGATGTTTTCGCGAAGGACCGTTCTGGCAGGCACTATGTCGTTGGCTGTGTTGGGTATTCCCACCAGGTACGCTAAGGCTGAATCTGAAATCCCGACAGGGCAAAGGCCCAACATCAACAGTTACTGTAGTGGAGCTTTCATTACACCTGAGCATTTCACGTCGCGAATCTTCGACAGGTTTCATTACGAGCTGTTCAGTGATGGAGCGTCAAGACTGCTTAATGACTTATCGACCTTTAAGCCGAGCGGTGCATTACGTACTGATCACCGTATGAATCAGCAAAAGACCGGAGCCTATTACGTCTCTAATCAAGGTTCTCCCAGGAAAATAGCCCGCTCTCAAGTGTAAGTGATGCGCCTAATAAGTCTGATGTCGACGTGGTTTATGTTAAGTCAGGTATTTATTTTCATGGTTTGATATAGGCGAGTATAAACGCAGCCGGTGCTGAGAACCTAAAGCCTCGTACGGGCAACGGCTCGACCTGTCATTAAGCGGTGACCGGCTTCAGGATAGGCGGGCTTTACTTCAGGAACCGTGGTCCCGGTGTGGCCGATATCAATGATGCTCGAACTTTCAATGTCCCAGTAAGGGCAATTGCGACAGCGATGAGTTTGGCTGTGGGTTTCTTATCAGTGGAAAAAGAAACGCTGAAATCCCGACGTCTCATATGTGGCTTCATAGTTGCCTGGCGATGGGCAATTCAGGGCCTGCGCTCGCTGCTGTCAATGGCGGTGTGCTGGAGTACCGTGAAACCTACATTGGCGATGGCGTTGTCGACGTAGATGGTCTGAGTTCGGCTGGAAAGTATCTGATCAGCGCCTAGCTCAACCGCAAGGCGTGTATACAGCTGCGCCCGCCCCGACGCGGCTGTTTTGTCGGCGCGAGATCTGGGGTCCGCATCCGGTGCACGCGGTGGGGCTCATCAATTACTCGCCGCGATCCTTATGCAGTTTTCCCCATTTGGCTGCAATCACCGGGTCAACATACTGACCGTCTTTGTCACGTTGCAGGCGCTCCTTGGGAATACGGGCTTCGAAGGAAGGGCGAAGCTGGTCGTAGGGGTCTACTTCGTCGGTGAAGAAATCGATAACGCCGGTAACTATCTTTTTGATGATCGGCAGCATATCCGGCACATTCAGGAGGGTCGTTGAAATCGAGCGCATCTTATTACAGCGTCGTTGGAAATGTGCGCGCCGATTCCTGATTTTTTAAGCGTTTTGTTGAGGGGGATTTATCGCTGATTAAAATGGCGCGCAGCTCTAAAGTTATCGCCCTGCAGGCCGATAACCTCGCACATTTCCCTTGATCGGATTCCTGGCATGCTTATCAACATCAGCGGTCCCACCTCCGTAACAAGCACTCCAAGTACGGTCAATTCGGCTGATACCGCCACCACCGAAAGTACCACCGGCACCCGCAGCTCGGCAGTCAGCCCGAGCGCGGATACTCAAGGTGCTGCAGGCGCAGGCGGGGCCAGCCAGGGCTCGTCGGTTACGCAAGAGTCCGATACGGTCAAAGAACTCAAGAAGCAGATTGAGCAGTTGCAAAAGCAGCTTCAAGCGCAGCAGCAGGCCTTGCAGAAGGCTCAGTCCAGCAACCAGAGCGCAGACGCCAAGGCCGCTGCGGTATCGGCGGCGCAAACCCAGATTGCAGCCACTGTGGCGGCACTGCAGACGGTAACGTCGGCTCTGCTGCAGGCCGTCACCGGCGAGGGTGCCAGCCCATCGGGCTCGATTGTCAGCACCACCGCCTGAGACCCGCACAGCGTGTTGATACCTTGAGCCCAGCGCTCACCTGCGGTTCAACACGCTTTCTCCTGCGCCCTTCGGCAACCGATAGACGTCCACCAGCGCCAACCCGCCGAGCAACGCCACCCCGATAAACGCCACGCGAAAATCCCCAACCTGCGCGAGTGCCTCGTGCCCGCTGATGCTCATTGATGCTTGCAGCAACAGCGCGGCCACCGTCACACCCAGCCCCATCGCCAGCTGAAACGACATGCTGAACAACGCCGACGCTTCGCTCATGCGCGCCTTGGGCACGTCCGCAAAACCGATCGAGTTGTAACAGGTGAACTGCATTGAGCGCGACAGCCCGCCCACAAACAGCACGGCTGCAATCAGCGCAAAGGACGTCTGCGCGGTGAAAAATGCGCACGCCACAATCGAGGTGACGCCGATCACCCCATTCACCAGCAGCACCTTGCGAAACCCATGGCGCTGCATGATGGCCGTGGTGAAGGGTTTCATCGCCAGGTTGCCGGCAAATACCGCGAGCACCAGCAGGCCGGCATCCACCGGGGATAGTCCGAAGGCAACCTGAAACAGCAGCGGCAGCAAAAACGGCAGGGCGCTGATGGCCAGGCGAAACAGCGAGCCGCCGTAGACGCTCACGCGGAAGGTGTTGATCGACAGGGTTTCCAGCGGCAGCAACGGGTCGGTGTAAAGCCGACAATGCTGCGCGGCCCACACCGCTAGCACGAGGCCCGCCACGACCAGCGCCACGCCTGGAAGCAGCTGTTCGCCCGTCTGGCTGCCGAGCCATTCCAGCCCACCCAGCAGCGCCACGCAGGCGCCTGCCAGCAGCACAAAGCCCTTTGCATCGAACCTGCGCACGTGCGCTTCGCGTCCTTGCGGCACCAGCCACAGCGCGGCGATCAGCGCCAACAGGCCCAGCGGCAGGTTCACGTAAAAGATCCACGGCCAGGTGGCATGGGTCACAATCAGCCCGCCGGCCAATGGCCCCAGAATTGGCGCCACCAGGCCGGGCCAGGTGATGATCGCGATCATTTTCACCAGGTCTTTCTTCTCCGTGTTGCGCAGCACGGCCAAGCGACCCACGGGCACCATCAGCGCGCCACCAATGCCCTGCAGAACCCGCGCTAACACGAACATCTCAAGGCTTTGGCTGAGCCCGCAGAGCAGCGAGGCGAGGGTGAAAACGATGATCGCGCCGGCAAACACCCGGCGTGCGCCAAATCGATCAGCGACCCAACTGGACAGCGGGATGAAGATCGCCACGGCGAGAATATAGGCAGTGATGCCAATGTTCATGTCCACCGGCGTTACGCCAAAGGCCGTGGCCATGGTCGGCAGCGCTGTGGCGATAACCGTGGCGTCGAGGTTCTCCATGAAGAAGGTCACGGCGACCACCAGCGCGATCAGGCGGGTGTGTACGCTGAGGCCGGTTTCGGCGGAGGGTGTGGCGGGAGGAGTCACCGGTGCTGCCCCTTGTTCTGTGAAGGTCGCTGGTCTCTGACGATACCGGGTCAGGCTGGAACCTACACGCGCTGAGGCGCGTTTTTTGATTCAATTGTCGGCGATGCCGAAATGCCATCATCCCTGTACAATCGTCTCCGGCCGATGTCCGGCCAAGCCATGATGGCGATAGGGAGCGGTGTGTATGAGTGTTCGGTTAGCGGTGGGGATTGCGGCATTGATGCTATTGGCGGGATGCGTCACCAGCCGGTCGGAAATTGATGTCAACTTTGTGCCGCCGAGTAACGTGCAGGCCGCCGCAAGCAATGGCAAAAAGGTGCTGATCAGTACGGTGGACGAGCGGGTCTTCCAGATAAGCCCTCGTAACCCGGCCACGCCTTCGCTGAAAAATAACGAAGTCACCGACAAGTCCATTACCGAACGCGCCATCGCGCGCAAGCGCAACGGCTACGGCATGGCACTCGGCGATGTGCTGCTGCCGTCCGGCCGCACCTTGTCACAACTGGTCAATGAGTCGGTGGCCTCGGCCTACCAACAGGCGGGCTATGAAGTCGTGACCGAGCCTGGCGCTGCGGGCGCCACGCCGGTCAAGGTGCATATCGTCGAATTCTGGTCGTGGTTCACCCCAGGTTTCTTCTCGGTGGATGTCAGCAGCAAATCCCTCCTGCGTATCGAAACACCGGGGGCAAAGACGTTCGATGTGGTCACCGGTCATAACGAGAGCATGCAGTTGGTGATAGAAAAAGATTGGAAGCAGATCACCGAAACGAATCTTCAGGAACTGTCGCGGCAGACCTCCAAGCAGCTTTGACGCAGTTGGTCGTGTGACGCGAGGGTCAACCGTACGGTTGGCCCTTTTTGCATTTATACAGCCATACTCAGCGACATTTTGCTAAGTGAAGGAGATGGAAGTGCAGATAGAAATGGAAGTGTCATTCGACGTGTCCGAGCACGAGCGCGAAGCGATCCTCAAGCCATTGGTGGCCTATAACCGCAGTCATACCGGCGAAATGCCGTTTGAAACCGTCGGGATCTTGCTGCGCGACCCAGCCACCCAAGCAGTGGTGGGTGGTCTCTACGGGAAAATCTCCTGCGGGTGGCTGTTTATCGAGCTACTGAGCATTCCCGACGCCCTGCGCACCCAAGGCACGGGTACTCGCCTGATGCAGACGGCTGAAGCCTTGGCGCGGCAAAAGAGTTGCGTAGGAATCTGGCTGGATACCTTCAGCTTCCAGGCGCCGGGGTTTTATCGAAAGCTGGGTTTCAGTGAATTTGGCCACATCGCCGATTACCCTCCAGGTCATCAGCGGCACTTTTTCCAGAAGCGCTTGAGCTGACACGCAAGGCTGCGCGCCCATGCTCGATAGACGAGCGGGGCGCAACGCACACTTTCGGTTGGCGCAGCGCCTCTTGCCGAGTGTCCCTTTCAATCAGCCACAAGATTTATTGGTTCGCAGCAACAATTTTTCTTGTTGGACACCTCCCGCCCCCAGGCAGCAAAGTTGCCGCCACTGACGCTCGACCTTCCGGGTCAACAATAAAAAACCGAGCCGACTGCACGCCACTTCTTGCTGTGAACCCTTTGTTCACATCCTGCTGTAATGGCGCCGCAGCGCGCACTAAAGGACCTCTCCGCCATGCAAACTGTTGTGAACTTATGGCCGTTGATCGGCGTATTTGTGATCGTGGTCGGCTTTGTTTTGCGCTTCAATCCGCTGTTGGTGGTGACGGCCGCCGCTATCGCCACCGGGCTCGCTGCCCATTTCCCGCTGGGAAAAATCCTCGCCACCATGGGCGATGGTTTCCTTCAGACCCGCGCTCTGCAATTGATTCTGTTGTTGCCCCTGGCGGTCATCGGCTTGCTTGAACGGCATGGTTTGCGCCTGCATGCGCAGAATTGGATTGCGCGGTTTGAGCGCGCCACGGTGGGGCGTCTGTTGATCATGTATCTGTTTGTTCGCGAGTCCACGGCCGCAATGGGCTTGACCAGCCTCGGCGGGCATCCGCAGATGGTGCGCCCGCTGCTGGCCCCCATGGCCGAAGGCGCGGCGGAAAAACGCTACGGCAAATTGCCGGAAAAACTGCGCCACAAGGTACTGGCCATGTGTGCTGCAACAGACAACGTCGGCCTGTTTTTTGGTGAGGATATTTTCGTCGCCTTTGGTGCGATCGCGCTGATGCACACCTTCCTGCTCGGTTCTGGCATTGATGTTGAACCGTTGCACATTGCCGTGTGGGGCGTTCCCACGGCAATCTGCGCGTTCATCATCCACGCCATTCGCCTGCATCGATTCGACCAGAGGCTGACCCGCGAAATGACGCCTGTAGCCACCCCCGTGGAGGCTGCGCAATGATCATCTCAATTCAATACCTGTACTGGCTGGCCGGGGTTCTGCTGCTGATCACCGCCGGCATGATTCTGTTGGACCGGAACCACCCCAAGCGCTGGTCGAGCGCGTTGTTCTGGCTGTTGTTCGCGATTCCGTTCCTGGCGGGTGAGCGCTTGCCCTCAGTGGTTATCGGTGCGGGCGTGGTGGTGATGGCGTTGATTGCAGGGTTGGGCGGCGTCGGTCGTGGCACGCATGCCGAACTGCATGACAAGGCTTCCCGTGCCAGCGCCGGCCGCCTGGGGCACAAGCTGTTCATTCCGGCGCTGGCCATCCCACTGACCACGGTGATCGGCTCGGTATTGCTCAAGCACACCGAGATCGGCGGCGTACCGCTGCTGGACCCCAAGAACACCACCTTCGTTTCCCTCGGTATCGGCTGCCTGATTGCCCTTGGCCTGGCGTGCTGGCTGACCCGTGACACGCCGGTGCAGGCCCTGCGCGAATCCCGGCGCCTGACCGAGGCCCTCGGTTGGGCCATGGTGTTGCCGCAGATGCTGGCAATGCTGGGCCTGCTGTTTAACGAGGCCGGGGTAGGCACGGCCGTCGCTCACGTCACCACCACTTACATCAACATGGATTTCAAACTCGTGGCGGTGATGGTCTACGTGTTGGGCATGGCGCTGTTTACGGTGATCATGGGGAACGGCTTCGCGGCATTCCCGGTGATGACCGGTGGTGTCGGCGTGCCGGTGCTGGTGGGGATCTATGGTGGTAACCCGGCGGTCATGGCGGCGATCGGTATGTTCTCCGGTTATTGCGGAACGCTGATGACGCCAATGGCCGCGAACTTCAATATCGTGCCGGCCGCCTTGCTGGAGTTGCCGGACAAGAACGCGGTCATCAAGGCCCAACTGCCCACTGCGTTGATGATGCTGGTGGTCAATATTGTCCTGCTTTATCTGCTGATGTGAGGCCACCATGCAAACAGTGTTGTTGACGGGTTTCGAGCCCTTCGATCAAGACCCGGTAAACCCGTCCTGGGAGGCCGTGCGCCGGTTGGATGGCGTACAGCTGTGTGCTGATGTGCAGATGGTTGCGCGTCAATTGCCTTGTGCGTTTGCGACGGCGGGCGAGTACCTGGCCCAGTTGATCGACGAATTGCAGCCGGCAATGGTGATCGCCATCGGCCTGGGGCCTGGGCGCAGCACTATTTCCATGGAGCGGGTAGCGATCAATGTGAATGACGCGCGAATCCCCGACAACCTGGGTGAACAACCTATCGATACACCCGTTGTAGTTGACGGCCCGGCGGCGTACTTCACGACGCTGCCGATCAAGGCAATGGTCAAGGCCGTGCGCGAGGCCGGGATTGCGGCGTCGGTTTCGCAGACGGCGGGCACCTTTGTGTGCAACCAGGTGTTTTACCTGCTGCAGCATGCTCTCGCCGCCACGGCTGTACGCAGTGGTTTTATCCATGTGCCGTACTTGCCGGAACAGGTGGTTGTTTCAGGGCAACCGTCGATGGCATTGACCACCTTGGTCGAGGGCTTGCACGTGGCGGTGCTGGCGGCGTGGCAAACATCAACGGATGTCGTGCAAGTGGGCGGGCAGGTCAGTTGACCTGCCTGATCGGCCTCAGCTTGCAAATAACCGAGTGAGCGCAAGGGTGATTGCGCAGGCCAGGCCGGTCATTGCGAAGGCCGTCGCCACATACCATTTGATCAGGTTGGCTTCAGTGGTTGTAAGGTCTGCCTTGGTTGCGAAGTGCTTTTCCATGGAATCCTCCTTGCTTGAAACGGTGATGAGCTTCTGTTTCATATCCGCCAGCCCCTTTTCCAGTACGCCCAATCGTATTTCCATGCATTGATCTCCTTTCTCAACGTTGCCGCCTCTGCCTTGAGGCGGGTTGCTCAGCGTGTTCGCCCTGCCGAGTCGATGGTGTTTTCTCGTGGGGGCGACGCCTTTTTCAAGGGCTCTGAGCGAGCACCTTGAAACAGAGACTAGTGCGAGTCAGGGTCAGCCGTGAATAAACAAACCTTTGCAAAATAACACCACGCCGCTGGCGCTCCTGTATTAAGCGCGGGGGCGTTGCAGACTTACAGCGTGATGACAAAGCGGTAATGCAATGGATGTGGCGGCGGCGTTTACAAGCACCGAGGTGATCCGTAGATTGCATCGGGCCAATTATTTGTATAGCCCACGAGGAAGCCACCCAGTGTCCATCCGAGGTTCAGCCGTGTTTGCCCGTCGTTACCGCGCCTTTCTGTTCGATATGGATGGGACGTTGCTCAATTCCATTGCCGCCGCCGAGCGGGTATGGAGCACCTGGGCCGAGCGCCACGGCCTGGAGGTGGCGGCGTTTCTGAGCACCATTCACGGCGCCCGCGCGATCGATACCATCACGCGCCAGGCATTGCCCGGTGTCGACCCGGAGGTGGAGGCGCAGTGGATTACCGAGGCGGAGCTGGAGGATGTCGAAGAGGTTGTAGCGATACCCGGCGCCGTCGCGTTCCTGAACAGCCTGCCCGGCGATCAATGGGCATTGGTCACCTCGGCACCCAAGGCGCTGGCGTTGCGTCGGTTGCAAGCGGCCGGCATCACGCCGCCGGCGGTGCTGGTCACAGCCGAGGATGTCGCCATCGGCAAACCGGACCCGGCCTGTTACGTGCTGGGTGCGCAACGCCTGGGCGTGCGGGTGCAGGAGTGCCTGGTGTTTGAAGATGCGACGGTGGGTATTCGTGCAGGGGAGACGGCCGGGGCGGATGTGCTGGTGGTGACGTCGACACACCTCACACCCATGGCCACCGAGCACGCTTCGATCGAAGACTATGCACAGTTACAGGCGCAGCGCGACGCTGACGGCTTGTTGTCACTGCGCAGCCAAGTGGGCTGATACGAAAACTATTGATCTCGACTTTGTTCGCAGGGGGCGGCGCAAGACGGCTGCATCCGATCATTCCTCATTGCCTGGCGCGACAGCACCATTTCTCTGAGTATTTCATGCGCCAGTCGGGCAATCGCTTCGGCGCCTCGATAGTGAGCCCGCACGATGCTGGTAATTGCGAAATGGTCGGTTTCCGGGCCACTGAGCACCACTGAAAGGGTGCCGTCGGCGTGCAGTGTGCAGGTGACTTTATAGCTGGGCAGGCGGGATGCCAGTTCAGACTCGATTTGGGATTTGGTCAGGGTGTCCATCTGCCTTAGCGCCTTTCAGTTACCGTGCAGAGGAAAGCATAGGCCGTGTTGTCGCGCTGTAAATACCGGTGATCTGATAGCGAACGGCTAGCACTTCAACGTGCGCTCTTGTGTAGGGAGTGCTGACACAACCTGCGCTGCACGACCTGCTGGATAGGCTTGAGACAGAACATGAACAGGTAGCCACACAGCAGCAATGCCAGGTCCAGCCAGGAAGGCGGATCGGCGGAATCAGCCCCTCCAATTTCAAGCCTCAGGCCATATTCCAGGCCCACAAAGACCAGGCCGATCAGCACGGTGATCGTCCAGGACGTGGCGTTGAAGGGTTGTGCAGTGGGCCTCATCGACGTGCTCCTGAGCGCACACGCATGGCAAGGTGTGAGTCAGAGGCTTCGGCTATGAAATGAGGCGACAAGTTCCAGGCGTGAAGACGGTTTCATCTTGCCGCGAAGATGAAGAGAGTGGCGATGTCGATCACGCAGCAAACACAAGAGCAGTTCGAAGAGGTTTTCGCCAGCCGTTACAGTGAACGAAAGGGCTGGCTACTGAGGTGCTTCAAGGCGTCTGGTTTTTGTCCGGAGCGGTCAGTCCGGCCTGGATGCGCTGGTAGATCTCCTCGCGATGCACGGCAACATCCTTGGGTGCATTGATGCCGATTCGTACTTGCTGGCCGCTGACGCCCAGGATGGTGATCGTGATGTCATCACCGATGTTTATGCTTTCACCGACTTTGCGGGTGAGTATAAGCATGGACTTCTCCTTGATTACTTTTAAGGACACATGTTTCAGACAGGGCAGATGTCGGATGTGTGTAGCTTACTGCTAAGCGCTTCCCTGTGACTGCCTCTTTTAGGACGCATAGAGGCGGCATTAATTCCCATGGCGGCATCATACAGGTCTGCGATACATCATTCGCATTGTTTAAGCCAACGTTTATGACGGCCAGAATAGACAGTGAATGATAAAGTTGCCTCTTTATCCTTAAAGGAGCAGGGCAGTGCGTAAAGTAGCGATGGCAATTGCGGTGTTGGCCTTGGCTGGTTGCGGTGAAGGCAAACCTGTCGAGGCCCCCAAAGCCAAGCCCGCCGTGAGCGAAAGCCAGCCACAAACCGGCGCGATTGCCGCCCAGGAATGGGATATTCGGGTCGGCCCGCCGGACCACAAGTTGCAGGCAATCACCGACCTTACAGCCTGGTTGCTCGAACATGGTTTCAATTTTTATATCGTGAAAACAGACGGCAAGGACGAAGTGCTGTTGGGGCCTTTTGCAACCAAGGCCGAGGCCGAGGCCAAGCAGACGCTGCTGAACGAGAAAATGGCGCGAGCCAAGAAAACCGACACCGTGTCGGAGATCATCGAGCACAACGTCGCGCAGTAACGGGCTGAATGGGCGGCAGCTCCGCCCATTTTCAACCGCAGGCTTTCAAATTTACCGGCCCGACAAACTCATTGCCACGCCCCATCACACACGCCACGGTCTGGTTACGCTGGCGCTCCCAGGTTTGCACCGGATAGGTCTTGTTCCAGGCTTCGTACAACTGCCGATCCTGCTTCGACAGGCGCAAGCCGTAGCGTTTGCTCATGTAGAAGTAAGTACGCGCAATCATCCCGCGAATGGACGGGCGTGGCATGACCTTCTTGGCCTTGAAGTCGACCTGGGTCAGGCACGAGCCGTACTGCCCGCTTTGCACCGGCAGCCAGCCAAAACTGAAGTTGTTGCGGTCGCCATTGACCTCACCGATGCTTGGCACCAGGTTGTGCAGGTCCGCTTCGGCGCGCTTGAACACATCGTCATGGCGCGTGCAGTTCTTGCGCCCGCCGTTCTGCCAGCACTGGCGCTGATGCCCGATCTGCCACGCCGGAACAATGTGTTCCCACTCGATGCGCGCGGCGCGGTTGGCGTTTTTGCGTGGGATATAGCCACAGGCTTTGAGGTCCACGCGGTTGCCGGTGTATTTGCAGCCGCAGTAGAACTCGGTGGATTGTGGGGCGTAGAGCTTCCAGGCAACTTTCTTGGCTTCGCTGAACGTGCGCGGCGCCTGCGCGTGGGCGGTGACCGCCAAAAACAGGCAGCACACAGCGATAAAACGGGCACTCATCGCGTCAATCTTCCTTGGGTACGACCCAGAAAATCTGCACGCCACCATCGTCCCGGTAGGCGAGGGTGACGTTATCGTTCTCCGCGATTTCCTCCAGCAAACGCGCCCAATCATCCTCTGGCTCGTCCGGAAGACGGAAGATCAGGGCTGCCTTGGCTTTCTGCGCGTTGGTCGAATTGATGATCTTTTGCACACGAATGGCCAAGCGTTGGTAGGCATCAGGCGGAGTTGGCACTGCGGAAGAGGACTTTGCCACGGAGAATTCCTTAATTAGCTGTACGCACATACAGTATTTAACTGTGGGCGATTTCGCAACTGCTTAAATTTCAAGAAGTTCGTCTTACAGCAATTCAGGCAATTTGGTGTAGGGCAGGGGTGTTTTTATCGAAGGGTTTTTCGAGGGAGGGCAGGGGCGATCACATCCGCCCCTGCCGAGGTGTTACCAGGAATCAGTATTCCCAGAACATCCGTTGCAGCTCTTTGCTGTCTTGAGTCTTGGTCAGAGCGACCATCGCCAGAATCCGCGCTTTCTGCGGGTTCAGATCGAGGGCGGCAACCCAGTCGTACTTGTCGTCAGGCTGTTCGGCATTGCGCAGCACCATGCCGCCGGCATTCACGTGGGAAGAACGAATGATCTGCACGCCTTGCTTGCGCAATTCCACCAAGGCAGGAACCACTTTGGACGACACCGAACCATTGCCGGTACCCGCATGGATGATGGCTTTAGCGCCAGCCTGGGCCAATGCCTTGTAGGCCGTGTCGCTCACGTTGCCGTAACCGTAGGCAATTTCTACATCAGGCAGGCTCTTGATGGTCTTGATGTCGAACTCGGAATCCATGGTGTGGCGCTTGGCAGGCAGGCGGAACCAGTAGGATTTGCCTTCAACTACCATGCCCAGCGGGCCCCATGGGCTTTTGAACGCCTCGGTCTTGATGTTGATCATTTTGCTGACGTCACGGCCCGACTGGATCTCGTCGTTCATGGTCACCAGCACGCCCTTGCCGCGCGCATCCTTGCTGCCGGCTACAGCCACGGCGTTATACAGGTTGAGCATGCCGTCCGCCGACATGGCGGTGCCTGGGCGCATGGAACCGACGACCACGATGGGCTTGTCGGTTTTTTCCACCAGGTTCAGGAAGTAGGCGGTTTCTTCGAGGGTGTCGGTGCCGTGGGTGATCACGATGCCGTCCACGTCTTTGCTGTCGGCCAGTTCGGCGACGCGACGACCCAGTTGCAGAAGGTTTTCATTGTTGATGCTTTCGGACGCAATTTGCATCACTTGCTCGCCGCGCACGTTGGCGATCTGGCTAAGCTCAGGAACACCGGCGATCAATTGCTCGATGCCGACTTTGGCCGCCTGGTAGGTGGCACTGTTGGCCGCACTGGCACCCGCGCCGGCAATGGTGCCGCCGGTGGCGAGGATCACCACGTTGGAGAGTTTGGTCTTGGTTTCAACGTCCTTTGCCTGGGCGGCAACGGGGAACAGCAGCAGGAGGGCCAACGCGCCCGGAACAAAAGTCTTGAGTGCAGATTTCATTATTTTTCTCTCTGGTTTTTGATGAGTGCTGTAGCAGGTTCATCTAGAGCACCCGGGCGGGTCTGAACGCCCGAGCTGCTGAGAAAGAGCAGGATTTGTACCAAAC
>NZ_WKCB01000023.1 GCF_021606685.1 Pseudomonas syringae
GTCAACATCATGGGCACCGACTGCCTCGACGAAGCCATGACCGCCATTCGCAACTACGGTTTTCGCAAGGCGTTGATCGTCACCGACGCTGGCTTGGCCAAGGCCGGTGTGGCCAGCATGATCGCCGAGAAGCTGGCGATGCAGGACATCGACTCGGTGATCTACGACGGCGCAAAACCCAACCCGAATGTGGAAAACGTCGAGAAAGGCCTCGCGTTGCTGCAGCAAAGCGCCTGCGATTTCGTGGTGTCGCTGGGCGGTGGTTCGCCCCATGACTGCGCCAAGGGCATAGCCCTGTGTGCCACCAACGGCGGGCATATCGGCGACTACGAAGGCGTCGATCAATCGGCCAAGCCGCAGCTGCCGCTGGTGGCCATCAACACCACCGCCGGCACCGCCAGCGAGATGACCCGCTTCTGCATCATCACCGACGAAACCCGCCACGTAAAAATGGCCATCGTCGACCGCAACGTCACGCCGCTACTGTCGGTCAACGACCCGGCGCTGATGGTCGGCATGCCCAAGGGCCTCACCGCCGCCACCGGCATGGATGCCTTGACCCATGCGATCGAGGCCTACGTTTCCACGGCCGCCACGCCGATTACCGACGCCTGCGCGATCAAGGCCATCGAACTGATCAGCGCCAATCTGCGCCTCGCCGTGCGCGACGGCAGCGACAAGGCCGCGCGGGAAAACATGGCGTATGCGCAGTTCCTCGCCGGGATGGCGTTCAACAATGCTTCGCTGGGGTTTGTGCACGCCATGGCCCACCAGTTGGGCGGCTTGTATGACTTGCCCCACGGTGTGTGCAACGCCGTGTTGCTGCCCCACGTGCAAAGCTTCAACGCCAGCGTCAGCGCCAAACGTCTGGGCGACGTGGGCCGTGCGTTGGGCGCCGACATCAAGGGCGTCACCGAAGAGGAGGGCGCCCAGGCGGCCATTGCGGCGATCCGTGCGCTGTCCCACGACGTTGAGATCCCCGCCGGTCTGCGCGAACTGGGCGCGAAGTTGCAGGATATTCCGCTGCTGGCCACCAATGCGTTGAAGGATGCGTGTGGGCTGACCAATCCACGGCGCGCGGATCAGCGTCAGATCGAGGAGATCTTTCGCAACGCGTTCTGATCCTTCCTGCATCGGGCGACGCACAGGCATGCGCCGCCCGCCAACGCCACGCATAACAGTGACAATGGCCATGCCTGCTGGCTAACCAGCAGGCTCGCCCCGCCGCCGATTAGAGCAGCCATCAACTGATGCATAAAACCGCTCAAGGCCATGGCATAGGCGCCGTTGACTGGGGACGCATCGTTGGCCAAGGACAAACTGATCGGATAACTCATCGACTGCCCCAGCACTGCCAGGCAATACGGAAGCCACAGCAACATCGCCAGCCCGCTGGCAAATACACTGCCCAACAGCATCACCGCGCTGCCCAGCAACACCAGGGCCACGCCCCAACTCAACATCGTCAAGCGGCCCGTGCGTGCGACGAACCGGTTGACCATCAACGCCCCCGCCAGATACGCCGCGCTGATCGGCCACCCCAGCCAGCCATACTGCGCCGCGCTCCACTCGAAACGCCCCTGCAGTATCAGTGGCGCGCAGGTGTTGAACGCAATGATTACCCCATAGCCCAGCCCACCGGCCAAGGCTGCGTACAGGAAGGGCGGGTGGCGCAGAATCGTGGCGTAAATGCGCCGGGCAGGGAGCGCAGAATCGTTCTTCACCCGTGTGGGAAATATCACCCGCTGCAACACGGCCATCAAGGCAACAGCACCGATTGCCAGCGCATAAAAAATCGCTTCCCAGCCAAACACTACCTGCAACACAGACCCCGCAAACTGGCCGATACCCAGCGCGATCACGAAGGTCATGCCCAGCCACGACAGGCCCTTGGCCAACAGCGCACCGCTGAAACTGTCCCGCACCAACACCCGCGCCATCACCGAAACACCGCCCGCGCCCAAGCCCTGGAGCAGTCGCAACGCCAGGAACGATTCGATATTGAACGCCGACGGAATCGCCGCACTCGCCAACGCATAAAGCGCTAGCGCCGCCAGCAACACTGGCTTTCGACCCCAGCGTTCACCCAGGCTACCCCACAGCAACATCGGCAGCGCCATGCCCACCAGGTACACCGCCAGTGCCAGCGCCACGTGGTCTTCAGCAGCGGGCAGGGCCTGGGCGATGGCCGGGACGGCCGGCAAGTAGCTGCTGATACCGACCTGGCTGAGGAAGGCGGCGCTGCAGGCGAGGGTGAGGGTGGTGGTATTTTTCAATAAAGGTCGTCCTTCAATCTAAGTCTGAAGATATCCGTTGCGATTCAGATATGATTTGCATAGTTTTCCATCCGTGTTAATAGTTGGATCTATAATCTGTAGCTGGATAAAGGCTAGCGGGTGACTTCGTATCTATCCATTAGAGATGTCATAAGGGAGCAAAAGGTTTTTATAGTGGTGTGGTCCATGTCTGCTCGAAGTGTTACGCGTACTGCAGCTTTTCCTCTTGGCACGACAGGGAAAAATACAGCGGACGTAAAAAAGCCTTGTTGCGCAAGATGCGTGGAGATTGCATTGGCCTTTTCAGCCTCGCCGCAGTTGATCAGACGGATTGCCGTAGCAGTGCCGTATTGCTCGGTACGTATAAGATTGTCAAATAGTTTGATGTTGAATTGGAGCCTGTCTTGAAGTGAATTCAGCTCTTTCGTCTGATGTATTTTGAGCGAGGCTAATCCTGCACCAATTGCTGCTGAGTTTAGACTCTGTGACCAATTGCTAGGGCCTCCATATCGGTACATCAAGCTTTTTTGTTGTTCACTGCCAAACATTATCAAACCCCCACTGGCACCGAAGGATTTACCTAGAGAGGCCACAATCAAAGTTTGATCGTCCAGCGCCTGCAGGTACGAGCGAATAAAACCTCTCCCTCTCTCTCCGAATGCGGAGAGGGCATGCGAGTCATCCATGTAAAGAAATAGCCCATATCGTGCCTTCAGGTAGAGCAGGCCTTCAATGTCCGCAAGGCCACCCATGCTATATACACCGTCGGCAATGTATGCGACCTTTTTGCGGTTTTTACATAAGTGCTCAATGAAAGAGAGGTCATTATGGGGAGCGGTTTGTACTTCAGTTTCATCAGCGCATGAGGCTTTGACATGATTCATTGAGTAGTGCGATTGTTTGTCAAACAGCATCGTGGGCGGACAGTTATTAGTAAACGCTCCACTGGCGAGCAGGGGCAGTAACCCGGCACTGGCAGCGCTGCAAGACAATGTGCTCAAGCAGGTCGAATCAAAGTGAGCCGACAGCTCCAGCTCGTATCTTTCGAGCATTTCAAGCTTGCATCGGTTTTTTGAATTTGCGACTCGAAGCGTTTTAGCCTCCTTTATTCCAAGGATGGCGCCCTCAATTATAGCTGGATGATAATCAAGGCCAAGATAGGATGTCGTGCAGAAATGATGGAGGTCTCTCCCGTGTTGGTCTGTGAGGAAATTGTTGTCTTTGACGGTGACATTGAGTTCGCATATCCGTCCTGACTTTGCGGAGTGCCAATCCGTTTCAGCCAATTCGATCAGTTTTTTATAGTTTGAAAATTTGTTTTTGAATGATGTGTTTTCCATTTTTTAACTCGTCCTTGGGGAATGATGGAAAACAATAGCGTGAAGACTTTAATTCGATAAGTCAGACGTTTCCCATACGAAATAATCCAGATGGATTTATGTGTGTGGGTAGTTTCCTGATTTTTTCGATGTAAAATAAACGCTACGCCAATCGTTACCTTCAAGGCTTTGGCCTGGCAGTGGAGAATTCGAATAGGTCGTTCCGTATGCGATGTTTTTTCAAAGTGGAATACGATTTAGTGAGGCTGCGCGTCACTGGATTGAGTAAGGTGTCAGCGTGCAGGGCAGATGTGCCGATAGCATTCAAAAAGCTCGTCTGTAGGCTAGTCAAACTAGCGGGATGAAGGAGTATTTGATGAGAGTTCTGTTATTCGGCGCCACCGGCATGGTCGGCCAGGGCGTGCTACGCGAGTGCCTGCTGGCTGCGGATGTTCAGGAAGTGGTCGCCGTAGGCCGCACGGCCCTGACCCAGGAGCACGGCAAGCTGCACCAGGTGTTGCACAGCGACATGCTGGATTTCCAGCCTCTGGAAAACCTGCTGCAGGGCTTTGATGCGTGTTTCTTCTGCCTCGGCGTCTCGTCGGCGGGCATGAATGAAACCACGTACACCCACCTCACTTATGACCTCACCCTCGTCGCCGCCAGTACCCTGGCGCGGCTCAACCCGCAGATGACGTTTATCTATGTGTCCGGTGCTGGCACCGACAGCTCCGAGGCGGGCAAGTCGATGTGGGCGCGGGTCAAGGGCAAGACCGAGAACGCCTTGCTGCGCCTACCGTTCAAGGCGGTCTATGTGTTTCGGCCGGGGGTCATCCAGCCGTTGCATGGGGTGCGTTCGAAGACGCCGCTGTACCAGGCGTTCTATTC
Organism: Pseudomonas syringae; assembly: GCF_021606685.1. Taxonomy (GTDB): domain Bacteria; phylum Pseudomonadota; class Gammaproteobacteria; order Pseudomonadales; family Pseudomonadaceae; genus Aquipseudomonas; species Aquipseudomonas syringae_R. The sequence goes on from NZ_WKCB01000023.1 coordinate 4,484, forward strand.
GGTGCTGGGGCCGCTGCTCTCGTTTGCGCGGCGGGTAAAACCGGCCTGGGTGGTGAGCACCGAAACCGTCGGTCGGGCGATGTTGCAGGCCGTAAGCCACGGTGCGCCTCAACCTGTGGTGGAGCAGGCCGAGATCAATCGCCTGGCCGCCGAACGCCGTCACTGATCAGCCTGCAGTCGCCAATGCTCGGGCCGGCGTGGCGCTGAACTGAATCAATACCACGCCGCCCATCAGCAACAACGCCCCCAGCACGCGGGGCATTGTCAGTGGGCGTTCCACCAGACCGAACAGGCCAAAGTGGTCGAGCAGCAAGGAGGCGAGTATCTGCCCGGCCATGGCCAGGGCGATAAACCCCGACGCGCCCAGCGTGGGCAACAGCATCAACGCCAAGGAAATAAAACACACCCCAAACGCGCCACCGGCCCACATCCATAGCGGCGCCTGGGTGACAAACCCCAGGCTCGGCAGCGGCAGGCGCAATGCAATTATCACCGGCAGCAGCACGATAATGCTCACCAGCAGCGACGCCAGGGTGGCCCATAACGGATGACCGAGCCCGCGCCCGAGGTTGGCATTGATCGCACTTTGAAACGGCACCACCGCGCCCGCGATCACGGCCAGCGCCAACAATCCCATCCAGTGCAACGTTGTCATCGCGAATCTCCCAGAGGTTTTGCTGGACTCTAGGCTATTCGTCGCGCAAATTTAAATTCCAAGTTCTTATGCTGAGCATGCAGCTGATGAATGATCTACGCCGCATCGACCTCAACCTGTTGGTGATTCTCGACGCTTTGCTCAGCGAGCAACACGTGACCCGTGCGGCCGAACGTTTACACCTCAGCCAGCCGGCGGTCAGCCATGCGCTGGCACGCTTGCGTGACCTGCTGAACGACCCGCTGCTGGAGCGTCGGGGCGGCACGTTGGTGCCCACCGCCCGCGCTCTGGAACTGGCGGTGCCATTGGCCGAAGCCCTGGCCCAGGTGCAAGCGCTGCTGGCGCCGAATCGGTTTGACCCGGCGTCGGCCAAACGCCGGTTTCGTGTGGCGATGTCTGACTACGGCGCGGCGATTTTCCTGCCGGGTTTGGTTCGCGTATTACGGCATGAAGCGCCGGGTATCGACCTGCAAATCATCCAGGCCAGCCGCGAAGGCATGGTCGAGGGCGTGCTCAATGGCGATCTCGACCTGGCCGCCGGGGTGTTTCCCGACATGCCCGCCGAACTGCGCACCACGCCGCTGTTCGACGAGCATTACACCTGCCTGGTAGACCGCAGCAGCCTGCCGGAAAGCGCTGTGCTGGACCTGCCCACGTACCTGTCGAGGCCCCATGTGTTGCTGGAAATGCGCGGCAGCGGCACCCCGGAGATCGAGCGAGCGTTGACGGCGATTCGCGAGCGTCGGCATGTGGCGATCAGCTTGCCGCACTGGGGCGTGGCGCCGCAGTTGATCCAGGGCACGGACCTGATTCTGACGGTGTCATCCAGGGGCTTGCTCAACATCGACCAGCAGTATTTGCTGGCCGTACCGCCACCGTTTCATATTCCCTCGTTTGCCTTCGAGCTGGCCTGGCATGCGCGGCGAGGTGGGGATTCGGGCTTGCAGTGGTTGATTGGGCGGGTGCGGGGTGTATTGTCCTGAAGTCGTCGATAAGAGGAAAACCCACATGCTTTCAGGCCTCAACCACCTGACCCTGGCGGTCACCGATTTGCCGCGCAGTATCCGCTTCTACCACGAGCTGTTGCAGCTTGAACTCGACGCCACCTGGGACAACGGTGCCTACCTTTCACTGCCTGGATTATGGGTGTGTTTGTCACTCGATCCACTGCGTGACCCGGCGCCTGCCGCCGATTACACCCACTATGCATTTACCGTCGCAGCGGCGCAGTTCAGTGGGGTGGTCGACCGCCTGCGGGCCGCCGCTGTGCGCGAGTGGCGCGACAACCGTAGCGAAGGCGCCTCGTTCTACTTTCTCGACCCCGATGGGCACAAGCTGGAAGCCCACGTCGGTGACCTGGCCTCGCGCCTGCAAGCGTGCCGCGACAAGCCCTACGCGGGAATGAAGTTTTACCGCTAACGCCAGAACGTGCAGAATCGCCGCACCGCTTAATCGTCTGTCAGAGTCGCGCCCCATGACCCCATCCTTGCTGTTCGCCGTCCTCGCATCGGGCTTTATCTACGGGATTACGCCCGGGCCTGGGGTATTGGCCGTGTTCGGCATCGGCGCCGCCCGTGGCCGGCGTGCCGGAGCGGGTTTCCTGTGCGGGCATTTGCTGGGCGATGTGGTGTGGTGCAGTACGGCGCTGATCGCGATTGTCGGCGCAAAGGAAGTCGGCAGCAGTGCCTTTGATGTGCTGGGCGTGCTCAGCGGTCTGTACCTGTTCTGGCTCGGCTGGCGAGCGATCCGCACCCAGCGCCGCAGCAGTGATGCGCCCCAGGGCGCCGCGCGGCATCCGTTCTGGCACGGCATCCTGTTCGGTCTCACCAACCCCAAGGCCTATCCGGTGGCCGTGGCGACCTTCACCGCGTTGCTGTCCAGCCGGGCCGAGTTGCTGACCTGGGCGATGCTGCCTTCGTTGATCTTGCTGAGCTTTGTCGGGGGGCTGGTTGCCTATGCGATTTTGATCGGCGTGGTTGGCGCCCAACGGGTGCGCACGGTGTATCAGCGCCATGAAATTCTCATCACCAGACTCTGCGGCGTGATGTTCATCGGCTTCGCCATTAATGCTCTGGCCCACGCGCTACCGGGCCTGTTTGGCAGCAAACCGGGCTAAGTCGAGGATGACCGTTCGTCGCACTGGCGAGTTTTTTCTAAACCTTTGCCGCGCATAAAATTCGAATTCAGGGCGGGGTGTATTCCCTGCATTTATTTTTGCCCTGGAGGAACCCATCATGAGCCGCATGGCTATCCGGTTACGCACCGCCAGTTTCGCGATGCTGCTGGGCCTCGGCGCCAGCAATGCTTTCGCCCAGTCGCCGGCTGAATTCATCGAGCAGGCCTCGGCCAAAGGCATGGCCGATATCGAAACCAGTCGCATGGCCCACGCCAAGACCTCGTCCCAGGAAATCAAGGATTACACCATTGAGGTGATCAACGAGCGCACCCTGGCCAACCAGCACTTGGCAGCCATCGCCAAGAAGCTCGACCTGCCCGTGGCGCCGCGCGAGAAGATTGTCGACAAGGCTGAAACCCTGATGCCCGAACTCAAGGACGGCGACTCGTTCGACGCCGCCTACACCGCGCAGCAGGTCAAGGAAAACGAAGACGCCATCGCCTTGTTCAAAAAGGAAGGTGCAGCGTCGGATGTGCCAGAAATAAAAGCGCTGGTGGATGAGACGCTGCCCAAGCTGGAAGAGCGTCTGCAAAAAGCCCGTGCCCTGGCGTCGACCTATGGCAAAGGCCATCAGGGCGACGGTTGATCTCGGCACTTGAACTGAAAACGGCGGTTGGAGTATTCCAACCGCCGTTTTTTTATGCCTGGTTCAGGTCCGTCTTGATCGGCGCCGCATCATCGGCAGCCGCGCCGCAACTGCTGTTCAAGCTGACAGTGCCGGTGTTGCCGATGCTGCGGTATTCCTGGCGCAGTTTCTCCAGCTCTTTGCGGTCCAGGCCATCCAGGCTCAGCACGGCATTCTGCGCGTCCTTGGACACCCGCAGCAGCTCATCGATCTTGATATGCAGGATGTCGTTGTCGCGGTTTTGCGTGTTCTGAATCAGGAACACCATCAGGAAGGTGATGATGGTGGTGGAGGTGTTGATGATCAGTTGCCAGGTGTCGTTGTAGTGGAAATACGGCCCGCTCAGGCTCCACGCCAGAATCAACGCCAACGCTGCGTAGAACGTACGGGGGCTGCCTGCCCAGCGCGACAGGGATTGCGAGACTGCGGAGAATTTCATGACCGTGTTCCTTGAATGAAAGGGGGTGATGAAAGGATGGACCGCAGTGGCGCGCTGAAATTTCTTTTTACAAATCAGTAAGTGAACAAAGTGATACGGTTTGCTGGGGTGCTCTTAAAACGCCAGTACCGCCTGGCCGCCGCCCTCCAGTGCGAGCAAATACTGCTTGGCTTCAAGCCCTCCCGCGAACCCGGTCAAGCCGCCCGACGCGCCGATTACCCGATGGCAGGGCGCGATGATCGAAATAGGATTACGCCCGTTGGCAGCCCCCACGGCCCGTACCGCTTTCGGGTTGCCTATCTGCTGGGCAATCTCGCTATAGCTGCGGGTTTCGCCAAAGGGAATGGTCAACAGCGCTTGCCAGACCTGCTTCTGGAAGTCGGTGCCGGTGAAGTCCAGTTCCAGTTCGAATTGGTTGCGCGCCCCTGCGAAGTACTCTTTCAACTGGCGCTCGGTTTCCAGCAGCATCGGGCTGTCGTTGGCTTCGATCAATTCACCCAGGCGCACTCGGTTGGCGCGTTCCGTTTCCCACAGCACGGCGCTGAGTTTGCCATCACGCGCTACCAGCGTGAGTTCGCCCACGGGGGAGGGCATGAGTGTGAATTCGTAGGGCATAGGCAGGCTCCTGGGCGGGTGGCGTTACTTCACTCTACGGCTACCCGCTTCATTGAAAACTTCGTTTCTTGCGATTGAATTCGCGTTGGTCAGTGGTCCTGTTGCAGCACCTTGAGCGCTGCCGACGCGAGGAACCCCGAGCGGCTTTTTTCCTCGGGATGGTGCAGTACGTATTCATCGATCCGGTTCAACAGATAACCCGGCAAGGTGATATTGAGCTTCTGCGCCTTGCCCAGGTACTTGGTGACATCGATATCCACCACTGCCCACGTACAGCCTGCGTACTGGGGATTGGCCGCATGCACGGTGACTTTCTGGGCGCTGGGAATCGGCGCGCCGTCTTCGGCAAGAATCTCGAAGTGCCCTTCGATGGCTTCACGGGCCATGGCCATGGCGTCGTCCAGGTCGTCACCGGCAGAGTAGCAGCCTGGAATATCCGGCACTTCCACGCCCCAGGCATGGTCCTGGTCGCCGGTTGAAATTGCGATGGGGTAGAGCATGTTCGTTGTCCTCCAGGGACGGTTAACTCAGCAGAGCCTGTTTCAGAATGCTCTTGGCGGTCTTGTCCAACAGGTCCTTTTTTGGATGGGGAATCGTTACCAGCCCCGGCTTTGTAGGGTGCTTGAAATGATGGTGGCTGCCCCTGGTGCGTACCAGGTACCAACCATCGGCAACGATGTGTCCTATCAAATATCGGCTATCCACAGCACCTCCTTGTGGTGTGTGTTGGTGGTGACTATAACCACTGAAAATAAATTATCAACACTCTACCTACCGATCTTCGATGACCGGTATTTCGGCAGGTGGTGAATGGAGTGTATGAGCGTGTGGGAATGGCGCTGCGCGGAGGTATTGCGGTTTTTTTCAGGTTATTGCCGGATGGGTAAAACCTCTTCGATCACGGCCAGAAAGGCGTCAATCAATGCACTCTGTCGTGCGGTAGGGGTCAGCACCAACAGCTGCGCACAGGCATCTGCTTCCACCAACGGTCGATAGGTCACGCCCTTGTTCATCAAGCTCTGCGTACAGGCCGGCACCAGTGCCACCCCTTGCCCGGCGGCCACCAGCGCAATGATCGAGGTGATCTGCCGCCCGGTCGGCCCGGGCTGAAGCGCTACCCCGTGGTGGCGGTAAAGCTGCTCGATGGACTGGTTGAGCCCCGAGCCGTAGTCGGACGGAAACAGAATCAACGGGTAAACACCGAGCTGAGCCACGCTGACCTGCGCCTGGCGGGCCAACGGGTTGTCGGTGGACACCGCCGCCACCAGCCGTTCCTCGCCCAACGATAGCGCCTGCACCTGGGCGCTGTGCGGCAGCAGCCGGCTCAAGCCGATATCCAGCCGCCCGTCCGCGATCTGCGCACCCAGGCTGCCCGAGGCGCACTCCACCAGGGTCAACTGCACATCGGGAAAGCGCTGCGCGAAGGCCTGGATGGCCTGGCTAAACAGGTCCGACAGGGCGATCGAACTGACGTACCCCAATGCCAGCTGGCCGGCGGTGCCCGCCGCCAATTTGCGCGCAATCACCTGCGCCAACGCCACCTGTTCCAACACGCCACGGGCATAGGGCAGGAACGAGCGGCCCTGGGCAGTGAGCGTCACTGTGCGAGTGGTACGATCGAACAGCTTGAACCCCAGCTCTGTTTCCAGCGCTGAAATCTGCCGGGTCAACGGCGGCTGGGCCAGGTGCAGGCGCAGGGCCGCGCGGCCGAAGTGCAATTCCTCGGCGACCGTCAGAAAGTAACGCAGCTTGCGTAGGTCGAGCATCCTGGTCCTTGGGTATCAATCGGTCGGAATTCGGTATTGGTTTAAGGCCTGCCAGCCATTCTATAAAGACCTTTCAAAATAAAACGAGAGGTTTCATGAAACTGCGCCTGCATTGTGCCCGCCTTGCCCTGTTCCTGTGTGGCTGTGCGGCGTTTCTCAACCTCTATGCGACCCAGAGCATCCTTCAGACCTTTGCCGCGCATTTTCATATCAGCGCCAAGGCAGCGGGTTGGAGCATCACGGTCACCACCCTGGCCGTGGCGATCACGGCGCCTTTTGTCAGCCGCCTTACCGGGCGTTTCGATCAACGTACGGTGATCGCCACCGCCGCGCTGCTGCTGGCGGTGCCGGCGCTGATGACGGCCTATGCCGACAGTTTTGCCCAAGTGCTGGTGTGGCGCTTTGTCGAGGGCATGTTGATTCCGGTGGTATTTGCCACCAGCGTGGCCTATATCGGCGATCGCTGGACGGGCGGCACCGTCACCGAGGTGACCAGCCTGTATGTCGCGGGCACCGTATTGGGCGGGTTTGCGGGGCGTTTCGTGATCGGCGTGATGACCGAATACGTGGGCTGGCGTGAAGCCTTTGAACTGCTGGCGGTGTTGAGTCTGATGGTCGGCGGGTTTATCCAGTTTCTGTTGCCCGCCAATCGGCCACGTGCGGTGCCGGGTAAAGCGCCTTCATCGGGCATCTTTCGCACACCGTTGTTGGCGGCATACGGCGTAGGTTTTTGCGTGCTGTTTTCCCAAGTCGCGGCGTTTACCTACGCGGGTTTGTACCTCAGCCTACCGCCTTTCAACCTCGGGCCTGCCGCCTTGGGCACGCTGTACACGGTGTTCCTGTTGGCGCTGATCGTGATTCCCATCGCTGGCCGGCTCAGCAAAGCTCGGCCCCACGCCGAGTTGCTGAGTGTCGCCGCTGTGCTCGGCGTGAGCGGCTCGGCGCTGACCCTGGTGCCGTCCTTGTGGTGCATTGTGGCGGGCCTGGCGCTGAGTTCTACCGGGGTGTTCCTCGCCCAGGCCGCCGCCAATGCCTTCACGACCGCCACTGCTGGTGACAACAAGGCGGGCGCCGTGGGCGTTTACCTGACCTGTTATTACCTGGGCGGCAGTTGCGGGGCCATCGTCCCGGCGCTGATCTGGGAGCGCTGGGGCTGGGCCGGGTGTGTGGCGCTGATTGTCGGTTTCCAACTGCTGACCCTGCTGATTGCCTTGACCGGCTGGAAGGCCCCTGAACCCAAGCTGATTCCTACGCCATGAACGACACCGTCGCTGTGCCTGCCTCCGAAACTACTACGCGCCGTCGCGCCCTGTTCGCCGGGTGCAGCGCGCATGCCGTGCACGATGGGCTCACGGATGTGATCTACGTGTTGCTGCCTATCTGGCAGGCCCAGTTCGCCTTGTCCTACGCCCAGATCGGCCTTTTACGCGGTGCCTATTCCGGGATGATGGCCGTGTTCCAACTCCTGGCCAGTCGCGCCGCCAAATATTGGGGGCGCCAGCCAATGCTGGTGGGTGGCACCGCGCTGGCCGGTATTGCCTACCTGTTGGTGGGGCAGGCAACCGGGCTGAGCCTGTTGCTGCTGGCGTTGGTGTTCGGTGGCCTGGGCGCCAGTACCCAGCACCCGCTGGCCTCCTCAATGATTACCGATGCCTATGAAGACGGTGGTGGCGTAAAGCAGGCGCTGTCCCAATACAACTTCTCCGGCGACATGGGTAAAACCCTGATTCCGGGGCTGGTCGGGTTGTTGCTCACCGTGATCAGTTGGCGGGCCAGCGCTACGCTGTTGGGGCTGCTCGGTCTGGCGGCGGCGGGGCTGTTGTGGTGGCTTATTCCTGCTCAGTCATGCGAGTCCGCCGTCATTAAAAAAGCCAAACCTCTCAGCGGGAGCGGCTCTGCCACGGGCCTGCGCGCGCTGATCGTCACTGGCACGCTCGACAGCGCCGTGCGTATGGGCTTTCTCACCTTCCTGCCCTTCCTGCTGCAAGCCAAAGGGGCCGGTACGGCCGGCATCGGCCTGGCCTTGACCCTGTTGTTTGTTGGCGGCGCGTTCGGCAAATTGCTCTGCGGGTATCTGGGCGCGCACATCGGCATGATGAAGACGGTGTGGATCACCGAAACCAGCACGGCAGTGCTGATCGTCGCCGCCGTGTACTTACCGCTGACCGGGTTGATGGTGATGTTGCCGATGCTGGGGTTGGTGCTGAACGGCACGTCTTCGGTGCTCTACGGCGCGGTGCCGGACCTGGCCGGTGCGGGTAAGCGGGATCAGGCATTTGCGCTGTTCTACACCGGCACGATTGGCGGCGGTGCAGTCGCGCCTGTGGTGTTTGGCGGGGTAGGGGATGCGCTGGGCGTGCCGATGGCGGTGATGGTGCTGGCGGGGATGTTGTTGCTGACGTTGCCGTTGGCATGGGCGGTGGAGCGGGGGATGAGGTTTAACCCCTGGCCAGTCAACAAATAATCGAGCGGCGGCTGCTGCTCGAGGCGGCACAGGACCGCGTGGACCAGCCGCCGCTACAAAGGAACAGGGAAGTCGAAGAAATACGCAGCACCTTAAAGCGGCGACGTCAGTGAAAACGGAATACGCAACGCACCGATCGGCCCTTCACGCACACCACACATTTCATCGTGGACGCAGTGCTGCACCAGCACACAGGGAAACGGTGGCACCCGCTGCAACAGGTCGCGCAAATGGGTGGTGGAACCAATGCGCAATGGCTTGCCATCATCATTCATCAGGGTTGTTTGCGAGTGACCAAGGCTGATGCGCGCGAGGTAGAAACCGCCCTCCAGAGAGAGCAATTCCAGCTCGTGTATTTCGCCCTTCATGGCCAGTTCGGTCAGCCTTTGCAGGTTCATGTTCACCCTCACTTCAGCTCGTTCATTGGCGACGAAAGAACAACGTGACCTGGCCCCACTCAACGCCGAATTTAGACATGCTCGAACGGTTGATCAGCGTGTCGTCATCCATCAGGAACATCCAGTCGTCAAAGCTGACTTCGTACACAGAGTCATCCACCGGGAGGTTGAGTCGGTAGCGCCAACGCAGTGCATTGCCCGCCACTTCGCCGATGGCCTCGCCCACCACATCCCCGGCGCGCCCACGCCAGCGTCCAGGACCGTCCGGCGTAAGCGTCCAGACCCGTTGCTGGCGGGTGCCATCGCTGTACAGGAACCGTTCGTCGAGGATCAGCGCGTTGCCTTCTTCTCGACTGGAAATAGCCACCTCAAAGCGCTTGGCCACTTCCCCCGAACGCTTCTGGAAGATGCCCCAGGCCTTGACGGGCTTGCTGAAGAAACGCTTGAGGTCCAACTGCGGCTGCTGGTCGGCATAGTGCTCGACCCCGACGTTGCCGCAACTGCTCAAACTCAACACCAGCAACAATGAAACCCATAGACGCGTCATGGCCTGGCTCCTCTATCGTGCGCGGCGCAGTACCCTCGCTTTGGGTTGATACTTGTACAAAATTATTGGTTTGTACAGGTTTGCGCGAAAAGAATGCCGCATCCCTCACATCCCGCCCATAAAAAAACCGGCCAAGAGGGCCGGTTTTTTATGCATCTTGCGTCCAAAACATTCTGACGCAAGACCTGATCTGAGTGGAGCGGGTAGAGGGGGTCGAATGGGCCACGTGGTGCACGGGTTTCATGGCTTTTTTCGGTTCGCTATACAAGCCGCTATACAAGAATTACCAGGTCGGCTGACCCCGCGCCGTCTGTCATGACGTTACGCGCCTGGGATGGATGAGTTATTTTAAGTGTAACCAGCTTGCCTATACTTTTATCTATGAAAACGGCCTTCTTCGAAACCACAAGCTTCACCGCCACTGTCGGTGACTACCTGAAGCTGACGATGAGTATCGGCAGCTTCAGGCCGAAATGCAGGCGAACCCTGAAGCAGGTGATGTGATGCCACGTACCGGAGGCTTCAGAAAGCTCCGCTGGCAGACGCTCGCCGTGGCAAGGGAAAGCGTGGTGGGCTGCTTGGCTAGGCAAGACCTTACGTGAGCTGATCCAGCAAATGAGTGCCGAAGGGCTTTTCCTGTGGCAAGCCTTCAACCGTGAGTCGCCTATCAGTGATGTGAGAGGTGACGTGCAAACGGAGATCCTCGCAGCAGCGGTTTTCCAGGCTCAAGGTGCGAAGGTTACGGCGTTGGAGCTATTGCCGAAATGGCAGCGCAACGCTGAACCCTCGAATCTGGATGCGGAAGAGGACGAAACACAACTGCGTAAATACTTGGCGATGCAGACAGTTTGAAACTTCGAGTTTCAGATTTCTTTGAAATACAGAAGTGTCCTACAACTTCGCTTTGGGTCGCTGTAATAGCCTGCTCAGCCGATTGGTTTATTACAAGGAAAGGCTCCCATGGCGAACACTGGATATATGTCGATCACTGGTAAGATTCAAGGATTGATTTCGGTAGGATGTTCAGGTCAGAGCTCGATAGGTAATAAATGCCAGCCAGGGCATCTCGATGAGATCATGGTACTTTCCTACAGCCATAACATGGCAAATCTCGGGAATGTCGATAAGCCGACGCATCGGCCAATTGTCCTAACAAAAAATGTCGATAAGTCTTCACCGTTGCTGGCGCAAGCCCTTTCAAGTCGAGAGGAAATTCAATGCACGATTAATTTTTATCGTGTGTCTTCTTTCGGGCAACAGGAGAAGTTCTATTCTATATCAATTGAGGGCGGCGTCATTTCGGACCTGACTCTGGATATGCCGCATGTCATTTTACAAAATGACGCTGAACCCCAGGAGCATGTTGCTATTCGTTATCGGAGCATCACTTGGGTCCACCACCTTGCTGGAACGACCGGGTACAGTTCTTGGGGTGGTGACGAGTGATGCCGTTCAGAGATAAGAATGGCGGGGACGACCCAAGCAGCTGCGACTTTTGGCAAGTCAGCCGCGCTGGAAGCATCCTTGCTAACCAAGCTTGTACCTTGAGCGCCCGCCATATCCAAGATGGTGTGTTACGTCTGCAATTCAATCGTGAAGTGGCGTACTACGCGAGAAGTATCGTCCACGATGTGGAGCAGGGTAGAAAATCACCGGAGCAGGGTCTTCGCGACTTGGAGGACGAGCAAAAAAGCCTGCTTGAGCAGTCGATAGAGATTGCTAAAAAGGGTGTGGGGGTGGTTGCCGGTGTATTGCAGTTCGCGACGGGGGCCGGAATTTGCTATGCCTCTGTCGGCACGCTATGTCTAGTAGCAGGTGCACCATTGATGGCGCACGGTGCCAATAACACTTATGAAGGTGCACGCAATCTTTGGGAGGACCGCACGGATACCCAAGGGCCTGTGCGCAAGGGTTATCACGAAATTTCCAAAGCGATGGGCGGCGACGAAATTGATGGAAATATGGCGTATGGCGGCGCAGATTTGTTGATGTCCGCCTATGGCGTAGGTCGGTTGGTATTAAAGCCTGATTCTTGGCGATTGTTTCGTTACATTCGTAGCGATTATCAGCGTGGGTATGTCGAGGCTGGGGCAGTTACCTTGGGTATTGATGCGATTGCTGATTTAGCCACGGTCGATGCCTTATATAAAGAGTCCAAGAATAATGGACGCTGACCAGTTTTTTTTAACCGTAATTTATTTTGTGATGTCTCTTTCGGTATTTTTAGTCTGTCGCTTGATAAGTAGAAAGCTTTCGGGTGACAACTTTAGCGACAAGTGGTTCTGGGTGTGCTTGGTAGGTGTTCTGCTTTGGGGGGAGGCTCAGTTTAGTGTCGCCCGTTACGGCTCAATTTTGCTTTTTTCCTCCCCCTTGGAGTTTCTGGTGAATAACGATTGGGTTCGATGGGTCGCTTTCATCAGTGCGCTGCTTCAAGCGACATGTATTCCCAAAAAAACACTTCGGAAAAATTAACGCTCGGTAAGTTTGAGTTGTCAAAAAATAACCGCTGTCTGACAGACTGAGCCGACAGACTCGATTGAAAACCGGTGGTACGTTCGCACTTTTCCATCTGGGAGAAATAACGTGCAACTGATCATCACGCGTTCATTCATCTGCATGGGTCTACAGTTGTCGCTCGCCACCGTTGTCTTTGGGTCGACGCCATCAGCATTAAGCTTCAATGCGGCCCGTGCTTATTCTAGGGCGCATTTGGCGCTGACATCAGGATAGGTCCCCAATCCATGCCAGCCCCATTTCCCATTGGGCTTCTTATATCGCGGCACCCAGCGCTCACGACCAGCACTGGTCACAAGGAAGTAGAGGCGGTCAGCCCCGTAGTTTTGGTAGTAGTCCTTCGCCTCAGGCGCGAATGCAGCCAACACCGTGTCGGCCAGGGGCAGGCGCTTGATATCAGTAGGTTTCATGGAGTTTGTATAGCGTGGTTCGATCTAACTCCACTGTACAAACCGCTATACAAAAAATTCCAGACTGAGAAGACAAACGGCGGAGTGCGAGGGAACGTGTGGAGTCGCTGAAAGCCCCGTATTAGCTGGGCTGGTCGCTGATGTGAACGCGTGGGGGATGATGCGGAAAAACGAGGGAAAAGCAGAAGTGGAGCGGGTAGAGGGAATCGAACCCTCAACTAAAGCTTGGGAAGCTTTCGTTTTGCCACTAAACTATACCCGCTCAGAGCGGCTGACTTTGTACCAGATGTTCGCCCGGATTTGAAGTTTTTCTTCGAAAAATGTGTGGGTTGCGTTCATCAAGCCAACCGATGAACAGGCGCAATGCAGGCGCAAGCTTATGTGAGAGCGGGCTTGCCTGCGATAGCCCCACCTGAGTGTGACTGCCACACCGCGGCGTCTGCATCGCAGGCAGGCCCGACTCCCACATAAGCGCTTACCTCAAATCGCAAACGCATGCTGTGCCTGACCCTGGTGATAACGCAATCGGCTGACCTGCTGCTGCGGTTTCAGAAAACCCACCACCGCGTCCCGGCTGTCCTTGCACGCCGCCTTGTGTTCCATATCCAGAAAATGCCCGGTCGCCTGGATGGTGCTGAAGCTGCTTTTCGCCACATATTGAGCGAACTGCCGGGCATCCTGGGCGCTGGTGTATTCGTCCCATTCGCCGTTCACAAACAGCACGGGCACGTCGATTTTTCGCGCCGCCTGGAGGTAGCACAGCCGGTCGCTGTGCAGCACTTGGCTGATGTGAAAGTGCATCTGCCCGTATTCGTGCTCGGCCAGGCTGCTGACGTGCTTGTAGTTGAAACGCTTGAACAGCGATGGCAGATGCTTGCCGATGGTGTTGTTGACCAGGTGGCCGACGCGGTCGCGGTCGAGGTTGCCGAGGTAGTCGACGCCGCGTTCGAGGTAATCGCGCATGGGCGCGTTGATCACTGGGGAGAACGAGCTGATCACCGCTTTTTCCACGCGGCGCGGGCGGTGGGCGAGAGCGACCAGGGTGGCGGCGCCACCCCAGGAGAACGACAGCACGTGTTCGGCGGCGAAATGGTCGATCAATTCCAGGAGGATCTGGCCTTCGACTTCCTTCGTCAGCATGTGCTCATGGCGGTTATGGATTTTGGAGCGACCGGCGTAGGGCTGGTCGTACAAAACCACATTGAATTGCGGGTGCAGGCTTTTCACGGTTTGGGCGAAAGAGGCCGTAGTGGCCATGGAGCCATTGACCAGGATGATGGTCTTTGCCGCAGCATCCGCGCGATAGAACTCCGTGTAAACCCGATACTGACCCTGTATATCCAACACAGCGATTTCTGGCCTCATGTCGTAAGACTCCTGGCAAGCGGGTAGGGCGCGCAGATCACTCTGCACGAGCTTTGTGACAGGTAGGCATACGCCTGGAAAAGGGAGGCCCATGTCGATCCGATGACGGCTGGCCGACGGGTGTTGTTATGGCGGGCAGTTTGCCTAGAGGGCCCGTGGATACGGCGCGGGCGCGGCAATGTGTTTCTTGGAGGTTATAGGCGACTCGCCAGTCATATTTGAACTGGTGAGCTTGATTCAAGCACAGACTCGGGATGGTGCAAGGCGCAGAAATAGGTTTTTGCCATCACCGGCTGAACGGTCGTCAGACCTGTCGGATTTCGTCCCAGGTCAACGCCCGATATTCACCGGATGCCAACGCACTGTCCAACTCAAGCGGCCCCATGCGTTCGCGATGCAGGCCAATCACCTTGTTGTTGAAATGCCCGAACATGCGCTTCACCTGGTGATAGCGCCCCTCGATGATGCTCAAACGCGCCAATCGCGGGCCGATCAACACCAGGTCGGCTGGTTGAGTGGTCAGGTCTTCAAACGCAAAATACAGGCCCGCTGCAAACGTCGCCGCGTACTCGGGGCCGATGTCCTGCTCGGTCTGCACGCGGTAGACCTTGGGCAGTTTGGTGCTCGGTTGCGTCAGGCGTCGCGACCACTGGCCGTCGTTGGTGATCAGCATCAACCCGGTGGTGTTGAGATCCAGGCGACCGGCGATATGCAACTCGTCTTTGTCCGGCTCATCCAGCCAATCCAGGACTGTCGGGTGCTGCGGGTCCGTGGTGGCGCTCACGCAACCCCGGGGTTTGTGCAGCATGAAATAACGCGCTGGTTTACCGGCTTGCAGCACCTCGCCGTCCACGCACACGCGGTTGAATTCGCGCACCTCATGGTGAGGGTCGCAGACCGCCATGCCATCGACCGTCACCCGCCGCTCCACTAGCAACACACGCACTTGCTGACGGTTGAAGCGCGGCAGGTTGCTGAGGAAGCGATCAACGCGCATCGCGGCGACTCAACTGTTCGTCGACCTGGGCACAGCGTGGGCACAGGCAGGCGGTGTTGCGCAGTTCGTCGGGCAGCGCTGCAAGCACTGCCGGGTCGATGGTGACGCTGTAGCACCAGCAGGCCTGGTCGGCGGTGCGTGGGTCGGCCAGGGTACAGTCGTTGCGGGCGCCGCAGGCAGGGCAAAGGGTGGGCGTGGTCATGGGGTGGTCGTGCAGGGCCTTGGAAGTCCCTGCACGATACAGCGCTGGTCAGTCCCGTTCCAGCCCAGCGACCCGCTGCCCACCGAGTTCTCGGCGGTCCAGGTGCGGGCCGGGTTGTACTAGGTAGTCACCAAGCAGCTGGCATCCAACACGGTGTCGCGCACGGCACTGCGGCGGTTACAGCTGGAACTTGCTGACCAGCACGTTGAACGAGGTCGCCAGACGCGACAGGTCCTGGCTGGACGCGTTGGTCTGGTGGGCACCGGCGGCGGTCTGGGTCGACAGGTCCTGGATGTTGAGCAGGTTGCGGTCCACTTCGCGGGCCACTTGCGCCTGTTCTTCGGACGCCGACGCGATCACCAGGTTGCGCTCGTTGATCTTCGCCACACTGGCGGTGATGCGCACCAGTGCTTCACCGGCGTTTTGCGCCAGGGTCTGGGTGTTGTTGGCCCAGGTCAGGCTCTTGTTCATCGCGGCCACTGCGTCGTCGGCACCGGTCTGTACGTCACCGATCATTTTTTCGATATCGACCGTGGAGGTCTGGGTGCGATGGGCCAGCGCCCGCACTTCATCGGCCACCACTGCAAAACCGCGACCTTGCTCACCCGCGCGGGCGGCTTCGATGGCCGCGTTGAGCGCCAGCAGGTTGGTCTGGTCGGCGATGCCGCGAATCACGTCGATCACCTTGCCGATCTCGCGCACTTGGGCGGCAAGGTCTGCAACCGATTGCGTGGAACCGTTGATCTCGCCCACCATCGATGACATGCCCGACACTGCCTGTTCCACTTGTTGGCGGCCGTCCTCGGCTTCCGTGGTGGCCTGGCGCGATGCTTCCGAGGTCGACACCGCGTTGCTTGCCACTTCGTCCACCGCCGCCGTCATCTGGTTCACGGCGGTGGCGGCTTGTTGGATTTCGTCATTCTGGCGGGTCAGGCCACGGCTGCTTTCGTCGGTGACCGCGCTGAGTTCTTCGGCGGCCGAGGCGAGCTGGTCGGAGGCATTGGCGATTTCCACCAGGGTGCTTTTCAGGCCGCCCTGCATATCGGCCAGGGCCATCAGCAAGTGCCCGGCTTCGTCGGTGCGGTCGGTGATGATCGCTTGGGTCAGGTCGCCCTTGGCAATGCGTTGAGCACTCTCGACCGCTTGGGCGATGGGGCGGGTGATCAGGCGGGTGATCAGCATGCCAATGGTGAGGGCAATGATGAAGGCCAGCACGATGCCGCTGATCATCCAGGTCAACGCGCTGCTGCGCAGGTCGTCGGCGGCGATGGCGCCTTCCTGGATCTGGCGGTTGTTGGAGTCGATCATCACGCGGATCAGCTCGCGGGCCTGGCGGAACAGCTCATTATTGGTGCTGTTGAGCTGTGCGCGCGCCTGTTCGAGCTGACCGCTGTTCATCATCGCGATAATGCGTTCGGAATTGCCGATGTAGTTCGGCCAGATCTGGTCGAGCTTGTCGCCGGCTGCCCGTTCGTCGTCTTCCAGCGGCGTGGCGCGGTAGGTGGCGTAGGCGGTCTGGCTGCGTTTGAGTTCGTTGGCGATGTCCTGGCTGACGCGGTCGCGGTCCTGGGCCGAGACGTCGCCCTTGCTGGCGTCCAGTAAGCGGTACAGACCCCGGTTGTGGGCGACCAGGCCATTGAGGGTGGCCGCGGTGTTGCTCACGGAGACCAGGTTGTTGGAGAACGTCAGTTCCAATGCGTTGGAGAGACGCACGACGCTTTTGATACCCAGTAGGCCGACCCCGAGGGTGACCAGTGCGCACAGTAGAAATGAAAGCAGCAGCTTGGTGGAAATTTTCATGGCTCGGATCCGGCATGTTAGCGAAGGGCGCACGCTAGAGCCTCCCTGGCTTTGCGCAATGTCATAGTGACATCATCGCAATCGAAAAGGTTTCGAACCAGAAAAAATTAGTGAATCGATAAAGTGAATTGACCAGCGGGCGCGATGCCGGCTCAGGCGAGGAGAGGGCATATCGGCGCCCCACGTTCATGTATCAAGTTGTTACCAAAACGCACCAGATTTGGTTTTTGATGTCCGATACTTTGTCATTCGGCGAAAGCTGGGTGCCGCCCTCCAGCGTCGCTGGAGGTGCTCTTTCGCGGTCCAGGAGGCCGCCATGTATCGACGACTGCTGCTCAGCGCTTTACTCGGTCTTACCCTTTCTGCCTGTGCGCCTTACTACGATGGAGGCCAGAGCTACTATCGATCCGAGGTCTACACCTCACCGGCACCGGTTTATTACTACGGGGGTGGCTCGGCGTATCAGTACCGCCGCGATTACTACCCTGCACCGCGTTACTACGCACCGGCCCCGCGTTACTACTCGGCGCCGCGCTATTACCAGCCGCCACCGCGCTACTACCCCTCGGGGCCAAGGGCGGGTTACCGGCCCTACCCGAACCAGGGTTGGGGCGATCACCGGGGCAATGGTGATCACCGGGGCAATCGCGGGCACGACGGTCGCGGTGGTGACCGAGGTGGCGATCGAGGCGGCCGCGGTGGTCACCGCTGATCGGTCATGAATGCAAACGGCGCAGGAAGCGCCGTTTTTTGTGGGCGAAACCTTATTCAGTAATCAGACAGATCCGCCAGCGGATGCCGGCCTTCCCACACTTTGGTGAAGTGCGCCTGCACCACTGCTTCCGGGATCGTGTTGATGTCCGGCCAGTGCCAGTGGGGCTTCTGGTCTTTGTCGATCAACCGCGCGCGCACCCCTTCGCTGAATTCCGGGTGGCGACAGCAATTGAGGCTCAGGGTGTATTCCATCTGGAACACCTGGGCAAGGGACAGGTGGCGCGCGCGCTGGATCTGTTCCCACACCAGGTGCGCCGTCAGCGGGCAGCCTTCGCTCAGGGTCTTGCCGGCACGGCTGAACAGCGGGTCGGCGTGGTCGTGCAGTTGGCTCAGGGCGCGCCAGGCAGAGCGCACGTCAGCCACGTCGAGCCATTCGTCGATCTGCGCCCGGCGCGGCAGCCATTGCGCCTCGGGTTGGTACTCGACGGCTTCCTGGGCCAGCGCTTTAAGCAGGCTGTTGAGCTGCATCGGCGTTTGTTCCTGCCAGTTCAATTGCAGCAGGCCATCAATCAGTTCGTCCTGCTGATCATCCCGCAGGAAGCGGTCGGCCAGGCCCAAGTCCAGGGCGTCACGCCCATTGATATGCGCGCCGGTAAGGCCAAGGAACACACCGAGCTTGCCTGGCAAGCGCGACAGGAACCAACTGGCACCCACATCGGGGTACAGGCCGATGCTCACCTCGGGCATGGCCAACCGGCTGCTCGGTGTGACGATGCGCACCGCCGCGCTTTGCAACAGGCCCATGCCGCCACCCAGCACATAGCCGTGGCCCCAGCAGAGCAATGGTTTGGGGTAGGTGTGCAGGCGGTAGTCGAGGCGGTATTCGGCGGCAAAAAACTGCGCGGCCAGGGCGGGCACCTCACCGGGTTTTTCGCGGCAAGCCATGGCCAGGCTGCGCACTTCGCCACCGGCGCAAAAGGCCTTGGGCCCATTGCCGCGCAACAGTACGCAGACGATGCTCGGATCTTTGGCCCAGGCATCCAGGCGCTCGCTCAGGGCCAGAATCATGGGTAAGGAGAGGGCATTGAGGGACTTTTCAGCGTCCAGGCTGGCGATGCCGATGCGGGCACCGTCGCTGCCGGTCAGTTCTTCGAAGTGCAGGTTCATCGTGACCTCAATCGAGAAAGTGAAGGATCAGTATGATCGCTTCGTGGGAAAGTGCCGATGGTGTGTCAGATCAATTGACAAGCCGGGTCGGCTTTCCTAGGGTTCGCCTCATTCTTTTCTACAAGACAGTTCAACTATGACCGAAGGCGACCGTATCAAACTCGAACCCAGCTGGAAACACGCCCTGCGGGACGAGTTCGAGCAGCCGTACATGGCGCAATTGCGTGAGTTCCTGCGTCAGGAGCATGCCGCCGGCAAGGAGATCTACCCGCCCGGTCCGCTGATTTTCAACGCCCTCAACTCAACGCCGTTGGACAAGGTCAAGGTGGTGATCCTCGGCCAGGACCCTTACCACGGCCCCGGCCAGGCCCACGGGCTGTGTTTCTCGGTGCAACCGGGCGTGCCGGCGCCGCCGTCGCTGGTCAACATCTACAAAGAGCTCAAACGCGACCTGAATATCGACATCCCCAACCACGGCTACCTGCAAAGCTGGGCCGACCAGGGTGTGCTGATGCTCAACACCACCATGACCGTGGAGCGCGCCAACGCCAACGCCCATGCGGGCAAGGGCTGGCAGTTCTTTACCGACCGGATTATCGAAGTGGTCAGCGAACATCAGCCGCACTTGGTCTTCCTGCTGTGGGGCGCCCATGCCCAGGGCAAGCAGAAGCTGATCGATGCAACCAAGCACTTGGTGCTGACGTCGGTGCACCCCTCGCCGTTGTCGGCGTACCGTGGGTTTTTGGGCTGCGGGCATTTCAGCCGCACCAACAAGTTTCTTGAGCAAAATGGCGAGACGCCGATCGAGTGGCGCTTGCCGCCACTCTAAAGCCCAACACAAATTGAAAATGTGGGAGGGGGCTTGCGCCCGATAGCAGTGGGTCAGCTGCAGATGTGCTAGCTGATACACCGTCATCGGGGGCAAGCCCCCTCCCACATTTTGATTTGTGCCAGGCGCTAAGTCTGTTCAGGCCTGCGGTTCCAGTGCCGAAACAACGGTTCCGCCAAAAACAACACGAACAGCAAACGCATCACCTGCATCGCCGTCACCAGCGGCACCGACAGTTGCAGGGTTTCGGCCGTGAGGCTCATCTCGGCAATCCCGCCGGGCATCATGCCGAGGGTCAGTGAGCGCAGGTCCAGATGGGTCAGGGCGCTTAAACCCACGGCGGCCAATGTCGCCAGCGCCATGGTCAAGGCTGTGCCGATCAAGGTGCGGCCCATGAACGATGGCGCGCGGCGAAAGAACTGACGGTTGAAGTGGCAACCCAGGCCGCTGCCGATCAGCCATTGGCCGATCTGGCTGCCGCCGTCGGGCAGGCCGATGTGCAAGTCCCACACGACGCTGGCGGTGGCACTCACCAGCAACGGCCCGAACAGCCACGGGTTCGGCTGACGCAAACGCTGCCAACCCCAGGCCACCAACGCGCCAAGCGGAAACAGCAGGGCCAGCCACGCCCAACTCACCGGCGCCGGATGAAACTGCGGCGCGCCACCGTCCAGCAAGTACTTGAAAATCGCCGGTACACACAGCACCACCGCCAGTACCCGCAGACTCTGGCCCGCCGCGACGCGGCTGAGCACCGCGCCATTGCGTGCGCCGAGGTTGACCATCTCCCCGGAGCCGCCCGGCATGCTGGAGAAAAACGCGGTGGCGCGGTCTTCACCGCTACGGCGCATCAGCCACACGCCGACGATGCTCGACAGGCTGGTGATCAACGCGCCCATGAAGATTAGGCCGAAATGGCTCATCACCTGCTCGATCACCATTGGCGTGAAGTGCAGGCCGATGCCGATGCCCACCACCCATTGGCCGCATTTGCGCCCGCCGGGAATCTCCGCCAATTGCCACGGCGTAAGGCAACGCACCAGGATAATCGCCAGCAACGAACCGACCATATACGGCAAAGGCCAGCCGACCAGGCTGGCCAGGTAACCGCCGGCCAGGCCGACCAGCGGTGTTCCCCACCAATGTTTAAAGGTGACCTCAGACATCGGCCACGGCGCGACGCTGCAGGGCACGTTTGCGGTAGATGCGCACCAGCGGGAACATCAACATCAGCGCGGTCAGCACCCACACACCAAAGGTGATCGGGCTGGACCAGAGGATGTCCAGCGCGCCGTTGGAGATCGACAGTGCGCGGCGCAGGTTCTGTTCCATCAAACCGCCGAGGATAAAGCCCAGCAGCACCGGCGACAGCGGGAAGTCCAGCTTGCGCAGGATGTAACCGAAGATGCCGATACCGACCATCAGGAACAGGTCGAAGGTGGTGGCGTGAACCGCATACACACCAATCGCGGTGATGATCGCGATCACCGGCACCAGTGCCCAGTTCGGCACGGCGAGGATGCGCGTGAAGATGCGGATCATCGGGATGTTGAGGATCACCAGCATGATGTTGGCGATAAACAGCGAGGCGATCAGGCCCCAGACGATGTCCGGCTGCTGTTGGAACAGCAGCGGGCCGGGGGTGATGTTGTACAGCGACAGTGCGCCGATCATCACCGCCGTGGTGCCCGAGCCGGGTACGCCGAGGGTCAGCATCGGTACCAGGGCACCGCAGGCGGATGCGCCGATCGCGGTTTCCGGTGCCGCAAGGCCGCGCATGTCGCCCTGGCCGAATTTGCCGCTGGCGCCAGCGATTCGTTTCTCGGTCATGTAGGCAACGGCTGATGCCAGTGTCGCACCAGCGCCCGGCAGCACGCCCATGATGAAACCGAGCAGGCCGCAACGGATGTTCACCACGAACACCGCGCCAGCTTCCTTCAAGTTGAACATCATCCGTCCGGTGGCTTTTACCGCTTCTTGGCCACGGTGGGTTTTTTCCAGCAGCAACAGAATCTCGCTGATGGAGAACAGACCGAGCACCAGCACCACAAACTGGATACCGTCGGTGAGGTGAATGTTATCGCCGGTAAACCGGTACACGCCGCTGTTGGCGTCAATGCCTACGGCCGACAGGAACAAACCGATCAGCGCCGCCACAAACGTCTTCAGCGGTTTGTCGCCGGCCATGCCGCCCAGGCAGACAATCGCGAACACCATCAGTACGAAATATTCTGCCGGGCCGAAGGCTATCGCCCACTTGGCCAGCAGCGGTGCAAACAACACCATGCCGCAGGTGGCGATAAACGCGCCGATGAACGAACTCCAGGCTGACAGCGACAACGCCACACCGGCCAGGCCTTTGCGGGCCATCGGGTAGCCGTCGAGGGTGGTCATCACGGTAGAGGCTTCGCCTGGGATGTTCAGCAGGATCGAGCTGATCCGGCCGCCGTATTCGCAGCCCAGGTACACGGCTGCCAGCAGGATCAGCGCCGATTCTGGCGGCAGGCCGAGGGCGAAGGCGATGGGGATCAACAGTGCCACGCCGTTGATCGGGCCCAGGCCCGGCAACAGGCCGACCACGGTGCCGATCAAGGTACCGCAGAGCGCGGTCACCAGGTTGTAAGGGGACAGTGCAACGCCGAAGCCCTGGCCCAAATAGCCAAAAGTATCCATATCAGTTCTCCAGAACGTCGAGCAGGCCGAGGGGCAGCGGAACATCCATGGCTTTATCGAACAGCAGATAAAGACCGATGGCCATCAGGCTGACGATCACCACGCTGGGCAGCCAGCGGCCGCCATACAGGCGCGCCATGGGGATGCCGATCAGCATGCTGCTGAGGATGAAACCCAGCGGTTCGAACGTGCCGGCGAACACGATCAACAGGCCGACACAAATGCCGATCTTGATCAGGGTTTCGCGGTCCAGCGCGGGTTCTTCTTCGGTGTGTTTAGTCGGCTGTGGACGGATGATCATGTAGATCAGGCCCAGGCTCATCAGCCCGAGCATCAGCAGTGGGTAGGCGCGAGGGCCTACCGGCTCGTAGGAAAATGCCGCCTGATACGGCCAGGCCATCAGCGCGAGACCCGCGCAGACCAGCAGCATTACTGAGGCGAAAATGCGTTGTAAGAGCATGCGGAACTCCTGGGCCACGCCCGCTGTTAGCAAGGCGTGGCCGAGCAAGAAGAGGGGCGATTACTGGATCAGGCCAAACTCTTTGGCCAGCACTTTGTAGTCAGCCACCTGTTTCTTCACGTAGGTGTCCAGCTCCGGGCCGGTCATGGCGAACGGGAACAGCTCGCGCTGGTCACGCAGCTTGGCGAACTCCTCGGAGGCCAGCAGTTTGTCGAAGGCTTCTTTCCACCAGGCGTAGTCGGCATCGCTGACTTTTGGCCCGAGGTAGAAGCCACGCACGACCGGCCACACGATGTCGTAGCCTTGCTCTTTGGCGGTCGGAATGTTCTTCATTTCCGGCTCGTCCAGACGCTCTTCGGAGAACACCGCCAACAGGCGCATGTCACCGCTGAGGATGTGCGGCATGGAGTCGGAGATGTCGGTACTGCCCACCTGGATGTGGCCACCGAGCAGGGCGGTGGCGATTTCACCGCCGCCTTCGAGGGCTACATAACGCAGCTCGCGCGGGTTGATCCCGGCGGCCTTGGCGATCAGTGCAGTTTGCATCCAGTCCTGGCTGCCGACGGTGCCGCCGGAACCGATGACCACGCTGCCGGGATCTTTCTTCAAGGCTTTGACCAGATCGTCCAAGGTCTTGTAGGGCGAATCGGCTTTCACTGCGATGGCCCCGTAGCTGGTGCCAACCGCCGCCAGCCAACGCACGGCGCTTTCATCGAAGCGCCCGAACTTGCCTTGGGCCAGGTTCAGCAACGAACCGCTGGACCAGGCCACCAGCGTGCCAGCGTCCGCAGGGCGCTGCGCCACCACCGCGTTGTAAGCCACCGCGCCCACGCCGCCTGGCATGTAGGTCACGCGCATCGGCTTGCTCAGCAGCTTTTCGTTGACCAGCGCGCTTTGCGCCAGTTTGCAGGTCAGGTCAAAACCACCGCCGGGCGAGGCCGGGGCGATGCATTCCGGGCGCTTGGGTTCGTCGGCGGCCAGCAGTTGGCCGGCGAACAGCATACAGCCGGCGGCGAGGGCCAATTTACGCAGTGAATAGGTCATGGTGATCTCCGTCTTTGTTGTTATGAGGGGCTACTACCAGAGCGCGATGCTGTAACTGACCAGCACACGCATTTCGTCCGCATCACGGGCTGAATAGTTGGAGCGGTACGTGGCATTGCGCAGGCGCACGGCCACGTCCTTGAACGTGCCGCTTTGCACCACGTACTTGATCTCGCTGTTGCGTTCCCATTCCCGGCCCGTCTCGCCATTATTGAGTTTGATATTGCCACCCGAGAGGTAACGGCTCATGAAACTCAAGCCGGGAATCCCCAGCTTGGCGAAGTCGTAGTCGTAGCGCGCCTGCCAGGAGCGTTCGTCGGCGCCGGCAAAGTCGTTGATCTGGACGAAGTTGACCAGGTACGGGTCGCTGCCATCAACGTAGGGAAACGCGCTATCGCCGGACATGTGCTGGTAGCCGGCGCTCAGCTTATGGCCATTGAGCGCATAGCTGAACAGGCCGTTGAGGGATTGGTTGTCGATCTTGCCGCCACGGGCGCTGCCGGTGTCATCGCTGATGGCCAGCCGCAGGTCGGCACCAAAGGTGCCGGGGCCCATCGGGCGTGAGGCCACGAGGCCGAGGAAATGCTGGCGGTACACGTCATCGAGTTGGGCGAAGTGGTAACTGCCGGTGATCTTGTCGGCGAACCTGTAGTCCACGCCACCGAAGTTGAAATGCTTGCCGGTGGCACCGCTGACGAAGCGGCTGTTGCGGTTGTTGAGGCCGATGTCTTCGTAATTGCTGTCGTCACGGTCCTTGGCCTTGTCCAGACGGCCGCCGGTGAACACCAGGTTCTTGAACTCCTTGGAGGTCAACAGGCCACCGTTGAAGGTTTGCGGCAGGATGCGCCCGTCGTTGGGCTTGAGGATCGGCAGTTCAGGGATCAGTGAACCGATCTTCAGCTCGGTGGCGGAGATCTTCACTTTGCCGGTCAGGCCCAGTTTGGAGTATTCGTCGGCGGCCCGGCCATCGTCGTGCGTTGGCAGCAGGCCGGTGCCGGTGCGGTCCGGGCTGGAGTCGAGCTTGACCCCGAGCATGCCCAGTGCATCTACGCCAAAACCGACGGTGCCGTCGGTGTAGCCCGACTGCAGGTTGAGCATGAACCCCTGGGCCCATTCGTCGCGCTTGGATTGTTGCGCGCTGGTGCCGTCGCGAAAGTCGCGGTTGAAGTACATGTTGCGGGTTTCGAGGGTCGCGCTACTGTCTTCGAAGAAGGCGGCCTGGCTAAGCGGCGAAAAGCCGGCAAGGGCAGTGGCACTGGCGAGGGCGGTCTGGGAAAGGCGAGAAAAACGAACAGGCGGGCAAGCCTGGGGCTGTGTCGGCAGCATCGTTGGAACTCCAGTTATTGTTCTTATTTTGGCGAAAACGCTTCGAGGCGTTTTTCGGGCGCTACGGATCGGGCAGCTCGGCGGGCATAGACCACCGTGGCTGGATGCTAAAGGGCGAAGCTTTCACTAACCTTTCAACTGTCTTTCAATGTTTTCGGGCTTCACAGGGCAGGCGGCGCCTGTAAACTGCCCGCCAAAGCGTGGCGTCGACCACCCCTGAATGAGGTAGAAATCCATGCGTGTCCTCCTGGTTGAAGACCATCTGCAACTCGCCGAAAGTGTCGCCCAGGCGCTCAAGAGCACGGGTTTGACCGTCGACGTGCTGCACGACGGGGTGGCTGCGGACCTGGCCTTGAGCAGTGAGGAATACGCGGTGGTCATCCTCGATGTGGGGCTGCCGCGCCTGGACGGTTTCGAGGTGCTGGCGCGTCTGCGGGCGCGTGGGAAAAATCTGCCTGTGTTGATGCTGACTGCGCGCAGTGACGTGAAGGACCGCGTGCATGGCCTGAACCTGGGCGCCGACGACTACCTGGCCAAGCCCTTCGAACTGACGGAGCTGGAGGCGCGGGTCAAGGCGCTGCTGCGGCGCAGTGTGCTGGGCGGCGAGCGCCAGCAGGCGTGCGGTGTGCTGGTCTATGACCTCGACACCCGCCGTTTCACCGTGGGCGGCGAGCTGATGACGTTGACCTCCCGCGAACAGGCGGTGCTCGAGGCGTTGATCGCCCGCCCGGGGCGGGTGATGAGCAAGGAGCAGCTCGCGTCCCAGGTGTTCGGCCTGGACGAGGAAGCCAGCCCGGATGCCATCGAAATCTACGTGCATCGTCTGCGCAAGAAACTCGACGGCCAGCCCATTGCCATTGTGACTTTCCGGGGCCTCGGCTACCTGTTGGAAGCCCGTGATGCATAAGCCCAGCAGCCTGCGCTGGCGCCTGCTGTGGAACCTGGCGGTGTTGCTGGTGTTGCTGATGTTTGCCAGCGGCATGAGTGCCTACTGGAACGGTCGCGAGGCGGCCGATACCGCTTACGACCGCACGCTGCTGGCCTCGGCGCGCACGATCGCCGCCGGGTTGACGCAGGTGGACGGCACCCTGAGCGCCAATGTGCCTTACGTTGCCTTGGACACCTTCGCGTACGACAGCGCCGGGCGCATTTACTATCAGGTCAATGACATTGATCAGAAGCTGATCTCTGGCTATGAAAACCTTCCCGGGCCCCCTCCGGGCACGCCGCGCACCGACGATTACCCGGCGCTGGCACGCTTTTATGATGCGGTTTACCAGGGCCAGCCCGTACGGGTGGTGAGCCTGCTCAAGGCGGTCTCAGAGCCGAATATGAACGGCATGGCGGAAATTCGCGTGGCTGAGACCGATGAAGCGCGCGTCAGCATGGCCCGCAGCCTGATGGCCGACACGTTGCTGCGCCTGGGCATGCTTGCAGTCGGCGCCTTGCTGTTGGTGTGGTTTGCCGTCAGCGCTGCATTGCGCCCGCTGGAGCGTCTGCGCACGGCGGTGGAAGAGCGTCAGCCAGACGACCTGCGGCCCCTGCCGCTGGTGGAAGTGCAGCATGAGTTCGGCCCGCTGGTGCGGTCGCTCAACCACTTTACCGAGCGACTGCGCGGCCAGTTCGAACGCCAGGCGCAGTTCATTGCCGATGCCGCCCACGAATTACGCACGCCGCTTGCGGCACTCAAGGCGCGCCTGGAGCTGGGTTTACGCGCCGAGGAACCGGCCATCTGGCGCAGTACATTGGAGACCGCTGCTCAAGGCACTGACCGCCTGACACACTTGGCCAATCAATTGTTGTCCCTGGCCCGCATCGAAAACGGCGCCCGGGCGATTGCTGAAGGCGGTGCCCAGTTGCTCGACCTCAGCCAACTGGCGCGTGAGCTGGGCATGGCCATGGCGCCCCTCGCCCATGCGCGTGGCGTGGCGCTGGCGCTGGAGGCCGATGAGCCGGTGTGGCTGCGCGGTGAGCCGACGCTGTTGAACGAGTTGTTGAGCAACCTGGTGGACAACGCCCTGGCGCACACGCCGCCGGGCGGTAACGTGATTCTGCGGGTCACGGCGCCGGCGGTGCTGGAAGTCGAGGATGACGGCCCGGGCATTCCGCTGGATGAGCGCGATCGGGTATTCGAGCGCTTCTACCGACGCAGCCAGCAGGGCATGGGCTCCGGCCTGGGCCTGGCGATCGTCGGCGAAATCTGCCGGGCGCATCTGGCGCAGATCAGTCTGCATGATGGCGCGCAGGCGGGGTTGAAGGTGCGGGTGAGTTTTATCGCCGGTTGATCAGTAGAACATCGAGCGTGCTTCATCCAGCTCGGCGCGCAGGGTTTCGCTATAGGGGTCGAACCGCAGCTTCTTGATGGCGGGGAGGTTGGCGACGTGCACGTCCGCCAGGGGGTGGTCGGTGCCGCGATGGCAATACAGCACGGCAACCTGCACCAGGTCGATGTAGTCCAGGCTGGCCGAGTCGCGTTCCAGGTTCAAATACTGCCCTGGCAGTTTCGCCAGCATCTCCGGGAAGTCCCAGCCACCGAGCAGTTTGTCACCCAGCAGCGGGTGGATGCTGTCGATCACGTGGTTGAGGCTGACGGGGTCTGACAGCAACTCGTAGTGGTCTTCGGCGTAGGTCAGGATCGGCAGTACGCCGATCTGGTGCACCAGGCCGCCGAGCGCTGCCTGGTCGGGCTTGAGCTGGCTGTGGCTGCGGCACAAGGCATAACTGACGCCCGCCACTTCGAGGCTGCGGCGCCACACGTCACGCATCTTTTGTTCGACGGCTTCCGAGCGGGCGTGGAAGATTTGCTCCATCACCAGGCCGATGGCCAGGTTGCTGCTGTAGTTGGTGCCCAGCCGCGTGATGGCGGTGTGCAGGTCGGTGACTTCCTGGGTGGCGCGCAACAAAGGGCTGTTCACCACTTTGATCAGGCGCGCGGACAACGCCGTGTCTCGACCGATCACTTTGCTCAAGTGGCTGATGCTGATATCCGGGTTTTCGGCGGCCTGACGGATATTCAGGGCCACTTCCGGTAATGTCGGCAGAACCAGGTCATCGTTGTCGATGGCCGTAATCAAAGCCTGTTGGACTTTTTCCGCCAGCTTGTTCATTCATGATCTCTAGGGTGTTGCAATAAGGTACGGCGACTAACGCTGGATCTCTCGATCGCGGTCGAGCGTGTAAGGCAGGTCAAGCAGCTGCAAACCGGGGCCTTCCAGTGTGCCTATGTGCACATCGCCACTATCGGCTGCTTCGGCTTGCAATACCGCCAGAAGTTCAATGGCCTGGTCGGCTTTTGCTGCAAGCACCACTTCGCCGATCGAGCTGTTGTGGCTGGGAGAAAACAGCGGGGTGCCGGGCTCGGGCATTTCAGCCGCATCCAGGCGCAAGCGGTACAGGCGACGCTTGAGTTTGCCCAGGTACTGCATGCGCGCGACGATTTCCTGGCCGGTGTAGCAGCCTTTTTTGAAACTCACGCCGCCCACGGCTTGCAGGTTGAGCATCTGCGGGATGAACAGCTCGCGTGTTTGCGGCATTACTTGGCCGATGCCTGCGCGAATCTGACCCAGCAGCCATTCATTCAGATCGGTTTGTGTTAGCTGTGCGGCCAATTGGCTGCGCAGGGTGTCGGCTTGCTCGGCCGGCACCCAGAGTTCGGCGCGGCTCGGGGACACACGGATGGCGATCAGTTGTTCGTGGCGGGCGACGCTGTCCGTCTCGGCCGGCAGCTCGAGGCCGAGGCTGCTGAGGACCTGATCGCCGTTGATCACCCCGAAGCGCACCCAGGCGGCGCTTTCATCGGTGAGCTTGGACTTGGAGAACACCGCGTATTTTTTCAGGTCGGCCAACTGCGTTTCCAGCAGCTCGGTGGCCATCGCCAGCAGTACGCCATCCCCTTGCAACAGAATGCGAAAGCTTGACTGCATGCGCCCCTTTTGCGTGCAGCGCGCGCCAAGGCTGGCCTGGGTGTCGCTCAGGTAATTGAGGTTGCAGGTCAGTTGGCCCTGCAGGAATTTGGCAGCGTCGGCGCCGCGGACGGCGAGAACGCCTTCGTGGGGCAGGGGGCAGAAGAAAGCAGAGTCAGCCATGGGTCATCGCAGGTCAAAAAGTCATGGGTGCATCATAGAGGGGCGCCCGGTAAATGGATAGTTTCAGTATGGGTCGACCAAAGCCGACTGTTCCGGTGCCGTCGGGCCTGTATACTTGCGCGCTATTTGAGGAGCGCTCCATGGTCGAAAATGTAGAACTCAATCGCCTCTACTGGCACAGCCGTCGTGGCATGCTTGAGCTGGATGTGTTGTTGGTGCCATTCGTCAAAGAGGTCTACGCCACCCTCAATCAGGTGGATCGTGACTTGTATGTGCGGCTGCTGGAATGCGAAGACCAGGACATGTTCGGCTGGTTCATGGAGCGGGCCGAGTCGGAAGACCCGGAGTTGCAGCGCATGGTCCGGATGATCCTGGATCGTGTCCAGCCCAAGTAATCGCTTTGAATGCCGCTGGCAGGCCTCACGGCTGTTGCTGGCGGCGTATCTCTTTGCCCAGCTTTTGGCGTTGGGTGCTCTGCTGATCGTCGATCTGCCGCTTGCCTCCCTTGGCGTGCTGCTGTGCATTGCGCACGCCGCCTGGGTGTTGCCGCGCCATGTCCTGCTGACTCACCGTTCGTCGATTTCTGGCTTGCGCCGTGACGAAGAGGGTTGGCAGCTGTTCAGTCGGCAGCGCGGTTGGCACAGCGTGCAGTTACGTCCCGACAGCCTGGCACTGCCATTGGCCGTGGTGCTGCGCTACCGGGTGCCGGGGGAGTGGCGGGTGCGTTCGATCTGTGTGCCCCACGACGCGCAGGCGGCCGATGTGCATCGGCGCCTGCGGGTACGCCTCAAGTTCAGCCGCCGTAGGTGGTTGGCACCAGAATAGTGTCGCGCGCCTCTGGCAGCATCTGCGGGTAGTCGAGGGTGTAATGCAGGCCTCGGCTTTCCTTGCGTTCCATGGCCGAGCGGATCATCAGTTCAGCTACCTGGGCCAGGTTGCGCAATTCGATCAGGTCGCGGCTGACCTTATAGTTGCTGTAGAACTCATCAATCTCATCCAACAGCAACCGCACACGGTGTTGCGCGCGTGCGAGGCGCTTGTTGGTGCGCACGATTCCCACGTAGTCCCACATGAAGCGCCGCAGCTCGTCCCAGTTGTGGGCGATGATCACGTCTTCGTCCGAGTCGGTGACCTGGCTCGCATCCCAGCGGGGCAGGGCGGCCGGTACCGGGACGCGCGGCAGTTGCTCGAGAATATCCGCCGCCGCCGAACGGGCGTACACGAAGCATTCGAGCAGCGAGTTGCTGGCCATGCGGTTGGCGCCGTGCAGGCCGGTGAAGCTGGTTTCGCCAATCGCATACAGGCCGGGTACGTCGGTACGCCCGTGCTGGTCGACCATCACGCCACCGCAGGTGTAGTGCGCGGCCGGAACCACGGGGATCGGGCCTTTGGTGATGTCGATGTTGAAGGCCAGGCAGCGTTCGTAGACGGTCGGGAAGTGGCTTTTGATGAAAGCTTCGGGCTTGTGGCTGATATCCAGATAAACGCAGTCGATGCCCAGGCGCTTCATTTCGTGGTCGATCGCACGGGCGACGATATCCCGTGGGGCCAGCTCGGCGCGCGGGTCGAAGCGTTGCATGAAGCGCTCGCCGTTCGGCAGCTTCAGGTGTGCACCTTCGCCGCGCAGGGCTTCGGTGATCAGGAAACTCTTGGCCTGTGGGTGATACAGGCAAGTGGGGTGGAACTGGTTGAATTCCAGGTTGGCCACCCTGCAGCCCGAACGCCAGGCCATGGCAATGCCGTCACCGCAGGCCCCATCGGGGTTGCTGGTATACAGGTAGACCTTGGCTGCGCCACCGGAGGCCAGGATGGTGAAGCGCGCGCCGTAGGTGTCGACTTCACCGCTGCCACGGTTGAGCACGTAGGCGCCGAGGCAGCGTTCGCCCGGCAGGCCCAGGCGTTTTTCAGTGATCAGGTCGACAGCAACGCGCTGCTCCAGCAACTCGATATTGGGGCGCTGGCGAGCCTGTTCGAGCAGTGTTTTGAAGATGGCGGCGCCGGTGGCGTCGGCTGCGTGGATGATGCGGCGGTGGCTGTGGCCGCCTTCACGCGTGAGGTGGAACTCGAAACCGCCGTCGTCACTGCCTGCGTGTTCGTCACGGGTGAAGGGCACACCCTGGTCGATCAGCCATTGGATCGCCTCGCGGCTATGCTCGACGGTAAAGCGCACCGCGTCTTCATTGCACAGGCCACCGCCGGCGTTGAGGGTGTCTTCGACATGGGATTGCACCGTGTCGGTGTCGTCCAGCACCGCGGCCACACCGCCCTGGGCCCAGAATGTCGAGCCGTTGGCCAGGTCGCCTTTACTCAAAACCGCAATACGCAGGTGGCTGGGAAGCGTCAGCGCAAGGCTCAAGCCGGCTGCGCCGCTACCGATCACCAGGACATCGTGTTGAAACTGTTGGCTCATTTGAAGGATTCCGCAAAAAGCGATCCGAAGGACTGGCGCAGACAGGACGCCTGGATCGGCGAATCAAAGGGTCACACGGCCCACTAGTATATAGAGGGGGGGAGCGGCACAATAGCCGGGCATTCGTGGCAATGTGAGATTACGGTGCGCAGCTCGGGTAAAATCGGCTGGTTATTGAAGCGGGAACTTTTTGCATAAGCCCCGACTCAATAGCAGGTTGCCCGAAAGCTGGGAAAACGTTGAGTTTATTGGCCCGTCGGGAGCATTGGACGCGTCATAAAACCGGCGACAAGATTATTCGCGCAGTCGGCGTTGCCCGTGCTGCGTTTTTCGTGTGTGCCAAATCAGTGCATGCCGGAAACTTGCTTGGAGGGGGAGAACTTTTGCGAAAAGTCCGAGTCTATGTTTGCAAGCCTGATCGTTTAGTTATGCAAGCCTCCTTCAAGTACTACGAGGAGTGTTCATGCTAACCCAGGAAGAGGATCAGCAGCTGGTCGAGCGCGTGCAACGCGGCGACAAGCGAGCTTTTGATCTGCTAGTGCTGAAATACCAGCACAAAATTCTCGGGTTGATCGTGCGGTTTGTGCACGACACCCATGAAGCGCAGGACGTTGCACAGGAAGCCTTTATCAAGGCTTACCGTGCACTAGGCAACTTCCGCGGTGATAGTGCGTTTTACACGTGGCTATACCGCATCGCCATCAACACGGCGAAGAACTATCTGGTGTCTCGCGGGCGCCGCCCACCGGATAGTGATGTTAGTTCAGAAGATGCGGAATTTTACGATGGTGATCACGGCCTCAAAGATCTCGAGTCGCCGGAGCGTGCATTGCTGCGCGACGAGATCGAAGGAACCGTTCATCGCACAATTCAGCAACTGCCAGAAGATTTACGTACGGCGTTAACTTTACGTGAATTTGATGGTCTGAGTTACGAAGACATTGCGAGCGTCATGCAGTGTCCGGTGGGGACTGTAAGGTCACGGATTTTCCGGGCCCGGGAAGCCATCGATAAAGCCTTGCAACCGTTGTTGCAGGAAAACTAAAGACAGCGGCGACAGCCAAGAGAGGAACCGCCATGAGTCGTGATGCCCTGCAGGAATCGCTGTCCGCAGTGATGGATAACGAAGCGGATGAACTGGAACTTCGTCGAGTGCTCAATGCATTTGATGATGCCGAAACCCGTGACACCTGGTCTCGTTACCAAGTCGCTCGGGCGGTGATGCACAAGGATCTTCTAATCCCTCGTCTGGATATTGCTGCGGCTGTTTCTGCTGCGCTGGCCGATGAAGCCGTTCCGGCAAAAGCTGCACGTGGTCCATGGCGTAGCCTGGGTCGCCTGGCAGTGGCTGCCTCGGTAACTGTTGCGGTATTGGCTGGTGTTCGCCTGTATAACCAGGACGAAATCGCCGGTGCCGAATTGGCCCAGCAGACCCAGCAACCGGTAATGGCGGGTCCGCAAGTCAAAGGCCCAGCGGTATTGGCCGGCTACAAGGAAAGCTCTGACACCACCGGCCCTATGGCCAACGGTGTGTTGCAAGGGCAATCGGGCTGGCAAGATCAGCGTCTTCCAGGCTACCTGCGCCAACACGCACAGGAATCGGCCTTGAAAGGCACTGAAAGCGCTCTGCCATACGCTCGCGCAGCAAGCCTGGAAAACCGCTAAACCGTTAAGGAGCCCTATGCGCGCCATACCGCTCCTTACGCTTTTGCTCAGTGGTTGGTTTGTATTTCCCGCCCATGCCGATGAAGCCCAAGACTGGCTGACTCGACTTGGGCGTGCAGAGCAGCAGCAAAGCTTTCAAGGTACGTTTGTCTACGAGCGTAACGGCAGTTTTTCTACCCATGACATCTGGCATCGTGTCCAGAATGGTCAAGTCCGTGAGCGGCTTTTACA
This sequence comes from Pseudomonas syringae, assembly GCF_021606685.1. Classification (GTDB taxonomy): domain Bacteria; phylum Pseudomonadota; class Gammaproteobacteria; order Pseudomonadales; family Pseudomonadaceae; genus Aquipseudomonas; species Aquipseudomonas syringae_R. The sequence continues at coordinate 38,061 of NZ_WKCB01000023.1, forward strand.
GCTCGATGGATCTGCCCAGGAAGTCGTGCGGTTGGATGGGCGCACTCAGTGCGTCAGCGGTACGCTGGTGGCAGGCCTTGGCAATTCACGTGATGCCCCTTCGCGTGCGCTGGATCCGCAAAAACTCAATCAATTTTACGAACTGGCCATCATCGGCAAATCTCGCGTGGCCGGTCGTAATGCAGTGATCATTTCGATCACGCCGCGTGACCAATACCGTTACGGTTTTGAACTGCACCTGGATCGTGAAACCGCGCTGCCTCTCAAGTCCCTGCTGCTCAATGAGCAAGGGCAGTTGCTGGAGCGTTTCCAGTTCACGCGGTTGGACACTTCGGCTCTCCCAGATGATCGCAATGTGCAGCCCAGCAGCGACTGTACGCCCATCGCGGTAGCCAATAGCAATACGCCAGAGGTGGCTTCTACCGAGACCTGGCATATGGATTGGTTGCCGCCGGGTTTTCAGCTGACTAACAGCAGCTCTCGCAAAGATACTCAGACCAAAGCAACCGTAGACAGCCTGATGTACGAAGACGGGTTGGCGCGTTTCTCGGTATTCCTTGAGCCGATCAGTGATGTCAGTGTCACTGAAACCCGCACCCAATTGGGCCCGACAGTGGCCGTGTCGCGTCGCCTCAACACGGTGGACGGTGAAATGATGGTCACGGTGGTAGGTGAAATCCCTATCGGCACCGCCGAGCGTATCGCGCTGTCAGTACGCGGTGAAAAAAAGCCGGCTGCCAAGCCGTGAGCTGTTAATCCTATGTTCATCCTGCCCTTTCACTGTACATCCATGCCAGGTTGGCTGCCGAGAGCATGAAATGTCTGGATCAGCATTTTCACTTGCAAAAATCTCTCATGTTTTTTATAGGTCAGGGCTTGTCGGCTCTGGCCTTGTCTTGTTCGCGGAACAAAGATGTCGGTCGCAGTTTTCGGCGTTTCTTGAACCCTGTCGCTCAACCCTGCTCGTCGTAACGGGAGCTGTATGTCGATACCACGTTTGAAGTCCTACCTATCCATAGTCGCCACGGTGTTGGTGCTGGGTCAGGCCTTGCCTGCGCAAGCAGCCGAGTTGCCTGACTTCACCCAATTGGTCGAGCAGGCCTCGCCTGCCGTGGTGAACATCAGTACCACGCAGAAGCTGCCGGATCGCAAAGTCTCCAATCAGCAGATGCCGGATCTGGAAGGCCTGCCGCCGATGCTGCGCGAATTCTTCGAGCGCGGCATGCCGCAGCAGCGCGCACCCCGCGGTGGTGGCGGTGGTCAGCGTGAAGCGCAGTCCCTGGGGTCGGGCTTTATCATCTCGCCGGACGGCTACATTCTGACCAACAATCACGTGATTGCCGACGCCGACGAAATTCTCGTGCGCCTGGCTGATCGCAGCGAGCTGAAAGCCAAATTGGTGGGCACTGACCCACGTTCCGATGTGGCTTTGCTCAAGATCGAAGGCAAGGACCTGCCCGTGCTCAAGCTGGGTAAATCCCAGGACCTTAAAGCCGGGCAGTGGGTTGTGGCCATCGGTTCGCCGTTTGGTTTTGACCACACCGTGACCCAGGGTATTGTCAGCGCCATTGGCCGCAGCCTGCCCAATGAAAACTATGTGCCATTCATCCAGACTGACGTGCCGATCAACCCGGGTAACTCTGGCGGCCCGCTGTTCAACCTGGCCGGTGAAGTAGTGGGGATCAACTCGCAGATCTACACCCGTTCCGGTGGTTTTATGGGCGTGTCTTTTGCGATTCCGATCGATGTAGCCATGGATGTTTCCAACCAGCTGAAAAGCGGTGGCAAGGTCAGCCGTGGTTGGTTGGGCGTCGTGATCCAGGAAGTGAACAAGGACCTGGCTGAATCGTTCGGCCTCGACAAGCCGGCCGGTGCTCTGGTTGCGCAGATCCAGGACGACGGTCCAGCTGCCAAAGGCGGCTTGCAAGTGGGCGACGTAATTCTGAGCATGAACGGCCAGCCGATCATTATGTCGGCCGACCTTCCGCATTTGGTGGGTGCGCTCAAGGCGGGCAGCAAAGCCAAGCTTGAAGTTATCCGTGAAGGCAAGCGCCAGAACGTTGAGCTGACTGTCGGGGCTATTCCCGAAGAGGGGGCGACGCTGGATGCCTTGGGTAACGCCAAGCCAGGTGCAGAGCGCAGCAGCAACCGCCTGGGCATTGCCGTCGCTGAGCTGACTGATGAGCAGAAGAAGAGCTTCGACCTCAAGAGCGGTGTCGTGATCAAGGAAGTGCAGGACGGTCCAGCATCGTTGATCGGCCTGCAGCCAGGTGATGTGATTACGCACCTGAACAATCAGGCGATTGACTCCACCAAGCAGTTCACTGACATCGCCAAGGCGCTGCCTAAGAATCGTTCGGTGTCGATGCGTGTGCTGCGTCAAGGGCGTGCCAGCTTCATCACGTTCAAGCTAGCCGAGTAATTCGCCGGTTCGTTTTGCAATAAAAAGAAAAGCCCCGCTTTCGTTTGACGAAGGCGGGGCTTTTTTGTGGGCGATGGGTTTAGCTCATCATCCCTTTGACCAAACGTTCCTGTTCGATCAACTCACGCTGGCGCGCGTCGATGCGTGACGACAGTGGGAAGTTGCTACCGGCGCGGCGCTTGGCAAAATCCAGTTGCTGGATGGCCTGTTGGAAGTCGCCCACCAACGCAAAGTATTCGGCGCGAGCCTGATGCAGGCCAATGATGTTGCCCGAGAGGCCGCGGGTTTCGGCAACTTGGTACCAAACGTCAGGATCGTCCGGACGAGACTTGAGCAAGCTGTCCAGGGCTTTTTCCGCGTCGGCGGTGCGGTTCTGCTTGAGCAGCAGGTCCACCCGCACTTGATTCAACGGATAGTTGCCGGGGTATTGGGTCAGCATCCTGTCAGTGCGTTGTTGGGCATCTGGCAGGTGGTTGTTGTCGATGTCCAGTTGAATCTGCGCCAGGTTGTAAGTGATGTCGTTAGGCGCTTTGGCCAGCAACGGCTGTAGGTTGTCGCGTGCCTGTTTGAACAGAGAGCCTTTTATCTGGGCGATGGCCAGGCCATAGCGCGCCACATCGTTTTTCGGGTTCTCGTCCAGTTGTGCCTGGAAACGCTTGGCGGCGAGTCCCGGGGTGTCTTCGTATTGCAATTGCACCCGGGCGCGGATCAGCTGATAGCGCAGGCTGTCTTCTTTGCCGCCGGGTTTAGCTTGCTCGGCGCGGTTGCGGGTGTCGGCGATTCGCGACTCGGTGACCGGGTGCGTCAGCAGAAATTCCGGCGGCTTGGCGTCGAACCGGTACTGACGCATCAGGCGCTCGAACATGGTCGGCATCGAGCGCGGATCGTATCCGGCTTTTTCCAGGTTGAGGATGCCGATGCGGTCAGCTTCTTGTTCATTCTGGCGGGAGAAGCGTCGCTGTTCCTGGATCGCCGCGGCCTGGGTGCCGGCGATGGCGGCAATACCGGCATCACCTGCGCCGGCAGCGGCGGCAATAATGCCGCCAAGCAAAGCGGCCATCATCGGCAGTTGCATGCGTTGCTGCGCTTCAACGCCTCGGGCGAAGTGGCGTTGGGACAGGTGAGCCAATTCGTGCGCCAGCACCGAAGCGTATTCGCCTTCGGTCTGGGCATTGAGGAACAGCCCGCCGTTGACCCCGACAATCCCACCGGGCGCGGCAAAGGCGTTCAATTGTGGGCTGTTGATCAGGATGAACTCCAGGCGCCGGTCGTTGACCTGGCTGGTCTCTACCAGCTTGTACACGCTGGTTTCGACATAATCCTTGAGTTGCGGGTCATTGAGCTGCGAAACCTGGCCGCGCAGGTAGGCCAGCCATGCACGGCCCAACTGGTATTCCTGTTGTGGCGAGACAATGGCAGAACTGGCGTCGCCAAGTGACGGCAGGTCGTCGGCGAAGCCCGGGGAGGCCAGCAGGCAAGCCAGCGTCAGCAGGGTAGGGCGCAAAAAAGTCATGCACAGAGCCTTTCGACAAAGAGCTTACTGTAGCCGGACACTGAGCTTGGGACCAGATATTCTAAGCAGCCCGAACACGTCACCGGAGTAAAACCATGACCGACGCTGTAGCCTTTGATGCCGAACTCGATGCCAGCGGCCTCAATTGCCCGTTGCCTTTACTCAAGGCCAAGTTGGAACTCAATCGACTGGCCAGTGGCGCGGTACTCAAGGTCATCGCCACTGATGCGGGCTCCCAGCGTGATTTCCGGACCTTTGCCAAGCTGGCAGGCCATACCCTGTTGCATGAAGAAGACGCTGCCGGTGTGTACCGTTACTGGTTGCGCAAGGCCTGAACCGTTCGCCCCTACCGCCCGAGGTTGATTGATGTTCAAAGTGTTACGAGACTGGATTCAGCGCTATTTCTCCGATGAAGAAGCCGTGGTGTTGGCGGTTCTGCTGTTTCTGGCTTTTACGGCCGTACTTACCTTGGGTGGCATGCTGGCGCCGGTGCTCGCAGGGATGGTGCTGGCCTACTTGATGCAGGGCCTGGTCACCACGCTTGAGCGGTTACGTCTGCCGGGTGGAGTGGCGGTGGGGCTGGTGTTTGCCCTGTTCATGGGCGTGCTCGTGGTGTTTATCGTAGTGGTGTTGCCGTTGCTGTGGCACCAACTCATCACCTTGTTCAACGAGTTGCCGGGCATGCTGGCCAAGTGGCAATCGTTGTTGCTGCTGTTGCCGGAGCGGTACCCGCATCTGGTATCGGATGAGCAAGTACTACAGGCCATCGACGCGGCGCGCGGCGAGATCGGCAAGTTCGGGCAATGGGCGCTGACCTTTTCCCTGTCCAGCCTGCCGCTGTTGGTCAACATCATGATCTATTTGGTGCTGGTGCCGATCCTGGTGTTTTTCTTCCTCAAGGACCGCGCCATGATCGGCCGCTGGGTGCGTGGCTACCTGCCGCGTGAGCGAGCGCTGATCACTCGGGTGGCCGAAGAGATGAACCGCCAGATCGCCAACTACATCCGTGGCAAGGTCATCGAGATCATTATCTGTGGGGGTGTGACCTACATCGCCTTTATCGCCCTGGATCTCAACTACGCGGCCTTGTTGGCGTTGTTGGTGGGCATTTCGGTGGTGGTGCCGTATGTCGGCGCTGTGGTGGTGACCGTGCCGGTGACGTTGATCGCGTTGTTCCAATGGGGCTGGAGCGACCAGTTCATCTACCTGATGGCGGTGTACGGGATCATCCAGACCCTGGATGGCAACGTGCTGGTGCCGTTGCTGTTTTCGGAGGCGGTCAACCTGCACCCGGTGGCGATTATCTGCGCGGTGTTGTTGTTTGGCGGGCTGTGGGGATTCTGGGGGGTGTTCTTTGCGATTCCCCTGGCGACGCTGTTCAAGGCGGTGCTGGATGCGTGGCCACGCCAAGAGCCGGTGGTGGCGCCGTTGTTGTAGCGGCAGTTACAGGTGGCGAGGGAGCTTGCTCCCGTTGGAATGCGAAGCGCTCCCTCTTTTTTGGGGCCGCTGCGCAGCCCAGCGCGAGCAAGCTCGCGCGCCACGACAAGCCCACTACACGCTCGCTTCAGGGCGAATTCAGCCCTTGTTCAGCGCCTGAGCGGCTGCCAGAACAGCCTCCACATGCCCCGGCACTTTCACACCGCGCCATTCCTGACGCAGCACACCTTGGCTATCGATGAGGAAAGTGCTGCGATCCACGCCCAGGTATTCCTTGCCGTACAGCTTCTTCAACTTGATCACATCAAACAGGTGGCAAACCGCTTCGTCCTTGTCGCTGATCAGCTCGAAGGGGAATTCCTGCTTGGCCTTGAAGTTCTCGTGGGACTTCACGCTGTCCCGCGACACGCCAAACACCACGGTATTGGCGGCGTTGAATGCCGCGTGCTGGTCACGAAAGCCCTGGCCTTCAGTGGTGCAGCCAGGCGTGCTGTCCTTGGGATAGAAGTAGATCACCACCTGTTTGCCCTTGAGGGCAGCGAGGCTGAAGGTCTGGCCGCTGGTGGCCTGTGCTTCGAAATCGGCTACGGGTTTGTCAATGACGACCGCCATGAAAACTTCCTTACATTGGGTTCTGTGGGCGCCATGGCTCGATCAGCGCGTCGAGGTTCAGGGCATCGGCAAAGTCCAGGAACTGGTCGCGCAGCCAACTGATCTGCACGCCGGCCGGCAAGGTCACGGTGAATGTGGCATTGAGCATGGTGCCGCCGGTTTGCGGAGCCTGGTAGGTGTCGCAGGTCAGGTTCTCCAGTTCGACGTTGTGGTCGATAAAGAACTGGCACAGCTCGTTGACGATGTCCGAGCGATAGGCCGAGCTGACATAGGCTACATAAGGCAGGGCCTGGGGGCGATTCTCCAGGGCGGCGCTGCGCACCACATTGACGGTGAAATCGTGCTTCTTGGCCAGGCCTGGCAGGCCGGTTTCCAGACGGGCCAGGGCGTCCCACGTACCGGAGATCTGTAGCACCAGTGCACTGCACTCGCCGTGGCGGGTCAGGCGGGAGGTTACGACGGCGCAGCGGTTTTCATGGCTGGCGCGGCACAGGACGTTAGTCAGCTCCATGGGGTTGGCGCCGAGGGCACTGATAACAAGGAATTGTTCGCGAACTGTGGGGGTGGACATGCAGCCTTCCTAAAACGATGAGCGGTCGATACGGTGAGGCCTGTATCGATCAAAGGATGAAGGGTAGCGAAAAGCGCCGCCAAGGGATAGGAGGTGGCGTTTTCATTGTGTGAACGGCCGAAATTTACCCTGCTCCCACCTGCGGTTTGTCCCAATGATGGCATTGCCCGTCGTTTAGTTGATCCAGAACGCATCGTCAGGCGGTACTTCGCTTGTACAAGCATCTTGGCGCCAGTACCATTACGGCTCTCTTTTTCCGGCAGGAGCGGTTGCATGATTGCGGGCAGTATGGTGGCACTGGTCACACCCATGGATGCACAAGGTCATCTCGACTGGGACAGCCTGGGCAAACTGGTGGACTTCCACCTGCAAGAAGGCACCAACGCCATTGTGGCGGTCGGCACCACGGGTGAATCGGCCACCCTCGATGTGGAAGAACACATTCAGGTGATCGAGTTCGTGGTCAAGCGCGTCGCGGGTCGTATTGCCGTGATCGCCGGTACGGGCGCCAACTCGACGCGTGAAGCGATCGAATTGACCAAAAACGCCAAGAAGGCTGGCGCCGATGCGTGCCTGCTGGTGACCCCGTACTACAACAAACCGACCCAGGAAGGCCTGTACCAGCACTTCCGCACCATTGCCGAAGCCGTTGATATCCCGCAGATCCTCTACAACGTACCCGGCCGTACCGCTTGCGACATGCAGGCCGCGACGGTGATCCGCCTGTCCACTGTGCCGAACATCATCGGCATCAAGGAAGCGACCGGCGACCTGCAGCGCGCCAAGGACATCCTGGCCGGCGTGAGCAGTGACTTTCTGCTGTATTCCGGTGACGACGCCACCGCAGTCGAGCTGATCCTGCTGGGCGGCAAGGGCAACATTTCGGTGACCGCCAACGTGGCCCCGCGTGCCATGAGCGACATGTGCGCCGCCGCCATCGCCGGTGACGCCGTGACCGCCCGCGCTATCCACGAAAAGCTGATGCCGCTCAACAAGACACTGTTTATCGAATCCAACCCTATCCCCGTGAAATGGGCGCTGTTTGAGATGGGCCTGATGCCGGACGGTATCCGTCTGCCGCTCACCCGCCTCAGCGAAGCCTGTCACGAACCGCTGCGACAGGCCCTGCGCCAGTCCGGCGTCCTGGTTTAATTGAGGAAGCACTACGCATGAAGCGATTGGCCGGACTTTCCGCACTTGCCTTGATTATCTCCAGCACCAGTGGCTGCGGTTGGATCTGGGGCCCGGAAGGCTACTTCCGTGACCGCGGCAGCGATTACCTGGAAGCACAACCTACCAAACCGATGGAATTGCCGCCGGGTGTCAACGTCGCCAAGCGCCTTGACCCTTTGCTGCCGATTCCACGCAACGTCGCCGACGACACCACCAAGGGTGAGTACGTGGTGCCACGTCCACAGCCGATCTCGGCCGTGGCGGACGCCAGCGATTACAGCCTGCAGAAGAGCGGTGATTCGCGCTGGATCATGGCTCAGCGCCCACCTGCTGAAGTCTGGCCGGTGGCGGTGCAGTTCTTCCAGGACAACGGTTTTCGCATTGACGAGCAGCGCCCACAGACCGGTGAATTCACCACCGCATGGCAGCAGGGCAGCGAGCTGTCCGCCACCATGGCCAAGCGTCTGCAGGCTGGCGGCGTAGCCGCTGACAGCGAAGCCCGTGTGCGTGTGCGCATCGAGCCAGGCGTGCAGCGTAATACCAGTGAAGTCTACGTGGTCAGCGCCGAGCGTCCTGCCGGCAGCACCGCCAACGTCGACTTCACCAACCGCTCTGTCAACACCGGCGTCGACTCGGCACTGGTCGACGAGATGCTGGCCAGCATGAGCCGCATCTCCGAGAAGGGCGGTTCGGTTTCCCTGCTCGCCGCACGTGATTACGACACCCCGAGCCGCGTCAGCCTCACCGAGGACGGCAGTGGCAACGTGGTGCTGAACCTGGGTGAAGACCTGGACCGTGCCTGGGCCAGCGTTGGTCGCGCCCTGGAACAAGGCCCTTGGCGCGTTGAGGACATCAACCGCAGCCTGGGCCTCTACTACATCAACGTGGCTGAAAAGGCCGAGCGCAAAGACGACGAGCCAGGTTTCTTCGGCAAATTGTTCGGCAGCCAGCCGACCAAGGAAGAAATCGAGACCCGCGCCGAGCGTTATCAGGTTCGTTTGAGCAAGGTTGGCGAAAACGTGCAAGTCACCGTCGAGAAGAACATCAATACCGTTGCGCCCGCTGAAACAGCGCGCAAAGTGTTGGGCGTGATTCAAGACAACCTGGGCTGATCCGGTGCGGTTTGCCGTTCTCGGCAGCGGTAGCCAAGGGAACGGTACGCTGGTCGCCCACGACGACACGTACGTGCTGGTGGATTGTGGTTTCTCGTTGCGGGAAACCGAGCGGCGCCTGCTGCGCCTGGGGGTTCACCCCGCGCAGCTGAGCGCGATTCTGGTAACCCACGAACATGCCGACCACGTGCATGGCGTGGGTTTGCTGTCTCGGCGCTACAATCTTCCGGTGTACCTCAGTCGCGGTACCTTGCGCGGGATGCGCAAACCCATTGAACCCGCAGGTTTCCTGGCCGGTGGCGAGCAGCTGCAAATCGGTGCCCTGAGCATCGATGTGATTGCCGTGGCGCACGACGCTCAGGAGCCGACGCAGTATGTATTCAGTGATGGGGAGCGGCGTTTTGGCGTGCTCACCGACCTGGGCTCCTACTGCGCCAAGGTGCTGGACGGTTACCGGGACCTCGATGCCTTGATGATCGAGTCCAACCACTGCAGGGATCTGTTGGCTCGCGGTCATTACCCGGCCTTTCTCAAGCAGCGGGTCGGCGGGCAATTTGGACATTTGAACAACCACCAGGCGGCATACCTGGTGTATGAGTTGGGCTGGCAAGACCTGCAACACCTGGTCCTGGCCCACCTGAGCAGCAAGAACAACCTGCCGCAGCTGGCCCGGCAATGTTTTGTCGACACCCTCGGGTGCGACCCGGACTGGCTGCAACTGGCCGATCAAGATTCAGGGCTCGACTGGCGACACATCGCCTAGCCCACCATTTAGCAAGCGGAGCCCATCATGGAAAAACGTGAAGAACTCTACCGCGGCAAAGCCAAGTCGGTTTACAAGACCGACGACGCCAACCGCCTGATCCTGCTGTTTCGCAACGACACCTCGGCGTTCGACGGCAAGCGCATCGAACAACTTGATCGCAAAGGCATGGTGAACAACAAGTTCAACGCCTTCATCATGCAGAAACTCGAAGAAGCCGGTATCCCGACCCAATTCGACAAACTGTTGGGCGACAACGAGTGCCTGGTCAAGAAGCTCGACATGATCCCGGTCGAGTGCGTCGTGCGTAACTACGCCGCCGGCAGCCTGGTCAAGCGCCTGGGCGTGGAGGAGGGCCTCAAGCTCAACCCTTACACCTTCGAGCTGTTCCTCAAGGACGACGCCAAGGGCGACCCGTTCATCAACGAATCCCACGTCGTGGCGTTCGGTTGGGGCACCGCTGAGCAACTGGCGCGCATGAAGGAGTTGTCCCTCAAGGTCAACGACGTGCTGAGCAAGCTGTTCGACGACGCCGGCCTGCTGCTGGTGGACTTCAAACTCGAATTCGGCGTGTTCCACGACGGCTCCATCGTCTTGGGCGACGAATTCAGCCCGGACGGCTGCCGCCTGTGGGACAAGGACACCAAGAAGAAGATGGACAAAGACCGCTTCCGCCAGGGCCTCGGTGACGTCATCGAAGCCTACGAAGAAGTCGCCAATCGTCTCGGCGTACCGCTTTAATCGACGCAAGCATCTGATAGCACGGAAAAAAATCGCTTCGGCGCTTTGCTTTCCTGATTCACGCTGTTATGATGCGCGCCGTTGGAGAGATGCCAGAGTGGCCGAATGGGACGGATTCGAAATCCGTTGTACCTTCACCGGTACCTAGGGTTCGAATCCCTATCTCTCCGCCATTATTGAATACGACTAAGCCCCTGAAATGGTTAAACATTTCAGGGGCTTTTTCGTTGTTGGGGTTTGGTTTAGGGCAGATTTAGGGCAACTCTCCGGTTTGCTTGGCAGCCTTTCTATCACTCATAAGAATTTGGTGATGCGATCCCCGCTACCGGGCCTTGTTGCGTTGCTTTCTCTCGCCACTGCTAACTCAAGCAATGTTGTAGCCGCCGTGATTCTCGGCCCTCAAATAGGGACGCTGAAGCTGGCGAGACACAGTTGCGGCGAGGCATGGCGGCGCTGACTTTCTGAAATGTCGCGTTTCAGATTTCCTTGAAAAACAGACACGTCCTACAACTTCGCTTTGGGGCGTTGTAATAGCCTGCTCAGCCGATTGTTTGATACAAGGAAAGGCACCCATGGCGAACACTGGATATATGTCGATTGCCGGTAAGGTTCAAGGATTGATTTCAGCAGGCTGTTCAAGCCAAGCATCCATAGGCAATAAGTGTCAGACAGGGCACCTCGACGAAATTATGGTGCTTTCCTATAGCCATAACATGGCAAACCTCGGGAATATAAATAAGCCAACACATCGGCCAATTGTGCTCACGAAAAATGTTGATAAGTCATCACCTTTGCTTGCTCAAGCACTTTCAAGTCAAGAAGAGATTGAATGCACGATCAGCTTTTACCGCGTGTCGTCCTTTGGGCAGCAGGAGAAATTTTATTCGATCTCAATCGAGGGTGGTGTTATTGCTGACCTGACTCTGGATATGCCGCATGTCATTTTACAAAATGACGCAGAACCTCAGGAGCATGTAGCCATTCGTTATCGAACCATCACTTGGGCTCACCACTTGGCTGGCACAACGGGATACAGCTCTTGGGGGGATAACGAGTGATGCCATACAGGGATAGGCACGGTGGCAGCGAACCGAGCGGCTGCGACTTTTGGCAAGTCAGCCGCGCTGGGAGTATTCTGGCTAGCCAGGCTTGTACCGTCAGCGCACGACATATCAAAGAGGGCGTGCTGCGGCTGCAATTCAATCGTGAAGTGGCGTACTACGCGAGAAGCATCGTTCACGATGTGGAGCAGGGTAGAAAGTCACCGGAGCAGGGTCTTCGAGATCTGGAGGACGAACAAAAAAGTCTTCTGGGACAGTCGCTGGAAATCGCCCAAAAAGGTGTCGGAGTGGTTGCCGGTGTGCTGCAGTTCGCGGCAGGGGCCGGCATTTGTTATGGCTCGGTCGGCACGCTTTGTCTGGTGGCAGGCGCGCCGTTGATGGCGCACGGTGCCAATAACACTTATGAAGCTGGGCGTAATCTATGGGAGGACCGTACGGATACTCAAGGTCCAGTTCGCAAGGGGTATCACGAGGTCGCCAAGGTGATCGGCGGCGATGAGTTTGAGGGGAATATGGCGTACGGAGGCGCAGATTTGTTGATGTCGGCGTACGGTTTGGGCCGATTGGTGTTGAAGCCTGATTCTTGGCGCCTGTTTCGTTATGTTCGAAGTGATTATCAGCGAGCGTATATCAATACTACTAAACAGGCCTTTGCGGTAGATATGGCCGCTGATGGGTTTACGATGGGTTCCATGTATAAGGAGACTGCTGAAGATGGGCGGTGAAAAGCTTTTAGTCACCGTTATATATTTGGTTATTTCTGTGTTGGGTTTCTTGTTTTGGCGTGCCTTGATTAGGTACTTTTCCAGTGAGCATTTCAAAGCAATATGGTTTTTGATGTCGCTTGCAGGACTTCTGCTATGGGGGACGTTGCAATACGGCGTGTCTAAAAACGGGTCTATTTTGTTTTTCACACAACCCTTGGATTTTCTTGTGCACAATTATTGGGTGCGCTGGATCGCATTCGTCAGTGTCCTATTACAGGCGGCTTATATTCCTAGCAAAACTCCGTACAAGCGATAGTTGCCACGAAAGTAGCTGCTGGCTGGCGACCGACTCCGACAGACTCGATTAAAAACCGGTGATGCGTTCGCACTTTCCATTTAGTAGAAATATCGTGTGACCGATCATCCCCCAACTCTCGTCGTCGTTGGCGTCTAGCTCCCTACAAAACACTCGCGCTTTTCCTACAGATTTGCAAAACATTGCCTACGAGTTACGCGTTGTACCTCGCGCTTCAACTCATTATCTTTCGGTTGCGACGACACCACTTACGGCGTTGTCATCTTCAAAACTGCAAAGGAAATGCACCATGAGCAATAACACCAAAAAAACCTCCGACAAAATGGCCACCCTGGCCGCAGAAACCCTCAATAATCCAAACGCCTCAGTCATCGCCAAAAGCCTCGCCGCGTCAGCCTTGGCGCAGACGGGTACCGACAAGCAAACCAGTGCAGAAATGGAAGAGAAGGCCGGCAAGGCGCTGCAGAGCGGTAAATATAGCGAGGACACGAAGTCCCTGGCGGCCTCGGTGCTGTCCCAAGCCAATAAAGCACGCTGAAATTGAGAGTGCGCTGCGCCATTGCGTAAAAAGCCCCGTAGCGGAACGCGCTACGGGTTTTTTGTTTGCGGGTAGTGGGGTGTAGAAATCTGGTGTAGCACTTTTGTTGAGTGCCGTTAAAGTCCTGTCCCCGCAGGCCGAAACTCTTATACGACATCATATTTCTTATAAGAGAGTCCCCCCGAAATGTCCCTTCGCAGCCTGTCCATCGCCCGCCGTGCGGGTTTGGGTTTTGCCCTGATTGCTTTGCTCGTGGCCCTGTTGGGGTTTTTCGCGCTGTCGAATATGGCCAGTATTCGTGCGAGCGCGGTGCAGGTGGAAAGTGGCCTGGTGCCCAAGATGCGGCTGGTGGCGGACATTCGTGAAATCATGTTGCGCATTCGTACGATCTCGTTGCGTATGGCGTTGGACCCGAACCACACGAGCATTCCGCAATACCGTAGCCAGATGGACACCCGCAGCCAGGACTTGACCAAACGCCTGGCCGACCTCGATGCGGTGATCGACACCCCCCAAGTACGCACGCTCTACGACCAGTTCCAGGTTTCACTGCGTCAGTACCAGCAGGGGCTGGCCCAGTCATTTGTGCTCGCCGACAAGCAGCAGGGCGCCGAGCTTAACAAGCTGTTGCTGGTGGACATGAAAACCGTGGTGGACGGCTCCGGTGCCCAGCTCAATGCGCTGGCCGATTACTACAACGCCCAGATCAACCAGCAGGGCGAGACGGCCGAGTCGCAGTACAGCCGTTCGCGCACGATGGTGTTCGGTTTTGTGATCGTCGCGGGGTTGAGTACGGTGTTGCTGGCCTGGTTGCTCACGCGCAGCATCGTTGGCCCATTGAGCCACGCGGTGCGGGCTGCGGAAAACGTAGCTGAGGGTGACCTGACCCAAACGGTGGACGTGAGCGGCGACGACGAAGTGACCCGCCTGCTGGTGGCACTCAAGACCATGCAGGCCAACCTGCGCGGGACTTTGCAACTGATCCGCCAGTCGGCGGGGCAGATGGCGTCATCGGCCACCGACCTGAACGGCATCACCGATCAAAGCAGTCGCAGCCTGCAAAAACAGACCGCTGAAATCGAGCAGGCGGCCACCGCGGTCAACGAGATGACCTCGGCAGCGGACGAAGTGGCGCGCAATGCCGTGTCCACCTCCGAGTCCACACGCCTGTCCAACGAAACGGCGCGTGAGGGGCAGCACCGCGTGGGCGAAACGGTCAGCGCGATTCAAGCCCTGAGCACCAACATCGGCGAAACCTCGACCCTGGTGCAGAACCTCGCCGAGCAATCGCGGGACATCGGCAAGGTGCTTGATGTGATTCGCTCCATCGCCGAGCAGACCAACCTGCTGGCCCTTAACGCCGCCATCGAGGCGGCGCGGGCCGGTGAGTCCGGGCGTGGCTTTGCGGTGGTGGCTGACGAAGTGCGTGCGCTGGCGCATCGCACCCAGCAATCGACCCTTGAGATTGACCAGATGGTGACCGCGATGCGCACCGGCTCCACCCAGGCGCTGACCTCGATGCAATCGAGTACCCAGCGTGCCACCGACACCTTGGCCCTGGCTGAGGGCGCGGGTGGGGCATTGAGCCAGATCACCGACTCCATCGACCAGATCCACCAACGCAACCTGGTCATCGCCAGTGCTGCCGAAGAGCAGGCTCAAGTCGCGAAGGAAGTGGACCGCAATATCGTCAATATTCGCGACCTGTCGGCCCAATCGTCGTCCGGCGCGGGGCAGATCAATGGCTCAAGCCGTGAGCTAGCTCAATTGGCGGTCTCGCTGAACGAGGCGGTCGCACGCTTTCAGCTGTAGTGCGGCGCGGGCTATCAGCTGTGTTTTAGCGGTTTGATCAGGCTCTCTGCGGGTATTCCGAACATCTCATGCAGCTTCCAGATCATCGGCAACGTGAGCGCTCGTTTTCCATTGAGCACTTCATAAACCCGATTCTGGCGGCCAATGGCGGGGACCAGATCGGCGGCCGACAGCCCGGACTGCTCCATTCGGAAACGGATGGCGTCGACCGGGCTGGGCAGATCGACCGGAAAATGCTTTAACTCGTAGGCTTCGATCAGGGTGATCATCACATCAAAGTAATCACCTTCTGGCGTGCCGGGCTCTGGTTCGCTATCAAACAGCGGGGAAATAGACTTCAGTGCGTCCTTGTAGTCCTGCTCCGTGTGAATAGGTCGGATCTTCATGGGTTACTCCGTTTCAACGGTTTCGGCGTCAATCGCGTCGTACTGCTTATGCGTGCCGACGAATTTGATAGAGAGAGCCCTGTAGCGATAGGCCACGGCGACCACCAGCCGGTAGTCGTTACCTTTTATGTTGAAGACGACTCTCCGGCTCTTGAGAACGCTGGCATGTCGGAACTGCTCCTTGATATCAGCTGGCGTTGACCAATCGGCATTTTTTGCCTCGTCTACCCAGGCCAAAAACGATTGCTTTGAGTCTGGGTACTTTTGCCAAAAAGTTTTGAGTTGACTGATCGCGACTATTCTCATGAAAAGAGCCTAGTCCCGCAGTGGGACTTATGCAAGCGGGTGTCAGTGATTTTGCAGTCCCTGAGGCAGGAGACCAGCGTTGCAGCGATGACTGTTTTTTCCATGTCAGACCTACTGAGAGCGTGATACTTGCGAACGCTCAGTATTGCTGTTCATTGGCACCGCGCTGCTTGATGTCGTAAATAACCTTCTGATATTTATGACTTAATGTGTTGGACCTGGCAGCGATTAGTGCTCTTTAGAGCCTTCGTCCTCCACCGCAGAACGCACTACCGGCGGCGTTAATTCCAGCACCCGATCACGCCCGCCTTCCGCCACCAGGTAAGTCCCGCGAGCCGTCGGCACAATCGACTGGGGCGCCTTCAAGAACGACAAAATCGTCTGTTGGCGCCCTTGCTTGTCGATCAGCAACAAACGCGCACGATGGGTGGCGTCTTCGTTGATCCACAAGCCACGCGCATCGCACATCAGGAAGGTCGGCTGGTTCAGCCCGCCGACCACCATGGGGTCGCTGCCGTCCTCGGTCAGTTCACGCACCATGCCTTCTCTTTTTTTGGTGTAGAGCATGCGCCCATCGCTGCAGCGGATGATTGACTCGCCCTCGTCGAGCCCTGCGCGTACCACGCTCAGGCTCTGGTCGCTCCAGCGATAACGCAGGACCCGCCCGTCGTCCCGGCGGTCTTCCAGGGCGTAGAGGTCGTCACCGTCGTCCCACAGGCCTTGCACGTTTTCGCCTTTGAACAGTTCGGTGACGGTGCCGTCCTTGAGGAAGCTGACGGGGGAGTCGAGGGCTTCCTGGCTGAATACCCAGCCGCCCCGGGTGGCCAGCATGCCGTCGGGCTTGGACAGGTTGCCCACCACCACTTCGCGGGTGCCGTTGGGGTGGATGCGCACGATGCTGCCCTTGCCCTTGTCGAGTTCCTGGCTGACCATCAGCGAGCCATCGTCCATGGGCATCAGCGAAGCGGCCTTGGGCACGTCCTCATGCAGCACTTGGTACTGCCATTGGCCGGCAGCGTGCACCGGATAGAAACTCTGCCAGGCAAAAAAGCCCAGGGTTGCGGTGAACAGCAGGCCGAGTGTCCAGGACGCAATTTTGAAGGGTCGGATCATTGCTTGACGCCAGTAGCGGATCGAAAGGCCGAACACGTTACCAAGCATGCCGTTGAACATCACCCCGCAATTGCCGGATGTCCCCTTTAACCGGCGCTCGCCGTCCCCTCCAGCCCACGCCGAATCTTCTCCAGCAACTCGTCGATATGGAACGGTTTGGAAATCAGGTCCATGCCTTCACCCAGGAAGCTCTGGCGATTCGCCGCATTCTCGGCGTAGCCGGTCATGAACAGGATCGGCAGTGTGGGATGCATTTCACGCGCGATGTCCGCCAGTTCGCGCCCGGTCATATAGGGCAAGCCGACATCGGTGAGCAGCAGGTCGATGCTGGGGTCGCTGCGCAGGCTGACGATCGCTTCGTCGCCATCGGCGGCCAGGCTGCAGCGGTAGCCGGCGTCGATCAGTACCTCGGCGACGAAGCTGCGCACCGAGGGCATGTCTTCCACGATCAGCACGTGCTCGCCGCAGCTATGGCCGGGTGCCGCCAATGGCTTGGTCGTGGTGCTGGCGGGGCCGCTGGCGGCGGGCAACATGATGGTCACTTCCGTGCCTTGGCGGGTCACGCTGCGGATCAGCGCGTCGCCACCCGACTGGCGGGCGAACCCGTAGATGCTCGACAGGCCCAGCCCGGTGCCCTGGCCCACGGGTTTGGTGGTGAAGAAGGGATCGAAGACTTTATCGATGACACTGTGTTCGATGCCCACACCGTTATCGCGCACCGACAAGGCAATGTAGGCGCCGTTTTCCAGTTTCAGGTTGCCGTTGGAGTAGGCCGGGTAAGTGGTCACCCAGATATTGCCGCCCTTGGGCAGCGCGTCGCGGGCGTTGATCACCAGGTTGAGTACCGCGCTTTCCAGCTGGATCGGATCGACCATTGCCACGGCGGCGTTGTTGGTCAGTTCCAGCTTCAGCGCGATGTGTTCGCCAATGGTGCGTACCAGCAGTTCTTCCAGGGAGCGGATATGCGCGTTGATATCGATCGGCCGGGTGTCCAGCGGCTGCTGGCGGGCAAAGGCCAGCAGGCGGTTGGTCAGGCCGGCGGCGCTCAGGGCCGAGCTGAGTGCCGCATCGGCGTAGGCCATGACCTTGTCGGTGCGCTGGGTTTCGATGCGCTTTTTGATCAGCTCCAGGCTGGTGATGATCCCGGTCAGCAGGTTGTTGAAATCATGGGCGATGCCACCGGTCAGCTTGCCCAGAGCGTCCATTTTCTGCGCCTGCAACAACTGCGCCTCGGTACGCGCCAGCTGGGTTGTCGCGTTGGCCAGTTCGGCCTGCTGGTGACGCTCGCGGTGGCGGTGCTCGGTGACGTCCTCGACAAACACCAGGCTCAGATCAGCGCGGCGATAGGGTGAAATCTGCCACTCGGTCTCGCGCAGTTGGCCGTCGACCTTCATCTGCAGCGTGCCCTTCCAGCGCTCGCCTGCCGCCAGGCGCTGGCACAGCTCCTGGATGACGGTGAGTTGATCGGCGGCGAAGCACTCGAGCAGGGCATCAGGGTTGAGGTTGTCGTGAATCAGCTGGGCGAAGGCGTGATTGCATTCATGGACCTTGAGCTGTGCGTCCATCACCGCAATCGGCGCGCTGATATTGAAGAAAATCTCGCGAAAGCGCGCCTCGCTCTCACGCAGCGCATATTCGGTATCGCGCACCCGCAGCAAGGTCCGCAGGGTCGCCAGCAGCACATCCGGGTCGACCGGGTGGATCAGGTAGGCATCGGCGCCGGCGTCCAGGCCGGTGATGATGTCGCCGGTCTCGATCGAGGCCGCCGACACATGCACTACGGGCAGCAGGGCGGTGATCGGGTCGGCGCGCAACACGCGCACGATGTCGAAGCCACTCATGTCCGGCAGGTTGACGTCGAGGATCAGCCCATCGATTTTTTCACTCGCGATCAGGTCCAGCCCGTCCTGCCCGGTGCCGGCTTCGAGCACGTGGTAGTCATGACTCTCCAGGCGTCGACGCAGGGCATAGCGGGTGGCGGCGTTGTCGTCGACGATCAGCAGTTGGATGTCACGATTCATCAACGGACCCGCCGGTAATTGAAAGAGGAATGATCACAAAGAACATCGAGCCCACGCCCGGGGTACTTTCCACCCCGACCTGGCCGCCGAGCAGCTCGGCAAAGCGTTTGCACAACGACAGCCCCAGGCCGGTACCGCGCAGGCGTTTTTGCAGCGGTGAGTCGATCTGGGAAAAGTCTTCAAACAGGTTGTTGTGCAGTTCGGCGGGGATGCCCAGGCCGGTGTCGTGCACGGCAAAGCGGATTTGCTGCTCGCCGACCCTGTGCGCCGACACCCGCACTTCACCTTGCACGGTGAATTTCAGGGCGTTGGAGATGAAGTTGCGCAGGATCTGCGCCAGCTTCTTGTCATCGGTGTAAAGCTTGGGCAAGCCGACGGGCTCTTCGAAGATCAGGTCCACCGACGACGCATCGACGATCGGCCGGAACATCCCGCGCAGCGCCGAGAACAGGTCGAACATGTCGAACCAGGCCGGTGAGATGGTGATGCGCCCGGCCTCGATCTTGGCCAGGTCCAGCAAGTCGTCGACCATTTCGCGCAGTTCACGCGCCGAGCTGCGGATAAACCCCACCTGGGTGTGTTGCTCTGGGCTCAACGGGCCGTCCAGTTCGTCGTCGAGCAAGCTGGTGATGCTCAGGATCGAGCCCAGAGGCGTGCGGAACTCATGGCTCATGTACGACAGGAAGCGGCTTTTCAGGTCCGACGCCTGGCGCAGTTGGTCGGCCTGCATATCCAGCTCGGCATACAGCGCCAAGACGCCCTGGTTGGTCTCGTCCAATTCGGCGCGCAGCGCTTCGGCTTCTTGTTGCAGCCGTTGCACCTGCTCTTCGAGGGCAGCAGTGGTTTCAGCCATCGATGGCCTCCAGGACAATCACGAACACGGTGACGTCATCCCGGCCGCGACAGAAATCACGGTGCAGGATGGCGGCGATCAGGGCGGGGTGGCGGTGGGAAAGCCCAGGGTAGTCGGCCAGGTTCCAGCGTGACTGCAGGCCGTCGCTGTAGAGGATCAGCAACTGGCCGCTGACCTCAGCGTAGTCGAACGGCTGCGCCTTGCGAAACTGCACGCCGACGATGCCTGGGTGGGAGGCCAGCCCGCGCGACTTGCCGGGGCCGATCAGGCTGGCGCCGATATTGCCCACCCCGGTGAAGCGCAGGCTGTCGGCGGTGGCGTCGTATTGAGCCACGGCCATCGCGCCGCCGCGGCTGCCGGTCATGCCGATGTGCATATCGTTGAACAATACAGTGGCTTCCAGGAACGCGTTCTGGGCGAACACCTCTTCACCGGCGCGCGCGGCCCGTTCGGCGTCGCTGCCGTGGCCCAGTCCATCGGCCATCATCACGGCGAAACGCCCGGGCGCGATCGCCAGGTGCCAGGCATCGCCGCAGGCCGGGTCGTGGTGCAGCGAGTGCTGGCTGACGCCATAGCGGATGTCTTTGGCACTCGAGGCGCGCGGGTACAGCCTGGCCAGCATCGCGGTGCCGCGCGGGTCGGCGTACACATCGAACACTTGGGCCACGCGTGAAATGGCGCCCATGCCGATGCCCTGGGTGCCACCGGTGGAAAAGCCGTCCACCAGGCAACTGTCCAGATCAAAACCCTGGCCACGGTCCACGGCAATCATCTCTACACCCTGGTTGCCGCTGGCGCGCAGGTGCAGTTCGCCATGGGCGGCGTGCTTGAGGATATTGCTGGCAAGCTCGGTGGCCACCAGCGCCACACGCCCGGCGTCGGTTTCATCAAAACCCAATTGCTCGGCCAGCTGTTGCGCGGTGCGCCGGGCATGGCCGACCTGGCTCACATCTTCGATCAACAGCACCTGGGTCAGGGCGCTGGGAATATTCACGTCCATCGGGTGATCGTCACGCGGGTGCCCTGGCCGGGTGCGGTGTCCAGTTCAAATTCGTTCACCAGGCGTTTGGCGCCGGTCAGGCCCAGGCCCAGGCCACCGCCGGAGGTCCAGCCGTCGGTCATCGCCAACTTGAGGTCGGGGATGCCCGGCCCTTCATCGCGAAAGGTCAGGCGCAGGCCGGGTCGGTGGTCTTTCTCGACCACCGCCCAATCCATATAGCCACCGCCGCCGTACACCACGGTGTTGCGCGCCAGCTCACTGACGGCGGTTACCAGCTTGGTCAGGTCGATCAGGCGCATGCCGCAGTCCTGGGCCAGCTTGCGCACCAATTGTCGGGCCAGCACCACGTCCTGTTCGATGAGCACTGGGTGAGTGCCACTGCTGGCCTGGGTCATGAGTGGTCTACCCGGTCACGCAGCAGTTTCATGCCGCGCTCCACGTTCAGCGCGGTCGCTACGCCAGGCAGGGTCATGCCCAGTTCCACCAGGGTAATGGCCACCGCCGGTTGCATGCCCACCAGCACGGTCTGCGCATCCATGATGCGCGACAGGCCGGAAATGGTGCCGATCATGCGGCCGATAAACGAGTCGACCATGTCCAGTGCCGAGATATCGATCAATACACCGCGCGCCGAGGTGCGGCTGATGCGTTCGGACAGGTCGTCCTGCAAGGTCAGCGCGAGTTGGTCATGCATGTCGACCTGGATGGTCACCAGCAGGAATTCGCCCATCTGCAAAATAGGGATGCGTTCCATGCTTAAACAGCCTTGCTGACGCTGACGCCCAGGCGTTTGAGGGCCAGCGCCAGGGCGTCCGCCAGGTTGGCCTTGGTCACCACGCCTTGCAGGTCGAGCCCCAGGTGCACGATGGTCTGGGCGATTTGCGGGCGCACGCCGCTGATGATGCAGTCGGCCCCCATCAGGCGGATCGCGGTCACAGTTTTCAGCAGGTGCTGGGCCACCAGGGTGTCGACGGTCGGCACGCCGGTGATGTCGATGATGGCGATTTCCGAGCCGGTGTCGACGATGCGCTGCAGCAGCGATTCCATGACCACCTGGGTGCGTTGCGAATCCAGGGTGCCGATCATCGGCAGCGCCAGCACGCCGTCCCACAGCTTGACCACGGGGGTGGACAGTTCCAGCAGTTCTTCCTGCTGGCGCTTGATCACCGACTCACGGGATTTCTGGAAGGTACGGATGGTGTGCATGCCCAGTGCATCCAGCAGCTCGGAGATTTCCCACAGCTGTTCGGCCAGTTGCGTCGGTTGTTCGGCGTATTCACGCTGCAGCAAGGCGAACAGCGGCCCCTTGAGGGCGAAGATAAAGCTGGCGGTCTGCTGCGAGTCCTGACCGATCAGCGCGCGGCTGTGGGAGAGTTTTTCCAGAAACACCCGGGTCTCGGCCCAGACTTCCTGGCCGACCTGCTGGGAGCCGCCTTGCTGCAATGCGGCGATCAGCAGGTTGAGGAAGTCGCCGGCCTGCTGCCTGGCGTCTTCGGCCTTGAGGTTGCGTGTAGCCCCGGAAGCTTCAAGGCTGGCCACCCATTCAGTCAACAGGGAAGGGCGATGGGTATGCAGTGCCTGGATGGTATGAGCGTGCAGAGTAGCCACAGGTAACTTCCTTGAATGTCTTGGATGAATGACTGGCAATTTATACTAAATCTAACGGTTTTGAATTGTTTCGGCGCTTTTCGTTCATTCGCGGTAAGCCGCTTGCGGCGGGCACTTCAGGCGAATCTGCGCTTGGCCGGCTCGGTTTCGTTAGCGTGCACCCGGCCGCCAGAGGATAATGCCGCCCATTCCCGACTCAACTGGCTGCCACCTGTGATCATCAACTTCGATCTCAACGACCTCCAAGCCTTCCGCGCCGTGGTAGACAAGGGCAGTTTTCGCGGCGCCGCCGAGGCCATCCGTATCTCGCAGCCGGCCCTCAGCCGGCGCATCGAAAAGCTTGAATCCGCGCTGGATGTGAAGCTGTTCGAGCGCACCACGCGGCGGGTCAGCCTGACCATGGTCGGGCGCGCATTCCTGCCGCAGGTCGAGCGCATGCTCGACGACCTCGACATTGCCCTGATGGGTATCAGTAACGTCGCCTCGACGCGAATGGGCAACGTGACCATCGCCTGCGTGCCGTCCACCGCGTATTACTTCATGCCCCACGTGATCTCCGAATTCCACAAGCTGTACCCCAAGATCCGCCTGCGGGTGCTGGATGCGAGTGCCGGCGAGGTGTGCAGTGCGGTGGAAAGTGGCGAGGCGGATTTCGGTGTGAGTTTCAGCGGCAGCCTGGCCGATGAAGTGGAGTTCGAGCTGTTATTGCAGGAGCGCTATGTGCTGGCGTGTCGCCGTGATCACCCGCTGGCCGGGCGCGAGAGCGTGAGCTGGGTCGAAGCCTATGAGCACGACTACATCACCGTCGACAAGACCTCGGGCAATCGCTTCCTGCTGGACCAGGCCCTGCGTGGCGTGCGGGTGAAAAAGCCGAGTATCTGTGAGACGCATCACGTCACTACCATGATCGGGCTGGTGGAGGCGGGGCTGGGGGTGGCGATGGTGCCGTCGATTGCCATGCCGGCGGGCGAGCACCCGATTCTGGTGAGTGTGCCGCTGGTGGAGCCGCAGGTAATGCGCAATGTGGGCTTGATCAAGCGCCGCGGGCGGACATTGCCACCGGCGGCGCTGGAGCTGGAGCGGTTGGTGCGGGAGATGCCGTTTCGGTCAGCGTGACACCGAGTCCAGGCCGGTGGATTGCACCATCGGTTGCGCCTCGGGCGAGGCCAGGTATTGCAGCAGCGCCTTGGCCTGCGCCGGGTGTTCGGCGTTGACCGGAATGCCCGCCGCAAAGCGCGTCACCGATTGCACGTCTTCGGGGATCTTGCCGACATAGGTCACACCCGGCACCGGCAACAACTCCGCCACCTGCTGCAACCCCACCTCGTAGTCACCCTTGGCAACCTGCTCGGCCACCGGGACGCGTTCGATCATGGTGCCCTTGGCGGGCATGCCGAGCTTTTTGAACAGCTCTTTCTCGACGTACACGCCGCTGGCGCTGTCCGAGTACGCCACGGACTTGGCTTTACTCAGCACGGCTTTCAGTTCGGCATCGGTGCCGATCGCCGGTTTGGCCGCGCCGGCCTTCACCACCAGGCCAATGCGCGAGTCCGCCAGTTCCACGCGGGAGGCGGGGTCGACCTTGCCCTGTTTGATCAGCTCATCCAGGGCGTAGCCGACCATGATCACCACGTCGGCGTGTTCGCCACGGGCCAGGCGGTTGGGAATCGCTTCCGGCGCCTTGCCCATCGACGGGCCGAGGATCGTGTCCAGGCTGTCGCCGCTGTGCTGGGCGTAGTGCGGAGCGAGCAATTTATACGCAGCCGTGAAGCCGCCCGAGGTCATCACCTTGAGCTGTTCGGCCTGGGCCGTCAGCGCCAGGGCGCCGAGGGCCAGGGCCGTCAGGGTCTTGAGCAGCATCTTCATTGCGCGGCTCCCTGCATCACCTGGCCGCGAGCGTTGGCGCGGCGGTACAGGGCCAGGGTTGCGCACAGGGCGCACAACGCGGCGAACATCATCCAGTAGGCCGGCGAAGCCTTGTCCCCGGTGATGTGGATGAACCAGGTGGAGATCGCCGGGGTGAAACCGCCGAAGATCGCAGTCGCCAGGCTATAGGCCAGGGAGAAGCCTGCCACGCGTACTTCCACCGGCATGATTTCGGTGAGGGCCGGGATCATCGCGCCGTTGTACATGCCGTAGAGGAAGGAGAACCACAGCAGGGTCTCCAGCATATGACCGAAGCTTGGGGCGTTTACCACGTAGGACAGCGCCGGGTAAGCCGTGAGAACGGTCAATACGGTCATGGCGATCAGCACCGGCTTGCGGCCGAAACGGTCGCTCAGCGTGCCGCCGATCGGCAGCCAGACAAAGTTCGACACGGCCACCAGCAAGGTCACCAGCAGGGCATCAGAGGTGCTCAGTTGCAGCACGGTCTTGCCGAAGGTCGGTGCGTACACGGTGATCAGGTAGAACGCAGTAGTAGTCATCGCCACCATCAGCATGCCGCCGATCACCACGGTCCAGTTCTTCACCAGGGTCGCCAGCACTTCGCGCATGGTCGGACGATGCTTGCGGTTGGCGAACTCTTCGGTTTCCTGCAGGTTGCGCCGCAGGATGAAGATGAACGGGATGATCACGCAGCCGATGGCAAACGGAATGCGCCAGCCCCAATCGGCCACCACCGCAGGTTCCATCCACACGTTCAGGCCATAGCCCAGCGCGGCGGCGACCACGATGGAAATCTGCTGGCTGCCCGACTGCCAGCTGGTGTAGAAGCCTTTGCGGCCAGGGGTGGCCATTTCCGACAGGTAAACCGACACGCCGCCCAGCTCCGCGCCGGCCGAGAAGCCTTGCAACAGACGGCCGAGCAATACCAGCAAGGGGGCCCACAGGCCAATGGTGTGATAACCCGGCACCAGCACGATCAACAGCGTACCGCTGGCCATGATCGAGAGGGTCACGATCAGCCCTTTGCGGCGACCGACGTCATCGATGTAGGCACCGAGAATGATTGCGCCCAGAGGTCGCATCAGGAAGCCTGCGCCGAATACGGCGAAGGTCATCATTAATGACGCAAACTCATTAGCCGCCGGGAAGAACGCGGCAGCGATGTAGGTGGCGTAGAAACCGAACAGGAAGAAGTCGAACTGTTCGAGAAAGTTGCCCGAAGTAACGCGGAATACCGCACCAACTTTCGAACGAGCAGAGTCGGGCCGGGTAGGGCTAGTCATGGTTTTGTGTCTCCAGCGTTCTTTTTAAAGTGCTTGTTTCGCCTAAGACTGAGAATAGTGGCTGACACATTTAGAAATGATAAGTGACAAATTTGGATGGATTGATGCGCGCTGGCTATCAATGCGCCAGGCCGTTCAACGCGCGTGTGCTGTTCTATGCTTGAAGGCGTGACCAATTCTTATGGCTGGGAGAGGGCAATGGGTAACGAACAGAAGCGGCGGGATGAGCCGGAGCGTGAGCAACCCCGGCGGCAGCGTGAAGAGGAAAAACCGCAGACCTGGAAACATCCGGACGACGGTACAGAGCTTTCAGAACGTGATCAGGAGCGTCCGCTGAAGCCCTGATGGCCCAGCCGGTTATGAAACCAGCAGGGCAATGGGAAATCCCCAGGCCAGCACCAGAAACGCCAGTACCGCCGCCAGGCACAGGCCGACAAACACCCGTAACAAGGTGCGGGCGGTGGGGTGGGCGACAAAACGGATGGCCCAGAGACTGAACCCGGCCACGACGATGGCCGAGGCAAACATGACCAGCACTAGGGTGTTCCTGCGACCTTTGAGAGCTGATTTATAGTCGCAAAGCCGCAGGATGAACAGTGTGCACATAGACGCAGGCCCCCGCGCTTTCTAAACTGCGGCTTGTATTGGGGGAAGGGGCAGGCGCCGATGAATCGCAATGAATTACGCAAGGCCGACATCAATCTGATGGTGGTCTTCGAAGCACTGATGCTTGAGCGCAACGTGACGCGGGTGGCGGAGAAGCTGTTTCTCGGCCAGCCGACCATCAGTTCGGCCCTCAACCGTTTGCGTACCTTGTTCAACGACCCACTGTTCATTCGCGTGGGGCATCGCATGGAGCCCACCGCGCGGGCCGAGGAAATCATCCAGCACCTGTCGCCGGCCCTGGATTCGCTGTCATCGGCCCTGAGCCTGACCCATGATTTCGACCCGTCCATCAGCACCATGACCTTTCGTATCGGCCTGTCCGATGACGTCGAGTTCGGCCTGTTGCCGCCGTTGCTGCGCGCTTTGCGTCAGGAAGCGCCGCAAGTGGTGTTTGTGGTCCAGCACGTCGACTACTGGCGGATTCCCGATCTGCTGGCGTCCGGCGATATCACTGTCGGGATTACCCAGACCCGCGGCCTGCCGGCCAATGCGAAGCGCAAACTGCTGCGCCACATCCGCCCGCGTCTGCTGCGCGCCGACGCCTCCGACACACCGCTGACCCTCGATGAATATTGCTCACGTCCCCATGTGCTGGTGTCCCACACCGCCAACGTGGCCGGGTTTGCCGATGAGTGGCTGGCGGAAATCGGCCGCAAGCGTCATGTGGTGCTGTCGGTGCCGCAATACAGCGCGTTGCCGGCCTTGCTGGCCGGCACCGACCTGATCGCCAGCCTGCCGGACTACACGGCCGAAGCCATGGCGGTGTCGGGCCAGCTGTTCTGCGAGCCGTTTCCGTTCGAGACGCCGACCCTGGATTTGTCCATGGTCTGGCTCAGCCATGTGGACACCGACCCGGCCGAGCGCTGGGTACGCTCACGGCTGGAAGCGTTTATGAGTGATCGAGGGGTGGCGAACCAGGCCTGATGCTTTTATCCGTGATATATCTACCAATCTTCCTACGAAATCCTCGGAGCCATCCATGCCGCATCTGCACCTGGAATACACCGCCAACCTCACAGGCCTGGCCGTCGAAAAGACCCTGCTGCGGCTTAATAACGTGCTGATGGTGTCCGGGCAGTTTGCGTCCGAGTTGGATATCAAAAGCCGTGCGGTCAAGGTCGAGAGCTACCAGGTCGGTACTTCCCTCAACGCGCGTGGCTTTATCGCGGTGAAGCTGTCGCTGCTCAGCGGGCGCTCCCCGCAGGTCAAGCAGCAACTGTCGCAAAGCCTGCTGGCGGCGTTGCAGGACGCGGGGGATTGGCCGGAGGGTGTACAGGTTCAACTGAGTGTCCAGTTGGTCGACATGGACCGTGATTCCTACAGCAAAGTCGCTATCGGCTGACGCTTACAACAGGCCCTCATCGGCGCACACCTTCACCACCTGCTCACGAAACCAGGTATTGGCGCTGTCCTGTTGACTGGTTTCGTTCCACTGCATCTCCAGGGTAAACCCCGGCAACCCGTTAGGCGCTTCGCAGTGGCCGAACAGCGTGGCCGGCGCCAGTTGCCTTTGCACGCGGCGCGGCAGGGTGACGATAAAGTCGGTACCGGTGATCATTTTCAAGGCCGCGCTGTAGCTGTTCGCGCGGGCGATCACCTGGCGCTTGTGGGCCTGGCGCGCCAGCCAGCCGTCGATCATGTTGGTGTCGGAGGTCCAGGGCGTGGGGAATACGTGGCGCCGCGCCACGAACGATTGCAGGCTGAACGCTGGCTCCTGGGGCGCCGAGCGTTTGTCGAAGACGCACACCAGATCGTCCTCCAGCAGCATCTGGGTCTTGAAGCCTTTGTGGGCGCGATGAAAGTGCGGGCCGAAGCAGATCACCAGGTCGAGGCGGCCGTCGCGCAGGTCGTCGGCGGGGATATCGCTTTCCAGCTTCTGCACATTGACGATCACGGGCAGGTCGGCCCGGTCGAAGTGCTTGAGCAGGCGCGGCAGAATCAACTGTTCGAAATATTCCGGCGCGCACACGTTGAACGTCACGGCCTTCTGAGTCGGGTCGAAGGCCTGGTCGCCGGCGTGGCAGAGGTTGATGCTTTCGAGAATTTTCTGCACATGGCCGTACATGGTGCTGGCCTTGTACGTAGGACGCATGCCCGCCCGCGTGTTGATAAACAGCTCATCCTCGAAACTGGTGCGCAGCTTCTTGAGGCTGTAGCTCACGGTGGACTGGCTGACATGCAGCGTTTCTGACACCTCGGTAACGCTGCTCTGGTCGTAGACGGCAATAAACACCATCAAGTCCTGCATATCGAGCTTTCTGAGCAAGTTACTGTTTAGCATCCATTCCGTCCGGTAAGCCTTGGCACTGCAACAGCGCGCGACAAGCGCAAAAGCTTAACGGAACGGGCGTGCCAATAGAAAGCACTGTAGGTCGTTTCTATGTTTGGAGTGGGACAAATACTGTTTGCAACACGACGTCAGTGGATATGCCGTGCGTAATGCTGTGGGTTGAAGCGCGTGACGATCAGCAGCATCACCACGACCACGGCGGTCAGCGCCCACCAGGCCCATTCAAAGCTGCCGAGCTGGTCACGGATCATCCCCGCGATCAACGGCGACAGGCCTGCAATCAGGTAGCCGATGCCTTGCACAAAGGCCGTCAGGCTCCCGGCGCGGCGCGGGTTGTCCAGGTGGTCGAGGGACAGGATCAGGCTCATCGGGAACAGCCCGCCGATGCCCAGGCCCAGCATGCACGGCCATAGCAAACTCAGGTGTTGCGGGCTGAGGATCAGGCCGCAGAACCCGAGGATGATCAGCACCAGCAGCACCGCGACCACCCCGCGTTTGTCCTGGCGGCGGTTGGCGATGGCCGGGGTGATGAGGCCCGACACCACCTCCATCGCCGTCAGAAAGCCCAGCAGCAGCCCGGCGTTTTGTTCGCTCCAGCCTTGCTCCCCGTAGTACGGCGCCAACCATGCGAGCACGCAGGTGTAGGACGCCGTGCCGAGGCCAAAAAATATCGCCAGCAGCCAGGCGCGCCGATTGCCGAAAAACGACGCCTGCGCGCCGGCCCCGGCTTGCGGCAAGGGCGGCAGCACCGCGCGCTGGGCGCACCAGCACACCAGGGCGAGCACTGCTAGCAAAGCCCAGATCGCCAGGCCGATGCGCCAGCTGCCGGTCTGCACCTGCACGAACGGCGCGAACGACGCCGCTAACGCAGCACCGCCCATGATGGCCGTGACGTACAAGCCCATGAACAACGACACGTTGGCGCTGAACCGCGACTTGATCAGCGCCGGCATCAACGCCTGGATTATCGCGATCCCCACCCCGGCGGCGATGGCGCTGACGATCAACTCCAGCGCCGACTCCATAAACAACCGCGACAGCGTGGCCACGCCAATCACCAGCAGCGACAGCACAATGCTGCGGTGCTCGCCCACGCGTTTGGCCAGGCCCATGCCCAGGAACATCGCCAAGCCCATGGCCATGACCGGCAACATGGTCAGCAGGGCGGCGCTGCTGAAACTCAGCGGCACATCGGCGCGAATCGATGACAACAGCGGGCCAATGGCGGCCATCGACGGGCGCAGGTTGAGGGCGACCAGCACCACGCTGATCATCAGCCAGAGGGCGGTGGTGGGTTTAGCGTGAACGTTTTCCATGGGCCTGCCTTGAGTGAACAAGGGCGAATCAGGCCATGGGCGGGGGT
>NZ_WKCB01000024.1 GCF_021606685.1 Pseudomonas syringae
GGGAGCGGGCTTGCTCGCGAAGGCGGTGTGTCAGCCACTGGATGCATCGACTGACACGCCGCCTTCGCGAGCAAGCCCGCTCCCACAGTTGATCTTCACCGTCTCAGATTTTGTATTACATATATGGAGAAGTTTGTATGGGCCAATGGCTCGATAGCATTACTGGCTGGTTGACCCTGAACCCCGAATGGCTGGCGGTAGCGGTGTTTATCGTCGCCTGCGTGGAGTGCCTGGCCATCGTCGGGCTGATCGTGCCGGGCACGGTGTTGCTGTTTGCCATTGCCGCCCTCGCCGGCAGCGGTGCGCTGTCCTTGAGCGAAACCCTGCTGCTGGGTTTCCTCGGCGGGCTATTGGGTGATGCGGTTTCCTACTACCTGGGTCGCCATTTCCACCAGAACATCCGGCGCCTGCCGGGCCTGCGTCACCATCCGGAATGGATGAACGGCGCCGAAACCTACTTTCACAAGTACGGCATCGCCAGCCTGTTGGTAGGCCGATTCATCGGCCCGTTGCGCCCGATGTTGCCGATGGTGGCGGGCATGTGCGACATGCCGTTCCCGCGCTTTGCCGCCGTGAGCCTGCTGGCCGCCGCCGGCTGGTCGGTGGCCTACATACTGCCGGGCTGGGCCGCCGGCGCCGCGTTCCGCCTGCCACTACCGGAAGGGTTCTGGCCGGAGGCGGCGATTGTCGCGGCCTGCCTGGCGGTGGTGCTGGGTCTGAGCTTGAACAGCAGCCTGCGCGGCCATCGGCGCACCACGGTGTGGATCGGTTGCGCCAGCCTGGTGCTGTTGATCGCCCTGTTTATCGGCTATCCCCACCTCAACGATTTCGACCAGGGCCTCAGCGCCCTGGTGCAGGAACACCGCAGCCCGTGGCTGGATGAGGTGATGGTTCGGATCACCCAACTGGGCGAGTTCAAAAAGATGTTCTTCGCCAGCGCCGTGTTCACCGGCCTGCTGTTCTTGGCGCGGCAATGGCGTCATGCGCTGTTTGTCGGCGCCACCCTGGGCGGGGCGGCGGTGATCAATACCGGCACAAAGTTGTTTTTCGCACGTGGTCGGCCGGAAATTCTTACAGACCCTCTGACCAGTTTCAGCATGCCCAGCGGCCACGCGTCCGGCGCGTTTGCGTTTTTCCTGGCACTGGCGGTGTTGGCCGGTCGCGGGCAACCTACACGGCTGCGCCTGACCTGGATGCTGATGGGCTGTATTCCCGCAGCATTCATCGCCCTGTCGCGGGTGTACCTGGGCGCTCACTGGCCCACCGACATCCTCGCCGGCACGCTGCTGGCGATGACCGTGTGCGCGTTCAGCCTGAGCCTTATTCAGTACCGCAGCCCGCTGCCGCCCATGTCGCAGAAAACCTGGTGGCTGCTGCTGCCGGCACTGGTGGCGGTGCTGGGCTTTATCGCGCTGACCGGCACCACCCACGCCCTGCTGCGCTATGCCTACTGAGTGAAGAGTTCACCTTGCAGCTCGTCCAGCAGCATCTGGATCGCATCCAGCCGCTGCTGGGGATCGTCGAGCTGCAGCAGGTCGATCTTGTCGGCCTCGGTGAACGGCAGCAAATACGCCAACTGATTGCCCAGGGCTTGCTGGCCTTCGGCGTGGGCGTCCATGTCGAGCGAGGCGACCATCGGGTGCTCGGCCAAGGCCTGGAGCAGGGCCAGCAGGTCAGCGTCCTCTTCTTCCAGCGGCTGGTCCGGCAGCTCTTCGAGCCACTGCACCTCGGCCACCAGTAGCTGGTCCTTCTGCACACCGGCGTCGCGCACCCGGAAGCGGCGCCCGCCTTCGACACGAATCCCCAGCAGGCCGTTGTCCTGCTGCTTGAAGTCGCGAATCAGCGCTTCGCAGCCGATCAGCGCGTAGCCATCCGGGGCCATGCCCACTTCCTGGCCATCGAGGATGCACACCACGCCGAAGCTTTCGCCCTTTTTCATGCAGCGGCTGATCATGTCCAGGTAGCGCGCCTCGAACAGTTGCAGGTCGAGGGTGCAGCCAGGGAACAGCACGGTATTGAGCGGGAACAGCGCCAGACTCATAAAGGTTTCCTTAAACCCGGTTTAAACAATCACCGACACAGCCAGCGGCAGGAACACCGCCGTGGCCACGCCCATCAGACTCATGGCCAGCGCTGCAAAGGCGCCGCACTCTTCGCTTTCCTGCAGGGCCACCGACGTGCCGACGGCGTGAGCGGTCATGCCCAGGGCCATGCCGCGCGCCTCGGGGCTGTGCACCCCAAGGCGCGTCAGGTACGCCGGGCCAATCATCGCACCGACCACCCCAGTGATCAGTACAAATACGGCTGCCAACGCAGCCACGCCACCGATCTGTTCGGCCACCAGCATGGCAATCGGCGACGTGACCGACTTGGGCGCCATGGTCATCAACATCATGTGTTCGGCACCAAACCACCAGCCCAGCAGCACACACAGGCCCGTGGCCAACACGCCACCTACCACCAGCGTAGTAAAAATCGGCCAGAACAATTGGCGAATCCGCCGCAGGTTCAGATAAAGCGGCACCGCCAGGGCCACTGTGGCGGGGCCGAGCAGGATGCCCATGATCTCGGTGCTCTTGCGGTACTCGGCGTAACTCAGGCCGCAGGTCAGCAATACACCAATCACCAGCAGCATGGAAACCAGCACCGGCTGCAGGAAAATCCAGCGGGTTTTCTCAAAGCCCGCCAGCACCAGTTGATAAGCGCCGAGGGTAATGCCGATGCCGAACAGCGGGTGATGAATCACGGCGGTCCAGGCGCCCTGCCAGTCGAAGATCATTGATCTTTCTCCTTGCGCTTGACCATCTGCTGCATCAGCACGCCGACAAAGCCCATGGCAATCACCAGCGACAGCACCAGAGCACCGACGATGGCCCAGAAGTCGGCGGCGATGTCCTTGGCATACACCATCACCCCCACCGCCGGCGGCACCAGCAGTAACGGCAAGTAGCGCAACAGGCTGCTGGCGGCCAGGCTCAGGGGCTCGCCGACTTCGCCGCGCCACACCAGAAAGCCCAGCATCAGCAGCAGGCCAATGATCGGCCCCGGCAGCACCGGCAAGAATAAATGGTTGATCGCCGTGCCGATCAATTGAAACAGCACCAGCCATGTCAGCCCGCGTAACAGCATCCGCTCTCCCCCCTTCAAAGCCAGCCCGCATTATAAGCATGCCCGCCCTATGCTTCGGCATTCGCCAAAAGCATGGTGGGTTGACCGGGCTGATTGCCCATGATGATCTACATTGGTTCTCTGTACCCCATAACAACAGCACCGATGAACCAAGGAGAGACGCAATGCCCTATGTACCCGTAGCGCAGCTCAAAGACTATGTCGGCAAGGAACTCGGACGTTCCGAATGGCTCACCATCGACCAGGCACGTATCAACCTGTTCGCCGAGGCTACCGGCGATCATCAGTTCATCCACGTTGACCCGGTCAAGGCCGCGCAAACACCGTTCGGCACCACCATCGCCCACGGTTTCCTGTCGCTGTCTTTGATGCCCAAGCTGATGGAAGACATCCTGATCGTGCCTGACGGCCTGAAAATGGCGGTCAACTACGGCCTGGACAGCGTGCGCTTCATCCAGCCGGTGAAGGTCAACTCCAAGGTGCGCCTGAACGTGACCCTCACCGATGTGACCGAGAAAAAGCCCGGCCAATGGCTGCTCAAGGCCACCGCCACCCTGGAAATCGAAGGCCAGGAAAAACCCGCTTACGTAGCAGAGTCGTTGTCGCTCTACTTCGTGTAAACCCAGGCCAACATCGTGGCAAGCAAGCTTGTCGTGACGAGCGGGCTTGCTGTGACAGCTGGCTTGTCGTGGCGAGCGGGCTTGCTGTGGCGAGCGGGCTTGCTGTGGCGAGCGGGCTTGCCCGCGTTGGGCGGCGCAGCCGCCCCAAATGCCGCCACAAATTCATGTATGAAATCCACAGCTGCGGCATACTCGGCGCTCACTTATCCGGATCCCGCTATGCGCCCACTCGCCCCCCTAGCCCTTGCCCTGTTGCTCACCGCTTGCGGAGATGGCGAATCGCTGTTGCCGCCCGATGCGCGCCTGCCCGATGGCGGCCGCTACCGGGGCGATGTGGTCAATGGTTTGCTGCAAGGCCAGGGCCGCGTGGACTACCCCAACGGCAGCTGGTACGCCGGCCAGTTCGATAAAGGCCAGTGGCACGGCACTGGGGAATGGCATGGCAGCAATGGCGAAGTCTATAAAGGCCAGTTCCAGCAAGGCCTGTTCGATGGCCAGGGCAGCCTGACCACCGCCGGCAGCCACTATGTGGGCGGGTTCAAGAACGGTCGGCGCAACGGCGAAGGCACCCTCAAAGAGGGCCAGATGACCTACCGCGGCGAGTTCAAGGACGACCAGTATTCCGGCCTCGGCCGCCTGGAACTGGCCGACGGCAGCCAGTACCAGGGCCAGTTCGCCCACGGCAAGCCCAACGGCGAAGGCCAGCGCAACGACGACAGCGGCAACCAGTTCAGCGGCCACTTCGTGGATGGCCAGCTGGAAGGCAACGGCACCTTCAACAGCGCCGACGGCGACATCTATGTCGGCCAGTTCAAACAGAACCAGCTCAACGGCAAGGGCCGCTATGAGAACGCCGACGGCGACGTGTGGATCGGCCAGTTCAAGGAAGGCGCCCTGAGCGGCAAGGGCGAGCTGATCGGTGTGGACGGCAGCCATTACGTCGGCCAGTTCAGCGACTGGCGCTTTACCGGCGATGGCCGCTTGAACCTCACCGACGGCAGCTTCTACATCGGCGGCTTCGACAGCGACAACTATCAAGGCAAAGGCACCCTGGTGCTCACCGATGGCACCGTACAGGCCGGCACTTGGGTCAACGGCATGCGCGTGCGTGACGCCGACGGCAAGCTGTTGCCCGACCCGCTGGAACTCGGCGTGCTGGCCCAGGGGCGCTTGCTCGATGCCGCCCTCGCCGCTGTGCCTGCGTCCACCGCGGCGGTGGAGCTGTACACCCTGGCCGTGGCCGGCGATGGCAAACAAAGTGTGTTCCTGCGCGAAGCCGATTACGTCAGCAATATGCTCGCCACCCGTTTCGGTGCGCACGGGCAGATCCGCCTGGTCAACCACCGCGACCATATCGCCGACCGCCCTCTGGCGACCCGCGAAAGCCTGCGCCGCGCGGTACAAACCCTGGCCGAACGCAGCGGCCCGGAAGACCTGGTGTTTATCTACCTGACCAGCCACGGCACCCACGAACACGAACTGGTGCTGGACCAACCGCGTATGGAGCTGGCCGACCTGCCCGCCGACGAGCTGGCCGCCGTGCTCACGCCGCTGAAAAACCGTGACAAGATCATCGTGATTTCCGCCTGCTATTCCGGCGGTTTCATCCCGGCCCTCAAAGACGAACGCACTCTGATCATGACCGCCTCGCGCGCCGACCGTGTGTCCTTCGGTTGTTCCGAGGAAGCCGACTTCACCTACTTCGGCGACGCCCTCTTCGCCCAAGCCTTCAACCAGACCGACGACCTGCAGCAAGCCTTCAAGCTGGCGCAGTTGCATGTGTCCGAGCGCGAACAGGCGGACAACTTCGAGCCGTCCGAACCGCAGATCTGGGCCCCCAAAGGCGTGATCGCCCACTGGCAATTATTACGCAAGCAGCAGGCACGAAAGGCGCTCGAAAGCGTCTCAATGAATAGCAAGGAAGCCAAAGGCAACTAAGCTGTAACGTGTAATAAGGGGGGAAACACCATGTACCTGACACCTCAGCATATCTTGCTGGCTGGCGCCTCTGGCCTCACCGGCGAACACCTGCTCGACCGCCTGCTTAACGAACCCACCGTGACCCGCGTGCTGGCACCCAGCCGCAAGCCCCTGGCCGAACACCCGCATCTGGAAAACCCGGTGGGCGATCCGGCGGTGTTCTTGCCACAGCTGAGCGGCCAGGTGGATATCGCCTTTTGCTGCCTGGGCACCACCATCAAACAGGCAGGTTCCGAAGCCGCCTTTCGCGCCGTCGACCTGGACATGGTCGTGGCCTTTGCCCAACGCGCACGGGAAATGGGCGCGCGGCACCTGATCGTGATCAGCGCGATTGGCGCCGACCCGAAATCCTCGATTTTCTACAACCGGGTCAAGGGCGAAATGGAACAGGCGCTCAAGGCTCAGGACTGGCCGCAACTGACCATCGTGCGGCCGTCCTTGTTGCTCGGCGAACGCCTCGAACCACGCCTGGCCGAGCAATTGGCCGGGCCGTTGTCGCGGTTGATTCCGGGCAAGTACCGCGGCATCGAAGTATGTGAACTGGCCAGGGCCATGTGGCGCCTGGCGCTCGAAGAGCAGGATGGCGTGCGCGTGGTGGAGTCGGATGAGCTGCGCAAGCTCGGTAAATAAGCCGATCTAAAGACCTTACAAATATCCAAATGTGGGAGGGGGCTCGCCCCCGATGGCGGTGTATCAGTTATGAATTAATCAACTGAACCACCGCCATCGGGGGCAAGCCCCCTCCCACATTGGGTTCTGGGTGTCGGCAAGACTGGCTTACAGCCCGCCCGTTGCGTTGAACCCAACCCCGAGCACCGTCAACACCGAGAGTGGCAGCAGCAAGGTGTCGAGCAACGCGCTGGCTGGCAGGTCGACACCCGGATAGCTCGGCGCCTCGGCACCAAAGCGGTCCTTGGCGCAGCAGCCGCCGTTGATGGCATACAGATCCAGCCGCGTGCCGGCATACACCACCGGCGCGCCGGGTTGCGCAGCATCCAAGGTGCGCGCGGTGGCGCAACCCGTGAGGTGCAGCGCCAACACCACCAGCAGCGCCTTATTCATCGCTGCTCAAATGGTGCTCGCCCCAACGCGGCAACATATCCTGAGGAATATTCAGCAGGTTGAGGATTCGCGCCACCACAAAGTCCACCAGATCATCAATGGTCTGCGGCTGATGGTAGAAGCCCGGCGACGCCGGCAAGATGGTCACGCCCATGTTCGACAACTTGAGCATGTGCTCCAGGTGAATGCTCGAATACGGCGCCTCACGCGGCACCAGGATCAACTGGCGACGCTCCTTCAACGTCACGTCCGCCGCACGCTCGATCAGGTTGTTGCAGGCCCCGGTGGCAATCGCCGACAGGGTGCCGGTGGAGCACGGCACCACCACCATCGCCGCCGGCGCGCCCGAGCCGGAAGCCACCGGCGACATCCAATCCTCTTTACCGTAAACCTTGATCTGCCCCGCCGCCGCACCGGTGTACTCAGTGAGGAAGGCTTGCATCATCTGCACCTTGGGCGGCAGTGCTACATCCGTCTCGGTAGCGAGCACCAATTGCGCGGCCTTGGAGATCAGAAAGTGCACCTCACGGTCCTCGCGCACCAGGCAATCGAGCAAGCGCAGGCCATAAGGCGCGCCGGATGCACCGGTCATCGCCAGGGTGACGCGTTCCGGGCCGCTCATTTGAGCGCCTCGGCCAACTTGCCATGCAGGCCGCCGAAGCCGCCGTTGCTCATGACCACCACGTGGGTGCCGGGCTTGGCTTGTTGCTGCACGAACTCAATGATGCCCTCGATCGAATCACAGACTGTCGACGGCACCGTGCACAGCGCAGCAATCGCCGGCAGGTCCCAGCCCAGGTTGGCGGGCGCGTACCACACCGCCTGGTCGGCATCGTTGACGCTTTCGGGCAAACCGTCACGGTGGGCACCGAGCTTCATGGAGTTGGAGCGCGGCTCCACAATGGCGATGATCGGCGCATCGCCGACGCGCTTGCGCAGGCCATCCAGCGTGGTGGCAATGGCCGTTGGGTGGTGGGCAAAGTCGTCATAGATGGTAATCCCATTCACGTCGGCGACCTTCTCCATGCGGCGCTTCACGCTCTTGAAGGCGCTCAACGCGGCAATACCCATCGCTGGCACCACGCCAACATGGCGCGCGGCCGCCAGGGTCACCAGAGCATTGGCGACGTTGTGCTGGCCGGTCATGTCCCACTCAACGATGCCCTGGGCCTCGCCTTCAAACAGCACTTCAAACCGGGAGCCGTCTTCACTGAGCAACTTGACCTGCCACTGCCCGCCCGCACCGGTGGTTTGCACCGGTGTCCAGCAGCCCATCTCGATCACACGCTGCAAAGCGGGCTCGGTGGTCGGGTGAATCACCAGGCCTTCGCTCGGGATAGTGCGCACCAAGTGGTGGAACTGACGCTCGATGGCAGCCAGGTCGGGGAAGATGTCGGCGTGATCGAACTCAAGGTTATTGAGGATCGCCGTACGCGGGCGGTAGTGGACGAACTTGGAGCGCTTGTCGAAGAAGGCGCTGTCGTATTCGTCGGCTTCAATCACGAAGAACGGCGTATCGCCCAGACGCGCCGACACCGAGAAATTCTGTGGCACGCCGCCGATCAGGAAGCCCGGGCTCATGCCCGCATGCTCCAGCACCCAGGCGAGCATGCTGCTGGTGGTGGTCTTGCCGTGGGTACCGGCAACCGCCAGCACCCAGCGGCCTTGCAGCACATGGTCGGCCAGCCATTGCGGGCCGGACACGTAAGGCAAACCTTTATTGAGTACGTACTCGACCGCCGGGTTGCCACGCGACATGGCATTGCCGATCACCACCAGGTCCGGGACCGGGTCAAATTGCGCCGGGTCGTAGCCCTGGGTCAATTCAATGCCCTGAGCTTGCAGTTGCGTGCTCATCGGCGGGTAAACATTGGCATCGGAGCCCGTCACATGATGGCCCAACTCTTTGGCCAGCACGGCCATCGAGCCCATGAACGTACCGCAGATACCCAGAATATGAATGTGCATAGTCGACCTCGTAAAACATCGAGGCAGGTTAGCGCAGGGAGGGGGAAATCGCACTCTTTAGCAGTGACCGTTCAGGCGTGAGTGGCGGGCCCAGCCATTTATCGGCACAAAAAAATGCCGTCGCATCCGATGGATGCCGCGTGCACGCAGCTTCATCGAATACAACGACATTCTGGGTCAAGGCTGTGCGCGGCTGGCGGGCCAGCCGTCAGTCACACGGTAAAAACTGCCTTGTTACGCAGTCGGTTTGATCTTGAGCGCGACTTCGTGACCTATGGCGGTGATCACAGCCAGCCTGGATTCAATGACTTTTGCGCGCACCGCAATGTCAGGGTCTTCGCTACGCGACGTCGAGAATGAAGTTGGAATGCCGTAATTTTTGGCCAGCACTTCAAAGTCTTTCTCTAAAGCGATAGTTATAGACTCAAGGCACGTCATACGCTCCTCGTTGGTTTTTGACGCCCATACCAAGCTGCCTTGTACGGGCTCGGCCCCCGTAATGCGACCCAGCATATCGGTAGCGCCAAAAACATCCCGCTGAAGCTGATCTACGATGCGTGTTTCGGAAAAGCCTTTTTTAACCACATCCGCTGGCGAATCAGTAAATGCTTTTTCGATGCCCTTCGTGACTAAGGCTCCTACCGCAGTAACCGTTGCGACAACGCCTGCCGTAAGCAAGGCCTTCTTAGTATCCGAGAGCTTCTTTTTAACCGGTTCCAAATCCACCTTGGTATCCGCTACTGCCTCAGCCAATTCCGTGTCTGCTTTCGCAAGGCGGGTACTGGAAAAGTCTTCAACTATTTTACCGTTCACCTTCGAAGGTGGAATTTCCAGGGTCGAAAGGAAGGTCTTGGGCGCGGGTTCTACGACCTTTTCCTCGCCGAGTTTGCTGGCGTAGTCGTCCTTGGGTTTAAAGTTGGCTTGTTCCTGGGCAATCTCTGCATCAAGCTTACTCGCCGCCCCTGCAGAGTTACTTGTACCTGCCTTTAGAAGGCCAGACGCATCTGTGGCCTTACCATTTTCAGGGACGTCTACTTTTTTCTTTTTTAAAATTTTGCTGAACCCACGTTTGTCTCTATTGAAACGATCGCCCTCACTTACAAACATCTCATGTTCGATAGAAGCAAGTGTACTTACAGCGCTCTGTGCGCTGACCTCCATTGCCGGAGGCCGTGGGTTTTCTGCAGCAGGCTTGCTGAGTACTTGAGAAGCCGATTGCGATTGAAAGAAAGGCAAGTTCGGCAGTGCCGAATTAACAACGCTCATATGATTCACCTAATGATTGATTGACATTAGGAAGCCATCCATTTCCTCCACTCTATAAGTGGCGATAGCACTTATAGCGTTCCAAAAAAAATACTAACTCGGAAAAAACCCATCCAATGTGCTGAAGCCACTTTGCGCACACAGACAACCTCGTACCGCTTAATGCGCTACTGCTTGAATAATTGCGTACTGCGTTAACTGCACACCATGCGGTGTTTTTGTTAACGCGTTGTAAGCATACCAACTACCCGATAAAAATATCGCAGTGACAGGCCCCATTCGCTCAGAACGACCACCGAGCTTATAGTAGAAATCACTGACAACGTCCTTATGCTTATACACTTTATGTGCATCGAAACTTTTGATACCCAGAGGCAGCACTTTCTGCACACTGGAGAGCACCTTATCCCCAGCTCGCTCAACCACCTTTAACCCTTTGGAAATATTTTTTGGTGCATCAATTAAATCATCCACCCCCACAGACGAGATGATGCCCTTGACAACCCCTTTGCCGATAGCCTTGAGTACCCCCCGACCCGACTTGAAGGCAGCATGAACGCCTTTGGATCCAGGAATCAGAAACCCCAACGCATCGAACCCAAGGTCAAAAACAGCACCTGAGACATTCCCATTGATGGCCGCGACCACACCGTCATAGAACGGCGCAAGACTGAGAAAAATCTCATCCAACTTTCTATTGGTTTTTATTTCCTGCTCTCGTTGCGTGACACCTTTTGCTTTAGTTCTATGGCTATCAATGCCGTGGGTGAAGTATTCGCTCACGGGCACACCCAGCGCTAGACTGCGTTTAGAGAAATAACGGCCCGGGAGATTCTCTGCCAAATCAGACGGAACTTGAGCAGACAAACGGTCTGTATTGGGTGCACTTAATTGCTCGACTAATATTTGGGATCTCGCCCCCTCGCCCTGCGCAGGCTCACCATAAAAAGGACGCAAATCAATTTTTAGATTATCCCCTGTATCATTACGCGATACGCCATTGATACCCGGGCTCTTCCACGCCTTTTGTGGTCGACTCACCAAGGGTTTTTCCAACCCAGGCTCTTTGACTAGCTTTGCCTGACCGGGGAAATAGCTGTAATAGTGAATATCACCCGCCCCTCGATCCGCTTGGATCAGCACGCCAAAACGCCCTGTTAATTTTTCGACGTCTTCCGGGCTTGGCTTAGTGCTCACATACTTGAACGTTTCATGATTCCCGACCTTCGCCAGCACTCTTTTATCATATGGCTTACGCAGCGAAAGAAAACTGATATCGGCGTTATCAAAAACTGCCTGATCCGCGACAGGCATTAGTGAAAGGTGATACCTGAACACAACACTCATGGCCTCTTTGCGCCGCGCCAAGAACTTGTCGAACGCTCGCTCAAATGCCCCGGTTATATCCGAATCCAGCTTATGAAAATCACGCCGCATGGTGTTATACGGTACAGCGGCTTCATCACTTGACTCCCAGACCTTCTGCCCCAAGTGCCCGGACATGTAGATATCCAACAGCGAGTACCGGACGATATCCGGCCACACTTCATCACGGTCTGTAATAACCTTCTTCTCGAACTCTATGTTTTCTCCAAATACCCTTTTCAGCTCCTGGAGCGCCAGCTCTTTTCGGGTAGGTTGCGAGGCTTTCAAGGCCTCGGATGCCCACCCCAATTCCTTCTGTTGCTTGACCATCGCCTTGACCGACAGGTTGTAATCTATCGCTGAATAAACGTTATCCGCCCTCGCGTTGATCACCCCATTGGCGACGCCCCAATCTGTCACCGGGCCGCGCCTGACCTCTACCAGTTGACGCTCCCCGTCTTCTGAAACCGGCACGGTCTGACCAAACAGCATCACTTGGCTGAACGTCATGTTCGCCACAGCACTCGGGACCTTCTTTTCGATGCGCAATGCTTCGATGGAGTAACTTGCCCATGTATGCGAACCATAAACAAGGTTGGGCGGCATCTCCTTGGCCAAAAACTCGGGGGCCGAGATCGACAACAATAAACGCGCCGCAATCGGCGCCATTTCAACCCCGACCTTGCCTTCAAGATGACGAGTAAATCGACTGATGATCTGCGCGGGCGAAGCGCCGATATTCTGCTTACCGTATAGCGCGTAACCCGCCGGGCTATGCCGTAATGCCCCTCCTGCCGGGTCCAGGTCGAGTGCGAGCGCGGCACTCACATACTCAATGCTACTGGTGGGTGTTTGCAGCCCATCCAGCTCTTCCTGTATTTGTTTACCCAAGGCGTTCGCTTGCGGCGACCGGATAAGCTCATCCAGCGCCGCCGCGGGATTGGTGCTGATCATCTTTCGGGTGTTCTCCGGCAGGTGGCGCATCAACCGCCCCAGCAGACTCAAAGCGCCAGGTCCGGTCTGATCCGATGAGGCCTGGACGGGGTCCTGGGCCTTCCACTGCTCAACCACTTTTCTCACCTGCGCCTGCAGGTCACGGCCCAAGGTCGTCGCCTCCGTCAGCCGGGTCAAAGGCAGTGCACAGCCGCGATCTGCACTCGGCGCCCTGTGGGCAAGGTCGAAAGAGAGCATATGGGCCAGGTTGCACGCTTGCGCAGCATTCTCGGGCACATACATGTCGTAGGCTTTAATCAGTTGATCGGCGCGCACCTGTGCGACCGGCTCATCTAACGACTCGACGTACGAAGAGCTCGGATGGACAGGCAGCATGACCTTGCTCAGGTCGATCTTGCCATTGGCGTCATCGAGCTGAGACTCCAGCGCCGTCACCAGCGTGTGCGCGTTAATGTCATCCCCCAGCGCCGTTTGCTGCTCCATCAATGCCTGCGGAGATCGCAATGACGCAAAAGGCAAAGGCGGAAATTCAAAGTCCGGATTGTTGATCAGTATCTTGCGGTACTTAGCTACTTGCGCCGGCCCGCTATCAAAAGGCTGATGGTAAAACTTCCCCACGACATCCCACGGCACCTCGCCTGACGGCCATGGGCAACGCAATATTTGTTCGGGCTCAGGTGCCAATGCCTTGGCCGTCTCCAGGAGTGTTCGTGAAACCTCGGCCCATCCCGAATCGTCCGTCAAAGAAAATGTAAGCTTCTTACCGCCTGCAAAGCCGGTAATTTCACCTTTCGAAGGGCACAGTGTCAGGGCCGTCGTATCAAGCCCCTGCGCCTTCGCCCAGGCCAGGAACCCCGGGGCGCGAAGTGCACTGTCCAACAGCCCGCGCCAACGACCTAGGGTGGACTCGGGAGGGACCCGGACATTGGGTGGGTTCACTGACGTTTGAAAGAAGCGGGCCAGCAGCGCCGCTCCAAATGCCTTCGTCAACTGGGCGTCAGCCGCCGCGCGGGTTTGGAGATTGTCAGGCTGCTC
Source organism: Pseudomonas syringae (assembly GCF_021606685.1). GTDB lineage: Bacteria > Pseudomonadota > Gammaproteobacteria > Pseudomonadales > Pseudomonadaceae > Aquipseudomonas > Aquipseudomonas syringae_R. The sequence continues at coordinate 13,380 of NZ_WKCB01000024.1, forward strand.
TGCATGGCGCCTTGCTCGAGCGCTGTCGCCTTCTGTGCCAGGGGAAGGCGCAGGCGTGCTCGTCGGTATGGGCTCATTCTGTGCCGGTATGGCGGGGGCTGCGGCCTGCTCGCGCCCATAGGAGGGAAAATCAGAGACTGTAGGAAAACTGGAAATACTCGTCATTCAAACACCTCAATGTGAGGGCAGCGGTTCGCTGCTCCTACATTGAGTGGTCAGTTACTCTACAAAGCGCACATCGGGCGACTTACGAAGATGCCACAGGACATTGCAACTGGTCGGCGTTTACGCGAGCGGGCATGCCGATCGGTGGCGGGTAATCCCATGCTTGCGCAACTTGCGATAAAGGGTATTTCGGCTGACACCCAACTGCTCCGCGGCGTGGGTCATATGCCAGCGCTGCTGCTCCAGCGCGGCAAGCAAGGCCAGGCGCTCGGCGTGCTCAAGCGGCAGGTCCAGAGGCTCATCGGGTGCTTGCGCTCGGGCTTGGCGAATGCTCGCCGGCAGGTCTTGCACCTCGACCCGGCCATCCTCGGTCAGTGCCACCAACGTACGTAAAACGGTACGCATCTGCCGAACGTTGCCAGGCCAGGCAAAGGCCAGGAGTTGCTGACGCGCAGCAACATCGAGCAGTACGTTCTGCGGCCCGGCTTCGTCCTCCAATAGAAAATCCAGCAGCTGGGATTTGTCACTGCGATCACGCAGCGCCGGTAACGAAACTTCCAGCCCGTTGAGGCGGTAATACAGGTCTTCGCGAAAGCTGCCGGCCTGCACGCGACCCAGCAACTCCCTATGGGTCGCGCTGATGATGCGCACATCGACCGCCTGGGGCTCACCGCCGATGGGCACCACCACTCGGTCGTCCAACACCCTCAACAGACGTGTCTGCAACGCCAGGGGCATGTCGCCGATTTCATCGAGGAACAAGGTGCCGCCGTCGGCCTGCTGCAACTTGCCCTGCATGCCCTCTTTGCGGGCGCCCGTGAAACTGCCGCCGCGATAGCCGAACAACTCGCTCTCGATCAGGCTTTCGGGGATGGCTGCGCAGTTGAGGGCGATAAACGCCTTGTCCGCGCGCTGGCTGGCGTGGTGCACGGCTTTGGCGAATGCCTCTTTGCCGGAGCCGGTTTCGCCATGGATCAATAACGGCACGTCACGCTCGAAGACACGCAGTGCTTTACGAAAATCGTTTTGCAGGGCCGGATCGCCCATGCAGATACCGGGCACGCGCGATGGCGTGGGCGCAGGCTTGGCCATCGGCGCCGGCAGGCTGCGCGCCTGGCCACGCAAGGCGGCGAACAACGGGCGGCCATCACGGGTACGCAGCGGCCAACTGGCCGTGGCATTCGCGCTCGCACGGCCGAGCAACTGGTCCAGCGAGCACTCGAAAAAGGCCTCCACCGGCTGCCCCAGCAAGCCGCCACGCACCTGCCCCAGCAGGTTCAGCGCACTCTGGTTCGCCGCGCACACCCGCCCTTCGCCATCGAACGCCAGCAGCCCTTCGCTGAACAGGCCCACCGACTCGGCCTGCAGGTGAAAGCGCAGCAACCAGTGGTGTTCAAAATGGCGCAGGAAGTAACAACTTTCGATCATCTTGGCCGACAGGTTCACCAGCGCCATGGTGTGAAACTGGCTCTGGCGCGACACTGCATCGCGCGCCGAGGACACGTCGAGCACCGCCAGCAAATCACCATGGGGGTCGAACACCGGGCTCGCGGAGCAGGTCAGCCCGGTATGGCGGCCACGAAAATGCTCATCGCGATGAATGGTCAACGACTGGCGCTCCACCAGGCAGGTGCCGATGCCGTTGGTGCCTTCGCACGCTTCGCTCCAGTCGGCACCCAGCCACAGCCCGGCGTGTTCGAAGATCTTGCGCTCGGACGGCGCGGTCACACAGTTGAGGATCACCCCACGCGCATCGGTCAGCAGCACGGCGTGGCCAGCCCCCGAAAGCTGTTGGTGCAGGCTGTTCATCTCACTCCCGGCGATGCTCAGCACCTGCTGCAAGCGTTCGCGGCTTTCCAGCAGGCGGGCGTGCTCAAGCACAGTGGGGGCCATGGTCTGCGCAGGGTCGAGGTGGTAATCCTCCAGGCAACGCAGCCAGGACCGGGCGATGGAGGGATCGCTGGAGGGATCGCGCCCGCGCGCCACCGTGAGGACTTGCTGGGCATGGCGACTGAAATGATCGTTGTGCATGTTCTTATTATTCTCCCTGCGTGAGAACGGCCAGCATCCCCCAGCCCTGCGACCATTGCAATCCCAGGCCGACCCACCGGTCACAGGCTGTACCGTTTCTGGCACAAACTGTCACCCGGCCTGTCTCGATCGCGTGACAGCAACGCCCTGCAACACACCCCAACCCCTTGATTTCGCTGGCCGGCAAAGCAGTGGCCCAACCTTTGCTCTACGCTTTATCAAGCGCAGCCACAGCGCTGCACTCCAATAAACATAAAAGCCAGGAGAATCCACCATGCGTTACGCACACCCCGGTACTGACGGCGCGATCGTTTCGTTCAAGGCCAAGTACGGCAACTACATTGGTGGCGAATTCGTTGCGCCGGTTGATGGCAACTATTTCACCAACACCTCGCCGGTCAACGGCAAGCCTATCGCCGAATTCCCGCGCTCCACTGCCAAAGACATCGACAAAGCGCTCGACGCCGCCCATGCCGCCGCCGACGCCTGGGGCAAGACCTCGGCCCAGGATCGCTCGCTGGTGCTGCTGAAAATCGCCGACCGCATCGAACAGAACCTCGAACTGCTGGCCATCACTGAAACATGGGACAACGGCAAGGCCGTGCGTGAAACCCTCAACGCCGACATCCCGCTGGCGGCCGACCACTTCCGCTACTTCGCCGGTTGCATCCGCGCCCAGGAAGGCACCAGCGCCGAAATCAACGAACACACAGCGTCCTACCACTTCCATGAGCCGCTGGGCGTGGTCGGGCAGATCATCCCGTGGAACTTCCCGCTGCTGATGGCCGCGTGGAAACTCGCCCCAGCCCTGGCCGCCGGCAACTGCGTGGTGCTAAAGCCTGCCGAGCAAACCCCGCTGGGCATCAACGTGCTGATGGAAGTGATCGGCGACCTGCTGCCACCGGGCGTGCTGAACGTGGTGCACGGTTTCGGCAAGGAAGCCGGCGAAGCCCTGGCCACCAGCAAGCGCATCGCCAAGATCGCCTTCACCGGCTCCACCCCGGTGGGCTCGCACATCATGCACGCGGCGGCCGAGAACATTATTCCGTCCACCGTTGAGTTGGGTGGCAAGTCGCCGAACATCTTCTTCGCCGACATCATGAAAGCCGAACCGTCGTTCATCGAAAAAGCCGCCGAAGGCTTGGTGCTGGCGTTCTTCAACCAGGGCGAAGTGTGCACCTGCCCGTCGCGTGCACTGGTGGAAGAGTCGATCTACGACGACTTCATGAAAGTGGTGATGAAGAAGATCGAGTCGATCAAACGCGGCGACCCGCTGGACACCGACACCATGGTCGGCGCCCAGGCGTCCGAGCAGCAGTTCGACAAGATCCTGTCCTACCTGGAAATCGCCAAGGGCGAAGGCGCGCAACTGCTTACCGGCGGCAAGGTCGAGAAGCTCACCGGCGACATGGCCGGCGGCTATTACATCCAGCCGACCCTGCTCAAGGGCACCAACGAAATGCGCGTGTTCCAGGAAGAAATCTTCGGCCCGGTGGTGAGCATCACCACCTTCAAGGACGAAGCCGAAGCCCTGGCGATTGCCAACGACACCGAGTTCGGCCTGGGCGCCGGCGTGTGGACCCGCGACATCAACCGCGCCTACCGCATGGGCCGGGCGATCAAGGCGGGCCGCGTGTGGACCAACTGCTACCACCTGTACCCGGCGCATGCCGCGTTTGGCGGTTACAAAAAATCCGGCGTGGGCCGTGAGACACACAAGATGATGTTGGATCACTACCAGCAGACCAAAAACTTGCTGGTGAGCTACGACATCAATCCGCTCGGTTTCTTCTAACTAACACCCCCTCCCACATTTGGATCTTCATAAGTACTTGCGAATTGCATTCGGCACACAGAGGCCGAGTTAAAAAAAATAACAATGAAAGGTACTTCCCATGCCTAGCGAACCTACTGGATCCTCCGTCGACTTTGAAAAAGTCGACTCTCAATACTTCCAACAACGCGAACTTAAAAAAGGCGCAGCCGGCTGGGTGCTACTGGTCGGCCTCGGCGTTGCGTATGTGATCTCCGGCGACTACGCCGGCTGGAACTTCGGCCTGGCCCAGGGTGGCTGGGGCGGTATGTTCCTCGCCACATTGCTGATGGCCACCATGTACCTGTGCATGTGCTTTTCCCTGGCCGAACTGTCTTCCATGATCCCTACCGCCGGCGGCGGCTACGGCTTTGCCCGCAGCGCCTTTGGCCCTTGGGGAGGGTTCCTCACCGGTACCGCCATCCTGATCGAATACGCCATCGCCCCGGCCGCCATTGCGGTGTTTATCGGCGCTTACTGCGAGTCGCTGTTCGGCATCGGCGGTTGGATGATTTACCTGGCGTTCTACATCATCTTTATCGGCATCCACATATTCGGCGTGGGTGAAGCCCTGAAGCTGATGTTTGTGATCACCGCCGTCGCCGCTATTGCCTTGGGCGTGTTCCTGGTGGCGATGGTGCCGCACTTCAACGTCGCCAATTTGCTCGACATCCCCGTCACCCAAGCCAAGGGCGCTAGCACCTTCCTGCCCTTCGGCTACGTCGGTGTTTGGGCGGCGATCCCCTATGCCATCTGGTTTTTCCTCGCCGTCGAGGGCGTGCCCCTGGCCGCCGAAGAAACCAAGAACCCCAAACGCGACCTGCCCCGCGGCCTGATCGGCGCCATTGTGGTGCTCACCAGTTTTGCCTTGCTGATTCTGGTGATCGCACCCGGCGGCGCCGGCACCTACGCGCTGATCAAATCCGGCAACCCGCTGGTGGAAGCGTTAGCGCTGTCCTACGGCGGTTCGACCTGGATGGGCAGCTTCGTCAACCTGGTCGGCCTGGCGGGCTTGATCGCCAGCTTTTTCTCGATCATCTACGCCTATTCGCGGCAGATCTTTGCCTTGTCGCGCGCCGGCTACCTGCCGCGCAAGCTGTCCCAGACCAACAAGAGCAAGGCGCCGGTGCTGGCGCTGGTGATCCCCGGCATCATCGGTTTCGGCCTGTCGCTGACCGGCCAAGGCGATTTGCTGATTCTGGTGGCCGTGTTCGGCGCGACCATTTCCTACGTGCTGATGATGGCCGCGCACATCACCTTGCGCATTCGTCGCCCCAAAATGGACCGTCCATACCGCACACCGGGCGGCATCTTTACCTCCGGTGTGGCCCTGGTACTGGCCTGCGTGGCCGTGGTGGCGGGGTTTCTGGTGGATCCGCGGGTGGTGATTGGCGCCGCGATCATCTATGGAGTATTAATTGCTTACTTTGCTTTCTACAGCCGGCATCACTTGGTAGCAGGCACGCCCGAAGAGGAATTAGCGGCGATCCAGGCCGCAGAGGCCGCCTTGCACTGAAATGCCGTAAACCTCGACGCAGGCCGCTGCCTGCGTCGTCAAGGAGACACTGTATGGCAAGCTTTTCCCACGCGGTGGGTACACAGACCTACCGCTTCGACAGCCTCAAGGACGTGATGGCCAAGGCCAGCCCCGCGCGTTCCGGAGACTTCCTCGCCGGTGTGGCCGCGCAGAACGACGGCGAGCGTGTGGCCGCGCAAATGGCCCTGGCCAATATTGCGCTGAAGCATTTTCTCGAAGAAGCGCTGATCCCCTACGAAAGCGATGAAGTCACCCGGCTGATCATCGACACCCACGATAAACAGGCGTTTAGCGCCGTCAGCCACCTCACCGTCGGCGGCCTGCGCGACTGGCTCCTCAGCGACGCGGCCGACGAACATTCCCTACGCGCATTGGCGCCCGGGCTGACACCGGAAATGGCCGCCGCCGTGTCCAAGATCATGCGCGTGCAGGACCTGGTGCTGGTGGCGCAGAAGATCCGCGTGGTCACCCGGTTTCGCGGCACCATGGGCCTGCGTGGGCGCCTGTCGACCCGCCTGCAACCCAACCACCCCACGGATGAACCGGCGGGCATTGCCGCGAGCATTCTCGACGGCCTGCTGTACGGCAACGGCGACGCCATGATCGGCATCAACCCGGCCACCGACAGCATCGCCTCGATCTGCGCCATGCTGGAAATGCTCGACGCGATCATCCAACGCTATGAGATCCCGACCCAGGCCTGCGTGCTGACCCACGTCACCACCTCCATTGAAGCCATCAACCGCGGCGTGCCGCTGGACCTGGTGTTCCAGTCGATTGCCGGCACCGAAGCGGCCAATGCCAGTTTCGGCATCAACCTGAACGTGCTGCAGGAAGGCTACGACGCGGGGTTGAGCCTCAATCGCGGCACTTTGGGCCAGAACCTGTTGTATTTCGAAACCGGCCAGGGCAGCGCCTTGTCGGCCAACGCGCACTTTGGCGTCGACCAGCAAACCTGTGAAACCCGTGCCTACGCCGTGGCCCGACATTTCAAACCGTTTCTGGTAAACACAGTCGTAGGGTTTATCGGCCCCGAGTACCTGTACAACGGCAAGCAGATCATCCGCGCCGGCCTCGAAGACCACTTCTGCGGCAAGCTGCTGGGCGTGCCGATGGGCTGCGACATCTGCTACACCAACCATGCCGAAGCCGACCAGGACGACATGGATACCCTGCTGACCCTGCTGGGCGTGGCCGGGATCAACTTCATCATGGGCATCCCCGGCTCCGACGACATCATGCTCAACTACCAGACCACCTCGTTCCACGACGCCCTGTACGCCCGCCAAACATTGGGTTTAAAGCCGGCGCCGGAGTTTGAACAGTGGCTGGCCAAGATGGGCATCTTCACGCAAGCCGACGGCAAGGTGCAGTTCGGCAACAGCCTGCCACCGGCATTTCGCCACGCCTTGGCGCACTTGGGATGAAGGAGCCTACCGTGCAACCAGACTTGCCCGACAACCCGTGGCTGGAACTGCGCCGCCTGACCCCCGCGCGAATTGCCTTGGGCCGTACCGGTACCAGTATCCCCACCAGCGCACAGCTTGATTTCCAGTTTGCCCATGCCCAGGCGCGGGACGCCGTGCACCTGCCCTTCGACCATGCAGGCCTGAGCAGCCAATTGGCGGAACGCGGGCGCGAGAGCCTGTTGCTGCACAGCGCGGCCACCGACCGGCACAGCTACCTGCAACGCCCGGACCTGGGGCGGCGCTTGAGTGATGAGTCGGCGCAGAGCCTGCGCGACCATGCCCAAGCCAACCCGGGGGGTGTGGACCTGGCGATCGTCGTGGCCGATGGTTTGTCTGCGCTGGCTGTGCATAAACATACCTTGCCGTTTCTTACGCGCATGGAGGAACAGACCCACGCTGAGGGCTGGTCCTTGTCGCCAGTGATCCTGGTGGAACAGGGCCGTGTGGCCGTCGCTGATGAAATCGGGCAATTGCTTGGCGCCAAGATGGTGGTAATCCTGATCGGCGAGCGCCCTGGACTCAGTTCGCCCGACAGCCTGGGCCTTTATTTCACCTACAACCCCAAGGTCGGCCTCACCGATGCTTATCGCAACTGCATCTCTAATGTACGTTTGGAGGGCTTGAGTTATGGCATGGCGGCCCATCGTTTGCTGTACTTGATGAAGGAGGCGTGTCGCCGGCAGCTGTCGGGGGTCAATCTCAAGGACGAGGCACAGGTGCAGACCATCGAATCCGACGACCCGGATTTGATCAAGGGCAATTTCCTGCTCAGCCCACCCACCGACTGATACCCGCACGATTGCGCTTTTTCGCGTCTTTAGGCAGCATCAAGTCACGGCCGCTCGCGTGGTCATACCCCATTTGGAAGTTGAGGCCTGGCATGCGGATCACTCAAGCGACCCTGGAACACCTGGACCTGTTGACCCCGTTGTTCGTCAAATACCGCGAGTTTTATGGGGCGTTGCCCTTCCCGGATTCCTCTCGAGCCTTTCTGGAAAAACGCCTGCGCCGCCAGGAATCGGTGATCTACCTGGCTCTGGCCGATGATGACGATAAGAAACTGCTTGGGTTTTGCCAGCTGTACCCGAGCTTTTCGTCGCTGTCGCTCAAGCGCGTGTGGATCCTGAATGACATTTACGTCGCCGAAGATGCGCGCCGCCAGCTGGTGGCGGACAACCTGATGCGCACGGCGAAGAAAATGGCCAAGGAAACCCATGCCGTGCGGTTGCGGGTGTCGACCAGCAGTGACAATGAAGTGGCACAGAAGACCTACGAGTCAATCGGGTTTCGCGAGGACACCGAGTTCAAGAACTACACCTTGCCGATCAGCGAAGACTGACCTTTTCTAACGAACCTGTTTTTTTGGAGGCGCGAATAAGCCCTTGTGGCGAGCGAGCTTGCTCGCGTCGGGCTGCGCAGCAGCCCCACTAACCACCCCGCACACTTCCAGGCAAACAGCGTTACCTGGATTTTGGGGCCGCTGCGCAGCCCCACGTGAGCAAGCTCGCTCGCCACGGGAAGGCGACGCGCCATGACCCGCCGACTGCGACATCCCCCGCTACAAAACCAGCAGGCTTTTCACCTCTCAATCCGTATAATGCGGACCTTTCAGGGTTGTAAGAAAAGCGGCATACACTTGTAGCCTTATTACCCGAGCTTCCGCACGGGCCTGCTGAGTCGGGCCATTCACACAGGTGCCATCCATGGATTTCAACCCGCTTGACCTTATCCTGCATCTCGACGTCTACCTCGACCTGCTGGTAACCAATTACGGTCCGTGGATCTACGCCATTCTGTTTCTGGTCATTTTTTGCGAAACCGGCCTGGTGGTCATGCCCTTCCTGCCGGGTGATTCCTTGCTGTTTATCGCAGGCGCCGTAGCGGCAGGCGGCGGCATGGACCCGGTCTTGCTGGGCGGCCTGTTGATGCTGGCGGCGATCCTCGGTGACAGCACCAATTACGTGATCGGGCGAACGGTCGGCGAACGCTTGTTCAACAACCCGAACTCGAAAATCTTCCGCCGCGACTACCTGCAAAAAACCCACGACTTCTACGATAAGCACGGCGGCAAAACCGTGACCCTGGCGCGCTTCCTGCCGATCCTGCGCACCTTCGCGCCGTTCGTCGCCGGTATCGCGAAAATGCCTTACCCACGGTTCTTTGGGTTCAGCGTACTGGGCACCATCCTCTGGGTCGGCGGCCTGGTGACCCTGGGCTACTTCTTCGGCAACGTGCCGTTTATCAAGAAAAACCTGTCGTTGCTGGTGGTGTTCATCATTCTGCTGTCGCTGGTGCCGATGATCATTGGCGTGTTCCGTAGCCGTTTTGGCCGCACCTCCTCCCAAGCCAAGCCGCAGTAACCTGCGATGTGGTCCCTCAGCGCCTGGCGTCGCCGGCGCCTGCTGGCCAAGCACCCGATTGCCGATGACACCTGGCAACGGGTGCGCCACCACCTGACCTTTCTCGACGGCATCAGCGCCGAGCAGGACCAGTGGCTGCGTGAAGCCTGCGTGGTGTTCCTCGCCGAAAAATACCTGACCGCCCTGCCCGGCGTGGAGCTGCACCAGGAGCAACGCCTGCTGCTCGCCGCCCAGGCGCAGTTGCCGCTGATGCACCTCGGCGACCTCGACTGGTACCAGGGCTTCCACGAAATCGTGCTGTACCCGGACGACTTCGTCAGCCCCCAGCGCCATCGCGACAGCAGTGGCATCGAACACGAGTGGGACGGCGAACACAGCGGCGAAGCCTGGCAACAGGGTCCGGTGATCCTCGCCTGGCCCGGCGTACTCGCCAGCGGCCAGTGGGAAGGTTACAACCTTGTGATCCACGAACTGGCGCACAAGCTCGACATGCTCAACGGCGACGCCAACGGCCTGCCACCGCTGCACCACGACATGCGCGTGCAAGAATGGGCCAGCGTGATGCAAAGCGCCTTCGATGACCTCAATCGCCAGCTGGATGCCAACCCGGACGTCGACACCGAGATCGACCCCTACGCGGCGGAAAACCCGGCGGAATTCTTTGCCGTCACCAGCGAATATTTTTTCAGCGCCCCGGATTTACTGGTCAACAGTTATCCACAGGTGTACGCCCAACTGAGCCGCTTTTATCGCCAGGACCCACTGGCCCGCCTGCACCAACTGCAAGCGCACGACCCGCGTTATCAGCCACAGGGCGAATGACCGTACGACGTCTGGCGCATGGCATCGGCGGCGGAATATGCCTATAATCGCCGCCACTTTTAGGCCAATCCGGCCAAGTTTCTTGGCCAATTAACGGGGGCAACGCCCAATGAGCTACAGCAAGATTCCGGCTGGCAAAGACCTGCCGAACGACATCTACGTCGCCATCGAGATTCCGGCCAACCACGCGCCGATCAAATACGAAATCGACAAAGACAGCGACTGCCTGTTCGTTGACCGTTTCATGGCCACCCCGATGTTCTACCCGGCCAACTACGGTTTTATCCCTAACACCTTGGCTGACGACGGTGACCCCCTCGACGTGCTGGTTGTAACCCCTTACCCGGTTACACCAGGCTCGGTTATCCGCGCACGTCCAGTCGGCATCCTGAACATGACCGACGATGGCGGCGGCGATGCCAAAGTGATCGCGGTGCCACACGACAAGCTGTCGCAGCTGTACGTGGACGTGAAGGAATACACCGACCTGCCGCCACTGCTGCTGGAACAGATCAAGCACTTCTTCGAGAACTACAAAGACCTCGAAAAAGGCAAATGGGTGAAGATCGACGGTTGGGGCAACGCAGACGCCGCCCGCGCCGAGATCCTCAAGTCGGTTGCCGCCTACAAAGGCTGATACCCGCTGCACATTGCCCTGGCAATCAAAAAAGCCCCGATCATTCGGGGCTTTTTTTGTGGAAAAAATTAAACGACAAGTTCATCGCCTTATAACGAGCGTTTAGCAACTTACAAAATAAGCAGTACCAGGCTACAACTAAGCAAAAACCTACAAGCACAACTCAACGCATGGTTTATTTGATCTGTTTTTCCGGCCAGTAAACTCTGCGTTTATGAATAAATCAGGTGATCGCTTAAAAGCACTGCTACGGGAAGTTCATCTTTCCGCCTCCGACTTCGCCAAGAACCGCGGTGTCACGCCCCAACACGTGAACAACTGGTTCAAACGCGGTGTACCCATGGGCCGACTCAACGAAGTCGCAGAACTGCTCTGCGTCTCCAGCCGTTGGCTACGTACCGGCGAAGGCCCCAAACACCCTCCGGCCAACTTCCTGCTGGAAGGCCCGGAAACACGCAAAGGATTCCCCACCCGCGAAGACGCTGGCAAATACCTCACAGGCCCCGCCTGTCACCCGGAAAAAATCGACGTGGAATTACCGCTCCACGCCTCATTCACCTCCAGCGAGCGTATCCGCGTCTCCCTGCACACCCTCGAAACCCTCAACGTAAACCCCGACCGCGCGCTGGGCGCCTACATGGTCGACAACAGCATGATCGACATCATTCAACAAGGCGCCACCCTCGCCATCGACAGAGGCCGCACCCACATCACCGACGGCGAAATCTACGCCGTCGAACACGACGGCATGCTGCGCATCAAATACCTCTACAACCGCCCCGGCGGCGGCTTGCGCATGCGCAGCCACAACGCCGGCGAACACCCGGATGAATACCTGAGCCACGAGCAACGCTTTGAGCAAAACTTCCTGATCCTGGGCTGGGTGTTCTGGTGGTCCACCCTGAACAACCGCAGGCCGGTGCCGCTGGATGAACACCTGCTGGGCTGGGAAGGCTCTAAAACGGACCCGGAGGTGGGCATTTGAAATGAATGTGGGTATCATGCGCCGCACATTTGGCAGGGTTTGGCTTCACAGCCAACCACCCTGCCCGGCGATGCGGAGGAGTTCCCGCTGATGCCCCTACTATTCAGCCCGACGCAACGTGGGCTGAGCGATTTGAAGGCTGGTGAGGTTTGTCAAAAACAAGCTGAAGCAGTCCCCGAGAAGCCGGCCACAAGCCGGCTTTTTAATGCCTGTAAAATACGCCCACCCTGCTCCATACCATCATCAAACCAATTCCCTCCTCTTTATCTGCCACTTGATCCTCTCAAGCTTATTGTCCCCGCCAGGTTGACAGTAAGACGCCTCCCACCCGATTTATCCCCCACGCCCAACCCATTAATCTGTGCCCATGTTGAACGCAACGCCAAACCCACTTAAACAAAAAAGGATTCAACCATGAGCACTCCAACCTACAACCGCTTGAACAAAGACGACGCCATTGTTCTGCTGGTCGACCACCAGACCGGTCTGATTTCCCTGGTGCAGGACTTCTCGCCCAACGAGTTCAAGAACAACGTGCTGGCCCTGGCTGACCTGGCCAAGTTCTTCGACTTGCCGACCATTCTCACCACCAGTTTCGAGCAAGGCCCCAATGGCCCGCTGGTGCCGGAGTTGAAGGAAATGTTCCCGGACGCGCCTTACATCGCTCGCCCTGGCCAGATCAATGCCTGGGACAACGAAGACTTCGTCAAGGCGATCAAGGCCACTGGCCGTAAGCAGATCATCATTGCCGGTGTGGTGACGGATGTGTGCGTAGCGTTCCCGACCTTGTCGGCGCTGGCGGAAGGGTTTGATGTGTTTGTGGTCACCGATGCGTCGGGCACGTTCAACACCACGGTGCAGCAGGCGGCCTGGAGCCGGATGACGCAGGCCGGTGCACAGATGATGAATTGGTTTTCGGTGGCCTGTGAGCTGCATCGTGACTGGCGCAACGATATCGAGGGCCTGGGGAATCTGTTGTCCCAGCGCATCCCCAACTACCGCAACTTGATGAACGGTTACTCGGCGCTGACCGCGCGCAAGGATTAATCACTCGCGGTTGACCCCAAGCCTGCCCTGAAAAGCAGGCTTTCGGCGTGTCAGCCGTTAGGCAAATTGGCGTCGATACGGCCGAGGGCACGCAGGTAAAGGTTCATGGTGGTGCCAGCGCCCAAGGCGGTTTGCACTTTGACCGTGCCGCCTGCGCGCTGGGCGAATTCCAGCACTTGGGACAGCCCGAGGCCGGTGCCCTTGCCCGCACACTTGGTGGTGAAGAACGGCTCGAAGACCTTGGCGGCCAGCTCATCGGGCATGCCGGGGCCGTTGTCGGTGATGCTCAGCAGCAAGTAATTACCGGTGCCCAGCGCTTCGTCCTGTTCAACGCTGACCAGCCGCGAGCTGATGTGCACGCGACCTTTGCCGCTCAAGGCGTCGCGGGCGTTCGCCAGCAAGTTGATGACCGCCGCGCTCAACTGCGCCTCTTCGCACAACACGCCGGTACCGGCTGCCGCCAGGTCGAGGGAGAGTTCAACGCCGCTTGAGACGGTGCGTAACAGCACGTCACGCATACTCTCGAGGCGCTCGTTGACGTCGATGCACATCAAGTTGGGGCTGTCGTGACGAACGCTGGCCAGCAGATGGTTGACCAGCAACCGGCCTTGATCCACCGCTTGCAGGCCCGCATCGCTGAAGCGCTCGACATCCTCCGGCCGGCGCGCGCGCAACCGCACCATCTGCAAGCTGGCACTCAAGGCCTGCAGCAGGTTGTTGAAGTCGTGGGCAATGCTGGCCGCAACCATGCCCAGCGACGAAACACGTTTGGCATGGTGCATGAACTGTTCGGCCTGGCGCCCCAGCGCCTGGGCTTGGGCGAGTTCGTTTTCCAGGTGTCGGGCACGCAGTTCCCGCTGCTCACTGAGCAAGCGCAATTGCAGCAACGAGGCGGTTTGCCGGGCCAGCGCCAGCAAGGCCGTGTGTTGCGCGACCGTCAGCGTACGAGCCCGGGTGTCGATGACACACACCGTACCCAGTGCCAACCCACGATCGTCGCGAATCGGCGCGCCCGCGTAAAAGCGGATGTAAGGCGGCCCCAGTACCAGCGCGCTGTGCTCGAAACGCACATCCAGGGTTGCGTCTTCGACCACCAGCACTTCATCGGGAGACAGGATGGCGTGCGCGCAAAATGCCAGGTCGCGGTGAGTCTCACGCACATCCAGGCCGATACAGGCCTTGAACCACTGGCGATCTTTGTCTACCAGCGACACCAGCGCAATCGGCACGTCGCACAGGCTGGTCGCCAGCAACACAATGTCATCGAAACCCGGCTCAGGTGTGCTGTCCAGAATACCCAAGTGTTCCAGGGACCGGAGGCGCTCTTGCTCATTGGCGGGGAACGGGGCAGGAACATGAGGCATCTGCATACGTCGCGGTCGGGTCCAGGGAAAATGATGATGCGTGGGGAAGAACGGCGCAGCAAGATAAATGAAGAAAACCTTATACCCGTACGTCTCTTAGGCAAAATCAGGGGGTCGATTGTGGTTTTTTTGACGTTTTGGCGGTGATTGGCGCGTATGAAGTTGGTGGTTAGAAGCACTAAGCCATTATTCGTTCCCAGCCAGGGTGGATGACGCCTTCATTTGCACGGGAGCATTATCACTGGCCAACTCACGCTCGATCTGTTCAATGCTGGGCAAGCTGGTTTGCAGCTCCGCCGGCAACGACTCGACCAGTTGATACTCTGCTACCCCGATGGGGCGAGCGTTATCGCGCAGTGCGTACTCAGCGACGATCTTATTCTTGCTCTTGCACAGCAGCAGCCCGATGGTGGGGCCGTCCTGCGGATGTTTGAGCTGCGCATCCACTGCCGCCATGTAGAAGCTCAATTTACCAAGGTGCTCGGGTTTGAACTTGCCCGTCTTGAGTTCAATCACGACGTAACAACGCAGCTTGAGGTGATAGAACAACAGATCGACAAAGAACTCATCTCCCCCAACAGCCAGCAGCACCTGCTGGCCGACAAAGGCGAAGCCCGCGCCCAGCTCCAATAGAAAGTCGGTGACATGCTTGATCAACGCGTTTTCGATATCACGCTCTTGCGCATCCAGGCCCAGACTGAGGAAATCAAAGCGGTAAGGGTCTTTAAGGGATTCGCGAGCCAGGTCGGATTGCGGCTTGGGCAGGTGGTTTTCAAAATTGCTGACCGCCTTGCCACTGCGCTCCAGCAGACGGTTTTCGATCTGCATCACCAGTGTGTTGCGGGACCAACTGTGTTCGATCGCTTGAGTGACATACCAGCGACGGGTTTCCGGGCCAGGTAGCTTGTCCAGCAACACCACGTTGTGACCCCACGGCAATTGTGCAGCAGCCTGTTGCACAAACTCCGTATCTGGCCACGCCTCCGCAAAAGCACGCATGTACTTGAGGTTGCGTGGCGAAAAGCCCTTCATCCTGGGAAACGCCGCACGCAAATCCTGAGCAAGGCGATCAATCACCTTGCTCCCCCAACCCTGCTCAGCCTGACGGATAAGAATATCGCGGCCAATGTGCCAATAAAGCAGCACCAGTTCGCGGTTTACAGCCAGCGTCGCGCGCTGTTGAGCGGTGTGAATACGACCTTTGAGATCGCTCAGCCAGTCGCTGTAACCTGCCGGTGGGTTGGTCAAGCCGATAGAGGTTTCGCTCATGCCTGTTTCACTCTTGAGTTTTCAGCAGGCTAGTCAGGGACCGGTGCCGTCACAAGGCGTCAAGCGCGCAACAGGAAGGGCCTTGCACACCTTGCAGAAAGGTCCTGCTGGCGAGTTGCGACCTCTGCCCTTGACTCTCCCCTATACAGCACCCCCTACCCTGAAAGGCCCATTTTCAGGCCCCATCCCTATGACCCAACGCATCCTCGTCATCCTCGGCCATCCGTCCGACACCAGTTTTTGCTCCGCCCTCGCCGACATCTACAGCCACGCGGCAAAAATCGCCGGCCATGAGGTACGCGTCCTACGCCTGGGCGACCTGACTTTTGACCCTGTCCTGCGCCACGGCTACACCCAGCCCCAACCGCTGGAACCCGACCTGCTCAGCGCCCAATCCGACATCCTGTGGGCCACTCACCTGGCGTTGGTTTTCCCGATCTGGTGGGGCGGCATCCCGGCGCTGATGAAGGGCTTTATCGACCGCATCTTCCTACCCGGCTTTTCCTTTAAATACCGTGCCGGCAAGGCATTCCCTGACAAGCTGCTGCAAGGCCGAACCGCACACTTATTGGTGACCCTGGACACGCCGCCGTGGTATTACCGCTGGTTCTATCGCATGCCGGGCGTGCATCAGATGCGTAAGACCACGCTGGCGTTTTGTGGCATCAAGCCGATCAAGACGTTGATGTTCGGGCCGGTGCTGGGGTCGACTGCAACGCAGCGGGAAAAATGGCTGAAGCAGGCCGGCGGACTAGTTGGAAAAGGGAGTTTTCATGTACATCGGCAAAGCCGCGCAGTTATCGGGCACCACCATCAAGGCGATTCGTCACTATGAGGCGATCGGCCTGATGCCACCGCCACAGCGCCAGGGGCAATACCGGGTGTATTCGGAGCAAAGCGTTGAGCTGCTGATGTTTATCAAGTGCGCGCAGCAGTTGGGGTTCAAGCTTAAAGAGTTGCAGGAAATCCTTGGTAACCACCGAGGAGATAGTTTGCCTTGGGACCGGGCGGACCAAGCCATCGCCAACAAGAAGCAGGAATTGGCGGTGCAGATTACGGAACTACAGAGGATGCACACGGGGTTGCTGGCATTTGAGGCACAGTTAAAGGAGGCGCAAGGTTACTGCTCGTAAGCAGCCAAGGCAGATTATCCCCCGTGAGCCGAATACAGCGGCTAATCGGCTCATTTAGTGAGCCGAATAAACCAATTATTCGGCTCACGCCCCTCGGCGCCCATCCCCCCTCATTTGCCCAGATTCCGCATGTCTGCTAGTGTCGCGCCGGTTTACCGTCTACCGGAATAGCCGCCATGGCCCGCAAAAAAGTTGCACTCGATTTCGAACAATCCCTCGCCGACCTGCAAACCCTGGTTGAGCGTCTGGAGAACGGCGAGTTGTCGCTGGAGGACTCGCTGACGGCGTTTGAGCAAGGCATCGGCCTGACCCGCGACTGCCAGAGCGCTTTGGCGCAGGCGGAGCAGAAGGTGCAAGTGCTGCTGGAACGTGACGGGGAGTTGGCCGAAGAACCTTTCGATGCGGAACAACCCGAATGATCGACGCGTATCAGGCCAGTAGCCAAGCCCGGGTGAATGCGGCGCTGGAGCCCTTGTTTGTTGCGCCAAGCCCGGAAATGAATCGCCTGTATGAAGCCATGCGCTACAGCGTGATGAATGGCGGCAAACGCGTGCGCCCACTGCTGGCGTACGCGGCATGCGAAGCACTGGGCGCGCCGGCCGAACAGGCGAATGGCGCGGCCTGTGCGGTCGAGCTGATTCACGCCTATTCCCTGGTGCATGACGATTTGCCGGCCATGGACGACGACGATCTGCGTCGCGGCCAGCCCACCACCCATAAAGCCTTTGATGAAGCCTATGCGATCCTCGCCGGCGATGGCCTGCAGAGCCTGGCGTTCAGCGCGTTGCTGGACCCGGCCCTGAGCGGCGTCAACGCCGAGATCCGCCTGCGCATGGTCACCGCACTGGCCCACGCCGCCGGCCCCGCCGGTATGGTCGGCGGCCAGGCCATCGACATGGGTTCGGTGAGCCTCAAGCTGGATCAAAAAGCCCTCGAACACATGCATCGCCACAAGACCGGCGCGCTGATCGAAGCCGCCGTGCACCTCGGCGCCCTGGCCAGCGGCCGCGCCGAACCCGCGCAATTGTCGGCCCTGCAGACCTACTCCCGGGCTGTCGGCCTGGCATTCCAGGTGCAGGACGACATTCTCGACGTAGAAAGTGATACCGCCACCCTGGGCAAGCGCCAGGGTGCCGATATCGCACGGGACAAACCGACTTATCCTGCGCTGCTCGGGCTCGACGCGGCCAAGGTCTACGCCCTGGAACTGCGCGACCAGGCCCTGGATGCCCTGCGACCTTTCGACGCGGCGGCCGAGCCACTGCGCGACCTGGCGCGCTATATCGTCGAACGCCGCCACTGATAACCGCGGCGATTGGCGCCGCATATCGGCCAAGTTCGGCGCTCTGCGTGGGCAGTTTGCGATGCTTGAGGTAAACTGCCGCCTCTTCTATACCTATAACGATTCGCCTGATGCCCACGACGTTTCAAGAGATTCCCCGCAAGCGCCCGTCTACGCCCCTGCTCGACCGTGCTGCCACGCCGGACGGCCTGCGTCGTCTGGGTGAAGCCGAGCTGGAAACCCTGGCCGATGAGTTGCGCCTGGAATTGCTCTACACGGTCGGCCAGACCGGTGGGCATTTCGGTGCTGGCCTGGGCGTCATCGAGCTGACCATCGCCTTGCATTACGTGTTCGACACCCCGGACGACCGGCTGGTGTGGGACGTGGGCCATCAGGCGTATCCGCATAAAATCCTCACCGGCCGCCGCGAGCGCATGGGCAGCCTGCGCCAGAAGGACGGCCTGGCGGCCTTCCCGCGTCGCTCCGAGAGCGAGTACGACACCTTTGGCGTGGGCCACTCCAGCACCTCCATCAGTGCAGCGCTGGGCATGGCGATTGCCGCCCGCCTGCAAGGCAGCGACCGCAAGGCGATTGCCGTGATCGGGGATGGCGCGCTGACCGCCGGCATGGCGTTCGAGGCACTCAACCATGCGCCGGAAGTGGACGCCAACATGTTGGTGATCCTCAACGACAATGACATGTCGATCTCGCGCAATGTCGGTGGTTTGTCGAACTACCTGGCCAAGATCCTTTCCAGCCGCACCTACGCCAGCATGCGCGAAGGCAGCAAAAAGGTGCTCTCGCGTCTGCCAGGCGCGTGGGAAATCGCCCGTCGCACCGAGGAATATGCCAAGGGCATGCTGGTACCCGGCACCCTGTTCGAAGAGCTGGGCTGGAACTACATCGGCCCGATCGACGGCCATGACCTGCCCACCCTGATCGCCACGCTGCGCAATATGCGTGACCTCAAGGGCCCGCAGTTCCTGCATATCGTCACCAAGAAAGGCAAAGGCTTCGCCCCGGCGGAAGTCGACCCGATTGGTTACCACGCGATCACCAAGCTCGAACCCGTGGACGCCCCCGCCGCTGCGCCCAAAAAGGCCAGCGGGCCTAAGTACTCCGGTGTGTTTGGCGAATGGCTGTGCGACATGGCCGCCGCCGACCCGCGCCTGGTGGGCGTGACGCCAGCGATGAAAGAAGGCTCCGACCTGGTGGCGTTCAGCGAGCGTTTCCCGCTGCGCTACTTCGACGTGGCGATTGCCGAGCAACACGCCGTGACCTTCGCCGCCGGCATGGCCTGTGAAGGCGCCAAGCCGGTGGTGGCGATCTATTCCACCTTCCTGCAGCGCGGTTATGACCAGCTGGTGCATGACGTGGCGGTGCAGAACCTCGACGTCCTGTTCGCCATCGACCGTGCAGGCCTGGTGGGCGAAGACGGCCCGACCCACGCCGGCAGCTTCGATTTGTCCTACTTGCGCTGCATCCCCGGCATGCTGGTGATGACACCGAGCGATGAGAACGAACTGCGCAAGATGCTCAGCACCGGCCACCTGTACAACGGCCCGGCCGCGGTACGTTACCCGCGCGGCAATGGCCCGAATGCGGTGATCGACAAAGACCTGGACCCGATCGAGATCGGCAAGGGCATCGTGCGTCGCCAAGGCAGCAAGGCTGCGTTCCTGGTGTTTGGCGTGCAATTGGCCGAAGCGCTGAAAGTCGCCGAGAAGCTCGACGCCACGGTGGTCGACATGCGTTTCGTCAAACCCCTGGACGAAGCCTTGGTGCGCGAAATCGCCGCTGGCCATGAGTTGCTGGTCACCGTCGAAGAAAACGCCATCATGGGCGGCGCCGGTGCGGCGGTCAGTGAGTTCCTGGCTCGCGAGAACATCCTCAAGTCGGTACTGCACCTGGGCTTGCCGGATGTGTACGTGGAGCACGCCAAGCCCGCGCAGATGCTGGCTGAGTGTGGGCTGGATGAGGCCGGTATCGAGGCGTCGGTACGCGAGCGTCTTGTGCTGCTCGGCCTGTAGAAACCGGGCTAAACCATGTGGGAGGGGGCTTGCCCCCGATAGCGGTGGGTCAGTCACAGATACTGAGACTGACACACTGCAATCGGGGGCAAGCCCCCTCCCACATTGGTTTTGTATCAATTTTAAAGCCATGGACAGCCCATGAAACGCCTGTACGTTGCCTTGCTGTTGTTACCCGCCGACGACCTGCTCGCCGACACCTTCGAGCGCGATAACGCCCTCAAACTCCCCGACGTGGTCATCAGCGCCAACCGCCAGGTCCAGGCGCGCAACGACAGCAGCGCCGCCAACACCGTGTTCACCCGCGACGACATCGACCGCCTGCAACCCACCAGCGTGACGGACCTGCTCAGCCGCGTTCCCGGTGTACAAGTCGCGCCCACCGGTGGCCGTGGCAGCTTGCCGGGCATCTACATTCGCGGCACCAAGTCTGCACAAAGCCTGGTGCTGGTGGACGGCCAGCGCATCGCCAATACCACCTCCGGTGACAGTGGCCTGCAATACCTGAACATCGACCAGATTGAACGCGTGGAAGTGCTGCGCGGCTCGCGCTCGGTGATCTATGGCAGCGATGCGATTGGCGGGGTGATCCAGGTGTTTACCCGACGCAACGCCGAGCAAGGCCTGCAGCCGCGCCTGAAATTGGGGTTTGGCAGCCACCAGACCTGGGAGCGCAGCCTTGGCCTCTCCGGCGGCGACGAACAGACGCGTTTCAACCTGGGGGCGAGCCTGGATGAAACGGCGGGTATCAACTCCACACACGCGTCGTTCCCCAGCGATGGCGACCATGATGCCTATCGCAACCAGTCCCTCAGCTTGAACCTCAGCCATGCCTTCAACGATGCGCTGGAGGTGGGTTTCAACGTGTTGGATAACCGTGGCAAGTCGGAGTACGACAACAGCTTCGGCCGCTTTGACATAGCCACCGGGCAGACGCTTGGGCAAAAACCCTACACCGACTACACCGTGAGCAGCATCGGCGGCTATGTCGACGCCACGCTCACTGAGCGCTGGCAATCGCGCCTGGAGCTGGGCCACAGCGAGAACCGCGACACCAAGCGCGACACCCTTAGCAACGATTTCAGCGTGTTCAACACCTACCGCGACTCGCTCAATTGGCAGAACGACCTGACGCTGAATGACCAGAACAGCCTGATCCTCGGCGGCGACTGGTATGAAGACCGTTTCCACGGTTCTACGGCCTTCACCGAAAACAGCCGCTGGAACCGCGCCGCCTTTGTGCAGCATCGTTTCAAGGGCGACTGGTTTTCCACCGAGCTGGGCCTGCGCCGCGACCAGAACCAGCAGTTCGGCGCGCAGAACAGCTGGAGCGGCACCCTGACCTTGCCGGTCAACCCGGACAATGACGTGCTGCTGAGCTACAGCGAGGGGTTCCGCGCGCCGACCTTCAACGACCTTTATTACCCGGACACGAAGTACAGCAACCCCGACCTGCAGCCCGAAACCTCAAAGAGTTATGAGCTGCAATGGCGCAGCCAACTGAGTGCCAGCACGCGCCTGGAAGCCTCGCTGTACCGCACGGATTTAAGCGACGCGATTATTCTCGACAGCACCAGCAAGCCGCAGAACGTGGCGTCGGCGCGCGTCAACGGCGTCGAGGCAGCGCTCAAGCAGGAGCTGTTCGGCTGGCAGGGCAATGTGGGCGTTTCAATCATCGATCCGCGTGACCGCGACACGGGCCACACCCTGGCTCGCCGTGCACGGCGCACGTTGAACCTGGACCTGGATCGGCAGTTCGACAAACTCGGGCTGGGCGCCAGTTGGCAGGCGATCAGCAGCAGCTATGACGATGAAGACAACCGCAACCGCCTGGGGGGTTATGCCTTGCTGGGTCTGCGCAGCAGTTGGGCGATCAATCGTGAAGTGAGTCTTTCGCTCAAGGTCGACAACCTGCTGGACCGCCAGTACGCGCGTGCCCGCTACAGCTATAACGCTGCCGACTTCTCCAATAACCAGGACTACCGCGAAGAGGGGCGGACCTGGATGCTGGGACTGACGTGGACACCGCCGTTATAACGACTGCACCGGTTCAAGTGCGCTCGCGCATAGGCTCGTTGGAATTCAGATAGCCTGCCTTTATGGCGTCGGCGCAGGTGATGAAGCCGTAGGCGTTGACGCGGCCCGCGTCGGTGAAGCCGACATAGAGGTCCTTTTTCTTGCCTTGGTTTTCCAGCTCATAGTCAAAACACTGCGCGCTGCCGTTGCGGATCGGCGTAATGCGCTTGGGTTGCTGGATCGCCAGGATATCCTGCTTCGTGGCTCTGCTGCCTTGGGCGGCCTTTGCGGCAATGGGGTGATCGCTGAAATTCATCAGCGTTGATAAACCTTCCAGCGTGCTACAGCCCGTCAGTAAAAGGGCAGTAGAAATACCGATGATCAAACGGCGCATGGCCACCTCCTGTCTGTGAAAGATTGCCATGCAGCAAGCACGGCACGCAGCAGCGTACCTCGCTGCCGCCGCAGCCATATCGCGGACAAGTCTTAATAACAGGTAGGAGAAGGCGTCTGACTAGGGTTCGCGTTGCGGCGAAATCAACCGGCAGAGTTTCGCCACGGCCTCGACCATCTGAGCGCTGGGCCGCTCCAACCCCTTGTCCGGCACTTGCAGCAATCGCCCTGAAGCCACCGCGCTTACCTGCGGCCAGGCCTTCCACGCGTTCAGTTGCGGCTGATCCCCCACCAGAATCACCTCGGGATTGCGCTGCAACACCGACTCAACGCTGACTTGCGGCGCAGGCAGCGTGAGGTCGTCGAACACATTGCGCGCGCCGCACACCGTCAGCGCATCACTGATGATCTGCCCGCCGCCCACGGTGTACAGCGGCTGGTTCCACACTTGGTAGAACACCCGCAAGGGTTCGGCACGCCGGTAACGTTGGCGCAGTTCGGCCAGGCGCTGACGCAACTGTGTGGCGAGCTGTCGGCCTGCGTCCTCGCGGCCCAATTGCGCAGCGATAGCCTGGACCTGGGTAGTCAGCTGTTCAAGGCTGTGGGGTTCGGCGACGTACACCGGGATATTCAGGCGTTGCAGCTGCTCACGCTGGGCTGGGCCAACGCTACCGGGCCAGAGGAGGATCAGGTCGGGCTTGAGGCTGAGCAGGCGCTCCATATTCAACTGGCCGTACTGCCCGACCGAGGGGAGGTTCGCTATGGCCACCGGCCGCTCGCCACCATCGAGTACGCCGACCAGCAGGTCGGCAGCGCCCAACTCAATCACGATTTCAGACAGGGACGGCGCCAGGCTGACCACACGTTCGACCGCCAATGCCTGGCCACTGAATGCCAGCAGCAGCGCCAGCCAGCCGTGTTTCATCCCAGCTGGCGCGGAATGCGATAGAGGTAAAACAGCACCATCGTCGACAGCGCCAGCAGAAACAGCGGCACCGCTTCCAGGCCGACGAACACCGCCAGCGCACCGATCCAGGCCGGTGCGGCAGCCACCAGCAAGGCCGTGCGCCGACGGGCCGCCAAGGTGATCCAGGCAGCCGGTTCTTCAGGGGTATCGAGGGCTTTGGAGGTGGCGATCAGCGCGTGTTTATAGCCATTGAAGTAACGCAGGCTCAGAAACATCGAGGCCACGCCGGCGATAAAGAACGGCATGGCCAGCACTGGCAGCAGGGACTCGGCCTGGCCAAACACCAGGTTGATCACGAACAACGGGGCCAGTGCCAGGGCCAGGTACTGCCACCAGTTGAAGGACAGTCGCCGTTTCACCTGGCCACGGGTCACGCGCGGTCGACCTCGCCCTGATGCTCGTTGCCCATCATGTGGTCGAGCTTGCTGGCCTTGGTGGCCAGGTAGAGTTTGTTGTGCGGGTTGTGCCCAGTGTGCAGCGGCACGCGCTCGGCCACGGTGATGCCCATCTCGGTCAAGGCTTTGACCTTGCGCGGGTTGTTGGTCATCAAGCGCAGCGACTGAACACCCAGATGCTCCAGCATCGGCAGGCAGATCGCGTAGTCACGCTGGTCGGCGGCAAAGCCCAGGCGCTCGTTGGCTTCAACGGTATCGGCGCCGCCATCTTGCAGCTCGTAGGCGCGGATCTTGTTCATCAGGCCAATGCCACGGCCTTCCTGACGCAAGTACAGCAGTACGCCACGGCCTTCACGGGCGATAGCGCGCATGGCGGCTTCCAGTTGCGAACCGCAGTCGCATCGTTGGCTGAACAGCGCATCGCCGGTCAGGCATTCGGAGTGCACACGACCCAGAACCGGTGCGCCATCAGCAATATCACCCAGGCTGAGCACGACGTGCTCGCGGCCGGTGGCTTCTTCGAGAAAGCCATTCATGGTGAACGTGGCAAAAGGGGTAGGCAGCTTGGAAGCAGCGACGAAAACGACGGGCACCGTGTGCTCCTGAGTTCAGTTTTTACAAAGGCGGCCATTGTAACAGCACGTTCCTACAGACGCTTAAGCTGAATTATCGCTGATAAAGATCAATAGGTTCGATTGGCCTTCATCTCGGTTCTATGCACGTCAGAGAGGTTAGCGCAGGTCACAGCCTCAGGGTGTCTCGCGAAAATGCTGGTAGCCGCGCACAGCCGGGGTGATGTCCTGCCCATTGGTGTCCAGCAACGTCACGCCCTGCCCCGCTTCGACCCGGCCGATCACATGGATCGGCCAGCTACCGGCCAGCAAGGGTGCCAACTCGACAGGCGGCAGGGTAAACGCCAGCACATAGTCGTCACCGCCGCTGAGGGCAGCCACCTGCGCGGCGTCATCGCCAACAAACGCCAGCAGAGCCTTGGACAACGGCAACCGCTGGCGCTCGATCAACAGGCTGACAGCCGATGCCTTGGCGATATGCCCGCAATCGGCCAGTAGCCCGTCAGAGATATCCATCGCGGACGTGGCCTTGCCGCGCAGCGCCAGCCCGAGGGCCAACTGGGGTTGCGGCGACCAGTAGTGCGCCAGCAATGGATCAGCAATCGCCGCGTCGGCACTGCGCTGGCCCAATACCAACGGCAAGGCGCCGGCGGCATTGCCCAGTTCGCCGCCCACGCACAGCAGGTCGCCGGGCTGCGCGCCGCTGCGGGTCAACGCCTGCCCGGCCGGCACCCGGCCAAACACGGTCAGGGTCAGGCTCAGCGGGCCGCGTGTGGTATCGCCGCCCACCAGGCCGACGCCGCAGCTTTGCGCCATGGCGTTCAAACCCTCGGCATAGCGTTGCAGCCAATCGGCATCGACGGTCGGCGTAGTGAGTGCGAGGGTAAAGGCAAGAGGGTGGGCGCCCATGGCAGCCAGGTCGCTCACCGCCACGGCCAGCGAGCGCTGGCCGAGCAGGAACGGGTCGCAGGGGTCGGCAAAATGCACCCCCGCCACCAATGTATCGGTGGAGATTGCCAGCTGCTCCCCGGCGGGGAGCGCCAGCAAGGCGCAGTCATCGCCGATCCCCAGGGCAATGCCTTCGCCGCCCTGCGCACAAGGCGCGGCGGCAAAGTATTTGTGGATCAGCTCAAACTCGCCCATCGAGAACTCAAGCGCGGCTTAGCGCTTGTGTTCCTTCACTTCGGCTTCACGCAGGCGTGGGGCCAGCTTGTCGAGTACGCCGTTGACGAACTTGTGGCCGTCGGTCGAACCGTAGACTTTCGCCAGTTCGATACCTTCGTTGATCACCACGCGGTACGGCACGTCGACGCGCTTGAGCAGTTCCCAGGTGGACAGGCGCAATACGGCCAGTTCAACCGGGTCCAGCTCTTCGAGGGTCAGGTCCAGGCATGGCGACAGCGCTGCATCGATCTCGGTCAGGTTGGCCGGAACACCGTGCAGGATGTCGTGGAAGTAGCTCTGGTCAGCAAAGGTGAAGTCGTTATCGACGCGGAACTGCGCTTCGATCTCGTTCAGCGAAGTGCCGGCCATATGACGCTGGTACAGCGCCTGGGTCGCGAGCTGACGGGCAGCACGGCGCTTTTCGCTCTTCGACGGCTTGCCAGCATCGGCTGGACGCTCGTCACGCGGGTTGAAACGATCGCTCTCGTCGGAAATCACTTGGCCTCCAACTGCGACAGCAGGCTGACCATTTCCAGGGCGGACAGGGCAGCTTCAGCGCCCTTGTTACCGGCCTTGGTGCCGGAACGCTCGATGGCTTGCTCGATGGAATCAACGGTCAGCACGCCGAAAGCGACTGGCACGCCGAACTCCATGGACACTTGGGCCAGGCCCTTGGTGCATTCGCCGGCCACGTATTCGAAGTGCGGCGTACCGCCACGAATGACCGCGCCCAGGGCGATGATCGCCGCGTATTCACCCTGCTGTGCAACTTTTTGCGCAACCAGTGGAATTTCGAAGGCGCCAGGGGCGCGGATGATAGTGATGTCGCTCTCGCTCACACCGTGGCGAACCAGGGCGTCCACGGCACCGCTTACCAGGCTTTCAACCACGAAGCTGTTGAAGCGGCCAACCACCAGGGCATAGCGGCCTTTGGGGGCGATGAAGGTACCTTCGATGGTCTTCAGGGTCATTCGACAAATCTCTTAAAGAGCCGGGACGCGAAAAGTGCGTCCCTCAGTGATGATTTAACCGCGAACAAGGGGCAAAAAAAGCCAGCCTTTATTCGGAGGGCACGTATTCTACAACTTCCAGGTCGAAACCGGATATCGCATTAAATTTCATCGGTGCGCTCATCAGGCGCATTTTGCGCACACCGAGGTCACGCAGGATCTGCGAACCGGCGCCCACGATGCTGTAGGTGGTCGGCGTTTTGACCTGGACGTGCTCGGCGGTTTCGCGGATATGCGCGAGCAATACGTCGCCCTCCACCGGGTTGCCCAACAGCAGCACCACACCGCTGCCCGCCTCGGAAACCGCCGCCATGGCGGCGCGCAGGCTCCAGCGGCCGGGTTGCTTGACCATCAGCAAGTCACGCAGCGGGTCCATGTTGTGCACGCGCACCAGGGTCGGTTCGTCGGCGCAAATGGTGCCCAGGGTCAGGGCCATGTGCACGTCGCCTTCGACTGAATCACGGTAGGTCACCAAATTGAATTGGCCCAGTTCGCTGTCCAGCGGCTGCTCGGCAATCCGCTGAACGGTACGTTCATGGATCATCCGGTAGTGAATCAGATCGGCAATGGTGCCGACCTTGATGCCGTGTTCGGCGGCAAAGGCTTCGAGTTCGGCGCGACGGGCCATGGTGCCGTCGTCGTTCATCACTTCGCAGATCACCCCGCTCGGCTCGAACCCGGCCATGCGTGCCAGGTCGCAGGCCGCTTCGGTGTGGCCGGCGCGCGCGAGGGTGCCGCCCGGTTGGGCCATCAGCGGGAAGATGTGGCCCGGGCTCACAATGTCTTCAGCCTTGGCGTCTTTGGCGGCCGCGGCTTGTACGGTGCGGGCGCGGTCAGCGGCGGAAATACCGGTGGTGACGCCGGTGGTCGCTTCAATCGATACGGTGAACTTGGTACCAAAACCCGAGCCGTTGCGCGGCGCCATCAACGGCAGCTTGAGCAACTCGCAGCGCTCACGGCTCATGGGCATGCAGATCAGCCCACGGGCGTGCTTGGCCATGAAGTTGATGTGCTCGGCCTTGCAGGCCTCGGCGGCCATGATGATGTCGCCTTCGTTCTCGCGGTCTTCGTCATCCATCAGGATGACCATCTTGCCTTGGCGGATGTCTTCAACCAGTTCTTCGATGCTATTGAGCGCCACGCGGCACCCCCTTGGTCAGGATTTCAGGTAGCCGTTAGCGGCTAGAAAACTTTCGGTGATGTTTCCTGATGCAGGCTCTGCGGCCTTATCGCCCATCAGCAGGCGCTCCAGGTAACGGGCAAGCAAGTCGACTTCCAGGTTCACCCGGCGACCAGGCTGGTACGACGCCATGATGGTCTCGCTCAGGGTGTGGGGAATGATGGTCAGTTCGAATTCGGCGCCGTTCACGGCGTTCACGGTCAGGCTGGTGCCGTCGACGGTGATCGAGCCTTTGTGGGCGATGTACTTGGCCAGCTCTTTGGGCGCGCGGATGCGAAATTCCACGGCGCGTGCGTTTTCACTGCGAGCAACCACTTCGCCGACACCGTCGACGTGGCCGCTGACCAGGTGACCACCGAGACGGGTGGTGGGGGTCAGGGCTTTTTCCAGGTTGACCGGGCTGCCGGCTTTGAGGTCATTCATCGCGGTGCAGTCGAGGGTTTCGCGGCTGACGTCGGCGGCAAAGCCGTTGCCCGGTAGCTCGATGACAGTCAGGCACACGCCACTGACGGCGATACTGTCGCCCAGTTTGACGTCGCCGAGGTCGAGCTTGCCGGTTTCAACCAGCAGGCGCACATCGCCGCCCTTGGGGGTCATGGCGCGAATGCTGCCGATGGATTCGATAATGCCGGTGAACATGGCCTTCTCCTGGAAAACGGTACGGGGCACTTGAGCGCCCGGTCAGAATTATACGCTCGCGGGTAATAGCGGGACGGCAATGACTCGCCAGTCGTCGCCTACTGCGCGCATTTCAGTGATCTTGAGTTGGGGGGCGTCGGCCAGTTTCTCAAGCGGCCAATCCAGCAAAGGTCGGGCAGCGGAGCCGAGAAACTTGCCGGCGACGAAAATCACGTATTCGTCCACCAACCCCTGCTGGGCAAACGCGCCGGCCAGGCTAGGGCCGGCTTCCACCAGCACCTCGTTGACGCCACGCGCGGCCAGTGCCACCAGCGCCGAGCGCAGGTCGACCTGGCCTTCGACGCCCGGCACCACCAGGCACTCGGGGCCACGGGGGAACTGGTTTTCTGCGGTCACGCAGGTGATCACCAGCGCCGGGCCTGCCTTGAAGAACGGCGCATTCAGCGGCACCCGCAAACGGCCGTCGATCAGCACGCGCAACGGCGGGCGTGACATCGCCAGGGCGGTGGTGGCGTCGTCCAGGCCCAGCTCGGCGGCGCGTACGGTGAGGCGCGCGCCGTCGGCCAGCACGGTGTCGGCACCGGTCAGCACCACACTGGCTTCGGCGCGCAGGCGCTGCACGGCGGCGCGGGCGGCAGGGCCGGTGATCCATTGACTTTCGCCGCTGGCCATCGCGGTGCGGCCGTCCAGGCTCATCGCCAGCTTGACCCGCACAAAAGGTAGGCCGTGTTCCATGCGTTTGAGGAAGCCCGGGTTCAAGGCGCGCGCTTCTTTTTCCAGCACGCCGCTGCAAATCTCGATACCGGCCTGGGCCAGACGCTGCATGCCGCGCCCCGCCACTTCCGGGTTCGGGTCCTGCATGCCGGCCACCACGCGGGCCACACCGGCACTCACCAGCGCGTCGGCGCATGGCGGTGTACGCCCATGGTGGCTGCACGGTTCGAGGGTCACGTAGACCGTGGCGCCACGGGCCTTGGCACCGGCGGCGCGCAGGGCATTGGGCTCGGCATGCGGTTCGCCGGTACGCTCGTGCCAGCCTTCGCCGACAATCTGCCCATCGCGCACGATCACGCAGCCGACCCGTGGGTTGGGATGGGTGGTGTACAGGCCCTTGCGCGCCAGTTCGAGGGCGCGGGCCATGTAATGGGCGTCGAGGACGGCTTGTTCAGCAGACGGTGAATTCATTTTTTGGCAGGCTCGCGGGCCAGGCGGTCGATTTCTTCGCGGAACTCATTGAGGTCCTGGAAGCGTCGATACACCGAGGCGAAACGGATATAGGCGACTTCGTCGAGCTTTTGCAACTCGCCCATCACCAGTTCTCCAACCACCAGGCTCTTGACCTCGCGCTCGCCGGTGGCGCGCAGCTTGTGCTTGATATGCACCAGCGCCGCTTCCAGCCGCTCGACACTCACCGGGCGTTTTTCCAGCGCGCGCTGCATACCGGCGCGCAGTTTTTCTTCGTCGAAAGGCTGGCGGCTGCCGTCGGACTTGATCAGACGGGGCAATACCAGTTCGGCGGTTTCGAAGGTGGTGAAACGTTCACCGCAGCCAGAGGCCAGGCATTCGCGCCGGCGACGTACTTGATCGCCCTCGGCGACCAGACGCGAGTCAATGACCTTGGTGTCGTTGGCACCGCAGAAGGGACAGTGCATGGTTGGCAGGCAACAAAAAATGGGAGGGCCATGGTAGCGCATCCCCGTGGCAAGACAAGCCATAGCCTTTACGGTATATAGGCTGACTATTATGTTTCATATTTTAAAGTCACGGATTTTGCCCTTCCTGGAGCCGTACATGCAGTTACGACCACTTGTTTTGCTTACCTTGTTCAGTGTTCTGGTCGCCTGCAGCAGCGAAGCCCCCAAGCCTGCAGCGCCTCAGCCGGTGCCCGCGCAGGAGAAAAAAGTCCCGGGGATTGAAGATATGGGCCCCCTGCCGGCCTATCAGCGTGAAATCAGCGGCAGCCTGACCAATGTGCCCGCCGGCGCCGAAGTGGAGATGGCGCTGCTGGTAATCGATGACCGCTCGCGCCCGCAACAACTGTTGGCCAGCAGCGTGCTGACCGGCAACGGCCAGCCCCTGGCCTTCCGCCTGCGCTACAACCCACAAGCCTTTCCGCTTGGTGCGCGGGTTGAGCTGCGCGGTCGCGCCAGCCAGTCCGGCCAGCTGATCCTGCACTTGCCCGCCGTGCGCATCACCCAGCCGATCACCCAGACCACCGGCCCCCTGCAACTCGTCAAGGCACCATGACGCCACCGCTGGGCCTGCAAGCCGCGCTGAGCGCACTGATCGGCGACGCACAACTGGTGCCCTGCCCGCTGCCGGGCACCGCGCTGTCGTTGTGGCTGCTGGATGCGGACAACATGGACCGCGCCTTCAGCCCCGAGGAAACCCGGCGCATCCTGCATGAACCACCCTACTGGAGCTTTTGCTGGGCCAGCGGCCTGGCGCTGGCGCGGTACCTGGCGGCGAACCCTGAGTGGGTCGTGGGCAAGCGCGTGCTGGATTTTGGCGCAGGTTCGGGGGTAGCCGGGATCGCCGCCATGAAAGCCGGCGCCCTGGAAGTGGTGGCCTGCGACTTGGACCCACTGGCCTTGGCGTCTTGCCGGGCGAATGCTGAACTCAATGATGTGGAGCTGACTTATTCGGCGGACTTTTTCACCGAAGCCGACCGCTTCGACCTGATCCTGGTCGCCGACGTGCTCTACGACCGGGCGAACCTGCCGCTGCTGGACCACTTCCTCAGCCGTGGCCGCGAAGCACTGGTAGCAGACTCACGGGTGCGCGACTTTCAGCACCCGGCGTATCAGCGGTTGGAGATACTCGATGCATTGACCCTGCCGGACTTGGCCGAGCCGTGGGAGTTTCGCAAGGTGAGCTTGTACCATTCGCGGCGCTCTTGAGGCCATCGCGAGCAAGCCCGCTCCCACACTTGGCCGCGTTCCTCCGGGTAGCTCATCAACCAAGCTTTCAGCCAACCGCGCCAGCCCTTATAGTTGCCCCATTCCCGCTTTATTCGAGACGCCCCATGAGCAATCCCTCGCCGTACATCTTCGATGTCACCACTGCCAATTTTGACCAGGCGGTGATCCAGAACTCCTTCGAGAAACCCGTGCTGGTGGATTTCTGGGCCGAGTGGTGCGCGCCGTGCAAGGCGTTGATGCCCCTGCTCGCGCAGATCACCGAGAGCTATCAGGGCGAGCTATTGCTGGCCAAGGTCGATTGCGAGGCTGAGCAGGACATCGTTGCGCGCTTTGGCATTCAGAGCCTGCCGACGGTGGTCCTGTTCAAGGATGGCCAGCCAGTGGATGGCTTTGCCGGGGCGCAGCCGGAGTCGGCGGTGCGCAAGCTGCTGGAGCCGCATGTGCAGATGCCACCGCCGGCTGCCGCCGACCCGCTGGAACAGGCGCAGGCACTGTTTGCCGAAGGCCGTATCAGCGACGCCGAAGCGGTGCTGGTCGCGCTGTTGGGCGAAGACAACACCAACGCCGCCGCGCTGATCCTGTACGCACGCTGCCTGGCCGAGCGCGGTGAGCTGGGTGAAGCCCAGGCCGTGCTGGACGCCGTGAAAAGCGACGATCACAAAGCCGCCCTCGCCGGGGCCAAGGCGCAGATCACGTTCCTGCGCCAGGCTGCCGACCTGCCGGACGCCGCCGAGCTGAAAAGCCGCCTGGCGCAAAACCCGCAGGACGACGAAGCCGCCTATCAGTTGAGCATCCAGCAACTGGCGCGCCAGCAATACGACGCCGCGCTTGAGGGTTTGCTCAAGCTGTTCATCCGCAACCGCAGCTACAGCGAAGGCCTGCCGCACAAGACCTTGCTGCAGGTGTTCGAACTGTTGGGCAACGACCACCCGCTGGTGACCGTGTACCGGCGCAAGCTGTTCGCCGCGCTGTACTAATCGCCGACCCAGCTGTACAGCGGCGTATCACCGCCGCTGCTGACCTTGACCTTGGCGCTATGGCGCAAGCGCACCAGCAGGCGCTTGCCCGCCGAGGCATCCCCCGCCAAGCCTTCCAACTGGTCGAGCAATTCCAGGCCATTGAGTTGGCCGGCGTTGCGCAGCAGGTCCTGGGCGTTCTGCCATAGATCATCATTTTGCTTGGGCGACGCAACCGGCGCAGCGGCAGGCGCAGCCACCGGTGTGGCCTGCAACTGTGCGCCCAGCCGGGCCCAATCGCCGTCGTCCAGCTCCAGGGTCAAGTCCACCGGCAAGTCGCCGACGGTTCCACGAATTCTCAACATCGTCCGTACTCCTGCACTTTTTCTGACAGGCATGCTCCCATGCGGCTTGCGCATCGCCAAGCGGGCGGTCAAACTCTCGGCCCTATTGTTATAAGATCACATAACATAAATTTCATGTCCTGGAGCCTTCTTATGCGCCGTCTGTTGCTTGCTGTGCCGTTTGCCCTGCTGCCATTGGCGGTTGCCTACGCTCATGATGACCACGACCATGAACACGGCAGCCTTGGCGCCCACGAACACGGCGTTGGCCGCCTCAATGCCGTGCTCGACGGCCAGGCGCTGGAGCTTGAGCTGGACAGCCCGGCGATGAACCTGGTGGGGTTCGAACACCCGGCGACCACTGCCGCCGACAAAGCCAAGGTCGCCGCCGCACGCAAGCAGCTGGAAAACCCTCTGGTCCTGTTCAACGTGCCCAAGGCCGCCGGTTGCGTGATCAGCTCCCAGGAACTCAACAGCCCGCTGTTCGGTGACAAGCCGGAAGCTGATCACGATGATGACGATCACGCTGACGACGCCAAAGACGGCGCCCACGAACATCATCACGACCACAGCGAAATCCACGCCCACTACCAATTCACCTGCGCCACGCCGACCGCCCTGAGCAACCTGGACCTGACCCAGGTGTTCAA
This sequence comes from Pseudomonas syringae, assembly GCF_021606685.1. Classification (GTDB taxonomy): domain Bacteria; phylum Pseudomonadota; class Gammaproteobacteria; order Pseudomonadales; family Pseudomonadaceae; genus Aquipseudomonas; species Aquipseudomonas syringae_R. The sequence goes on from NZ_WKCB01000024.1 coordinate 46,531, forward strand.
GACCTTCCCCGCCACCCAGAAAATTCAGGTACAACTGATCGGCCCAAGCGGCCAGCAAGGTGTTGAAGCAACAGCACAGGCCGCTACCCTGAAGTTCTGATCTGAAAACCCAATCACTGTGGGAGCTGGCTTGCCTGCGATCCAGGCGCTGCGGTGTATCAGGCACACTGCGGCGCAGCCATCGCAGGCAAGCCAGCGCCCACATTTGATCGGTGTCATCATCCAAATCAAACCAGACCACTGATTTCCTATGACCCAAGCACTGATCCAACTGTCTGACCTGGGCTTCAACTGGCCCGGGCACCCCCAGTTGCTGGACATCCCCGCGTTCCGCCTGGACGCCGGGGAAACCCTGTTTCTCAAGGGCCCGAGCGGCAGTGGCAAAACCACGTTGCTCGGCTTGCTGGGCGGCGTGCAGAAGCCCAGTCGAGGCAGCATCCGCCTGCTCGGCCAGGAGCTGACAGAGCTGTCCGCCGGCGCCCGTGATCGTTTTCGCGTGGATCACACCGGTTATATCTTCCAGCAGTTCAACCTGCTGCCGTTTCTGTCGGTGCGTGAAAACGTTGAGCTGCCTTGCCATTTTTCGACGCTGCGCGCGCAGCGGGCGAAGCAGCGCCATGGCAGTGTCGATCAGGCCGCCGCAACCTTGCTCGCGCATTTGGGCCTCAAGGATAAAGACCTGCTGGCGCGCCGTGCCGACTCGCTGTCCATCGGCCAACAGCAACGGGTGGCCGCCGCCCGTGCGTTGATCGGCCAGCCGGAACTGGTGATCGCCGACGAACCCACGTCGGCCCTGGACTACGACGCCCGCGAAGCCTTCATTCAGTTGTTGTTCGCCGAATGCCGCGACGCGGGCGCCAGCCTGTTGTTTGTCAGCCATGACCAGAGCCTGGCGCCGCTGTTTGACCGCAACCTGTCGCTGGCCGAACTCAATCGCGCCGCCACGCCCGCAGAGGTTTGAGATGTATCTGTTTCGTCTAGCCCTGGCCAGCCTGGCTAACCGTCGCTTTACCGCGATCCTCACCGCCTTCGCCATCGCGCTTTCAGTCTGCCTGTTGCTCGCGGTGGAGCGCGTGCGCGTTGAGGCACGCAACAGTTTCGCCAGCACCATCAGCGGCACCGACCTGATCGTCGGCGCGCGCTCGGGCTCGGTCAACCTGCTGCTGTACTCGGTATTCCGCATCGGCAACGCCACCAACAACATCCGCTGGGACAGCTACGAGCACTTCGCCGCCAGCCCACAGGTGAAATGGGCCATTCCGATTTCCCTCGGCGACTCCCACCGCGGCTACCGCGTGATGGGCACCAACGAATCCTACTTCGAGCACTACCAATACGGCCGCAAACAGAACCTCGAACTGGCCAGCGGCCGCGCGTTCGCCACCGACCCGTTCGAAGTGGTGCTCGGCGCTGAAGTCGCCGACGCGCTGCACTACAAGCTCGGCGACAAGCTGGTGCTGGCCCACGGCGTGGCGGTGGTCAGCCTGGTCAAGCACGATGACAAGCCCTTCACCGTGGTCGGCATTCTCAAACGCACCGGCACCCCGGTGGACCGCACGCTGCACATCAGCCTCGGCGGTATGGAGGCGATCCATATCGACTGGCACAACGGCGTGCCGGCCCAGGGCAAAGGCCGCATCAGCGCCGACCAGGCGCGCAACATGGACCTCACCCCGCAGGCCATCACCGCGTTCATGCTGGGCCTGAACAACAAGATTTCCACCTTCGCGCTGCAGCGCGAGATCAATGAATTCCGTGGCGAACCGATGCTGGCGATCCTGCCCGGCGTGGCGCTGCAAGAGCTGTGGAGCATGATGGGCACCGCCGAAAAAGCGTTGTTCGTGATCTCGCTGTTCGTGGTGCTGACCGGCCTGATCGGCATGCTCACGGCGATCCTCACCAGCCTCAACGAACGCCGCCGCGAGATGGCGATCCTGCGCTCGGTGGGCGCCCGCCCGTGGCACATCGCGACGCTGCTGATCTTTGAAGCCTTCGCCCTGGCCTTGTCTGGTGTGATCGCCGGCGTGGGGTTGCTGTATGTGTGTATCGCCGCGTCGCGTGGGTATCTGCAGGCCAATTACGGCCTGGACCTGCCGCTGTCGTGGCCCAGCGAATATGAATGGACGTTGCTCGCCGGTATCCTGGCCGCAGCGCTGTTGATGGGCAGCGTGCCCGCGTGGCGTGCCTATCGACAATCCCTGGCCGATGGCCTGTCGATACGTTTATGAGGAAGGCTTCGATGCGTCGCGCTCTGTTTGCGTTATTGCTGCTGGTCGCCGTGCCTGCCTGGGCCGAGCAGCAGCCCAAGGATTTGTCCTGGCAAGAGATGATCCCGCCGGATGCGCCGCCGGAAATCCCCAACATGAAACCGCTGCACGACTTGTCGAACATGGCCGATGCCTTGTCCGTCGAGGCCGCGCCTGCGGCCAAGCAGGACCTGCCCAATGCGCCGGTGGTGCAGAGCCTCGACGGCCAGCATATCCGCCTGCCGGGGTACATCGTGCCGCTGGAAGTCAGCGAAGAGGGGCGCACCACCGAGTTTTTGCTGGTGCCGTATTTCGGCGCGTGCATCCATGTGCCGCCACCGCCGTCGAACCAGATCGTGCACGTGAAGAGCGAAATCGGCGTGAAGCTCGATGAGCTGTATCAGCCGTATTGGATCGAGGGGGCGATGCAGGTCAAACCGTCCACCAGCGAACTGGCCGACGCCGGTTACCAGATGGATGCCGAGAAGATTTATATCTACGAACTGCCGGAATAGCCCTGCACAACAACCCTGAAGATCCCATGTGGGAGCGGGCTTGCTCGCGAACGCGTAGTGTCAGTCAGCAGATTAATTGACTGATCCACCGCATTCGCAAGCAAGCCCGCTCCCACGTTTTTGATCCGTGTTTACCCTTTCATTGAGCTGAATCAAAAGATCGCGCGGAACGATCTTTACCATTGGACGTACAACTTTTAAACGTCCTTTTGGAGCTCCCATGAACAAGTCTCTGCTCGGCGCGTCCCTCTTCGCGCTCGCCCTCGCCGCCCCGGTCGCCCACGCTCACGAAGCGGGCGACATTCTGGTTCGAGCCGGTGCAATCACCGTGAACCCGAAAGCCGACAGCGGCCACGTCAAGGTTGACCAGGGCCCGTTGGCCGGCACCAACCTGAACGGCAAGGCGACCATGAGCAGCGACACCCAACTGGGCCTGAACTTCGCCTACATGCTCACCAACCACGTGGGTATCGAGCTGCTGGCGGCCACGCCGTTCGAGCATGATGTGAAGATCAAGGGCACCACACTCGGCCCGGCCAACGGCAAGCTCGGCACCCTGAAACACCTGCCGCCGACCTTGAGCGTGGTGTACTACCCACTGGATAACAAATCCGCGTTCCAGCCGTATGTCGGCGCCGGTATCAACTACACCTGGATCTACGACGAACACGTCGGCAGCCGCGCCCAAGGCGCCGGCTTCAGCAACTTCAAGGCCGAGAACTCCTGGGGCTGGGCCGCGCAGATCGGCGCCGACTACATGATCAACGACAAGTGGATGATCAACGCCCAGGCGCGCTACATCGACATCAGCACCAAGGCCACCGTGGAAAACAACGGCGTGGCCCCTGGCACACGCGCCAAGGTCAATGTGGACGTGGACCCGATGGTGTACATGGTGGGCATCGGCTACAAGTTCTAAGCAACACTGCAAAACCAATGTGGGAGGGGGCTTGCTCCCGATAGCGGTGGATCAGCCAATGAAACTGTTGACTGACACTCTGCTATCGGGAGCAAGCCCCCTCCCACATTTAGTTGTGCGTGTATTCAACTGTGGCGGTAGAACCGGTCCAGCAACGCCGGCAACCCCGCGCGCCACGCCCGTGGCTTGATGCCGAAGGTGTGGAGGATTTTCTTGCAGGCCAGCACCGCGTGTTGCGGTTCTTCACTCGCATCCGGCCGGGCCGCGTGGGCCTGGGCGGTGGGGGACTCAATCGCCAGCGGGTGAAAGTTGCGCGCTTCGGTGAGGATCGCCTGGCCCAGCGCCAACGGCGTGGTCGCCTCATGGCCGGCGTAGTGATACGTGCCCCACAGCGGCGCCGCGCAATCGAGTTGCTTGAGCACCGAGATGATCACCCGCGCGGCATCGTCTACCGGCGTCGGGTTGCCGCGACGGTCATCTGCCATCAGCAGTTCATCCGGTTTCTCGGCCCGGGCCAGGAAGCGCCCAAGGGTGCCGTCGACGCTGTCATCCAGCAACCAGCCGAACCGCAGCAGCACGTGCTGCGGGCACGCGGCGCGCACACTCTGCTCGATACGCCACAACGCCTGGCCACGCAGGCCCAGGGGCACCGGTTCGTCTTTTTCGCTGTAGGCGGTGGCGCGGGAGCCATCGAACACGCGGTAGCTGGACGGTTGCAGCAGGGTGATGTTGTGGTGCTGACACAGTTCGGCCAGGCGTTCGATGGCGAACTCCTGGGCAGCCAAACGGGTTTCGCTGACCGCTTCGGCCTGGAACCAGTCGAAATAGTAGGCGAGGTTGATCAACGCATCGGGACGGGTATCGTCGAGCAATTGGGTAAGGCTCGCGGCATCCCAGCCGTCTTGGGGCGGTTTAGGCGCGAGGAAACCAATGTCTTCCTCTGCACCCAGGCGAATCAGCGCCTGCCCGAGGGCATTCCCGCCGCCCAGTAACATAAGGCGCATTCGCATAGATTGAGCAGGCCCGGTCTGTTTGGAACGATGGTAATTATCGGCAGGCGTGTGAGCCTGGCCGCAGGTTGTTGCCAGAATCGTTGCATTTTGCGGGTTTGTAGCGCAACCGTCACGGATAAAGTACGTGTTTGCAACTTGTTGAAGCGGGCAGCATCAATCACTACATGAACCTTCTTGAATCAACGGACACCGTATTGGACGGCTTTCACCCCGCCGTCAGTGCCTGGTTCCGCAGTACGTTCCCTTGGGTGACAGGCGCCCAGGCCCAGGCGTGGCCGTTGATCCGCCAACGGCGCTCGACGCTGATCGCCGCGCCCACCGGCTCCGGCAAGACGCTGACCGCTTTCCTCGCGGTGCTCAACGACCTGGTGCAACAGGGCCTGGCCAACGGCGGGCAACTGCCGGATGAAACGCTGGTGGTGTATGTGTCGCCGCTCAAGGCGCTGTCCAACGACATTCAGATCAACCTGCAAAACCCGCTGACCGGTATTACCCAGCAGTTGCTGGCCGCAGGCCTGCCGCCGCTGGCCATTCGCACCGCCGTGCGCACCGGCGACACGCCACAAAAAGACCGCGCGCTGATGCGCAAACGCCCGCCGCATATCCTGGTGACGACCCCGGAATCGCTCTACGTGCTGCTGGGCTCGGACTCGGGCCGGCAAATGCTGGCCAGCACGCGCACGGTGATCGTCGACGAAATCCACGCCATCGCCGCCGGCAAGCGCGGTAGCCACCTGGCCTTGAGCCTGGAGCGTCTGCAAGGCTTGTGCAGCGAGCCGCTGACCCGCATCGGCCTGTCGGCCACGCAAAAGCCCATCGAGGCGGTGTCACGGTTTCTGGTGGGCAGCGGCCGTGAGTGCGCCATTGTGGATATTGGCCACGCCCGCCCGCGCGACCTGGATATCGAGGTGCCGCCCGTGCCGCTCTCGGCGGTGATGGCCAACGATGTGTGGGGGCTGGTCTACGACCGCCTCGCCGAGTTGGCGCGCGAACACCGCACGACACTGATTTTCGTCAACACCCGGCGCCTGGCCGAGCGCCTGGCCCGGCACTTGAGCGAACGCCTGGGCAAGACCGCCGTAGCCGCCCACCATGGCAGCCTGGCCAAGGAGCTGCGCCTGGACGCCGAGCAACGCCTCAAGGCCGGTGAGCTGCAAGTGCTGATCGCCACCGCGTCGCTGGAACTGGGGATTGATATCGGCGATGTCGACCTGGTGTGCCAGATCGGCTCGCCGGGGTCCATCAATGGCTTCCTGCAGAGGGTCGGCCGCTCCGGGCACCAGGTCGGCGGCACACCCAAGGGGCGCCTGTTCGCCACCACCCGTGACGATTTGATCGAATGCGCCGCCCTGCTCGACTGCGTGCGCCGGGGCGAGCTGGACACCTTGCACATACCACTCGCGCCGCTGGACGTGCTGGCCCAGCAGATCATCGCCGAGGTCAGCGCGCGGGAATGGTCAGAGTCGGCCCTGCTGGCGCTGATCCGCCGCGCCGCGCCCTACGCCGAGCTGGATGAGCGCCACTACCAGGCCCTGCTGCAGATGCTCGCCGAGGGCTATAACGGGCGCCAGGGCATTCGCAGTGCCTACCTGCACCGCGACGCCGTGACCCACACCCTGCGCGGCCGCCGTGGCGCCAAGCTGACGGCCGTGACCAGCGGCGGCACCATCCCCGACAATGCCGACTACAGCGTGTTGCTGGAGCCCCAAAGCCTGAACATCGGCAGCGTCAACGAAGACTTTGCGGTGGAAAGCATCGCCGGGGACATCTTCCAGCTCGGCAATACCTCTTACCGGATCCTGCGGATCGAAGCCGGCAAAGTGCGCGTCGAGGATGCTCACGGCCAGCCGCCGACCATCCCGTTCTGGATGGGCGAAGCGCCGGGGCGCAGTCACGAACTGTCGGCGGCCGTGGCGCGTTTGCAGGGGCAACTGGACGCGCTGCTCAGCGCCAGCCCCGGTGAGCTTCAACCGGCACTTGACTGGCTCAGCGACACCCTCGGCCTGAACCGCGCCAGCGCCGAACAGATCGTCGATTACCTGGCCCGCGCGCGCCTGGCCCTCAGCGCGTTGCCGTCCCAGGACACGTTGATCATGGAGCGTTTTTTCGACGCGTCCGGCGGCACCCAACTGATCATCCACACCCCGTTTGGCAGCCGCATCAACCGCGCCTGGGGCCTGGCCCTGCGCAAGCGTTTTTGTCGTACGTTCAATTTCGAACTGCAGGCGGCGGCGAGTGAGAATGCGATCGTGCTGTCGCTGTCCACCAGCCACAGTTTCGAGCTGGACGAGGTATGGCGCTATCTGAACAGCCACAGCGCTGAACACATCCTGATCCAGGCCGTGCTGGACGCGCCGCTGTTCGGCGTGCGCTGGCGCTGGAACGCCGGTGTGGCCCTGGCATTGCCGCGCTTTACCGGCGGTCGCAAGGTGGCGCCGCAGATCCAGCGCATGAAAAGCGAAGACTTGATCGCCAGCGTGTTTCCCGACCAGATCGCCTGCCTGGAAAACCTCGCCGGCGAGCGCGAAATCCCCGAGCACCCGCTGGTGGAGCAAACCCTCGACGACTGCCTGCACGAAGCCATGGACAGCGACGGCTGGCTGGCCCTGTTGCGGCGCATGGAAGCGGGCGACGTGCGCCTGATCAGCCGCGACCTGCCCGCGCCCTCGCCCATGGCTGCAGAAATTCTCAGCGCGCGGCCCTACACCTTTCTCGACGATGCCCCGTTGGAAGAGCGCCGCACCCAGGCCGTGCTCAACCGGCGCTGGAGCGACCCGCAGAGCGGCGACGACCTTGGCGCGTTGGATGCCGCAGCCATCGCCGGCGTACGCGAAGAAGCCTGGCCTGCACCCAATGGCCTGGATGAAATGCATGAAGCACTGATGAGCCTGGCATGCATCGCTCACCACGAAGTCACGCCGCAATGGGCCAAGTGGCTGCACGCCTTGGCCAACGGTGGGCGCGCCCATCAGCTGAGTAACGGGCTATGGGTGGCCGTGGAACGCTTGAGTTGCCTGCAGGCGATTTATCCCAACGACCTGCCGCTGCTGCCGGGTTTCGATGAGGCCTGGACTTACGATGAGGCGCTGGTGGACGTGCTGCGCGCGCGGCTGGGTGGCTTCGGCCCGCTGAGCCTGCTGGAGATCGCCGCGCCGTTGGCCTTGCCGGTGGCCGACGTCACCCAGGCACTCGCACGCCTGGAGCAGGAAGGCTATGTGCTGCGCGGTCGTTTCAGCCCCGACGCCACTGAAGAGCAATGGTGCGAACGCCACTTGCTCGCGCGCATTCATCGCTACACGGTCAAGCGCCTGCGGCGGGAAATCGAGCCGGTGGCGTTGCAGGACTTCATGCGTTTCCTGTTCGACTGGCAACACCTGTCCGACGGTACCCGTGGCCAGGGCAGTGCGATGCTGGCGCAGATCGTCGGGCAGTTCGAAGGCTATGCGGCCGCCACCTCCGCCTGGGACAGTGACTTGCTCAGCGCGCGGCTCAAGGACTATTCATCCACCTGGCTCGATGAGCTGTGCCGCAGCGGCAAGCTGGTGTGGACGCGTTTGAGCAACAAGGCCAGCGCCATCGCCCTGCGCAGCACGCCGGTGGTACTGCTGCCCCGCGCACAGGTGCCGCTGTGGGTGGGGCTGACCGAGCAGACCGACAGCAGCACGCTGTCGCCCAAGGCACAGAAAGTCCACGGAGCCTTGCGCGAACAGGGCGCGCTGTTTTTCGATGAACTGGTGCACGAAGCCCACCTGCTGCGCAGCGAACTGGAAAGCGCGTTGCAGGAACTGGTGGGCGCAGGCCTGGTGAATGCCGACAGCTTTGCCGGCCTGCGCGCACTGACCACGCCGGCCAGCAAACGCCAGGCGCGCAGCAGCCGCCGTGGGCGCGGCGCGTTTGTGGGCGGCATGGATGACGCCGGGCGCTGGGCGCTGATTCGCCGCTCGCCAACCGCGGCGGCGCCACACTCGGCAGAGACCCTGGAACATGTGGCAATGACCTTGCTGCGCCGCTACGGCGTGGTGTTCTGGCGCCTGCTGGAGCGCGAGGCGGATTGGCTGCCGAGCTGGCGCGAATTGCTGCGTACGTTCCATCGTCTGGAAGCACGCGGCGAAATTCGCGGCGGGCGCTTTGTCAGTGGCTTGGCGGGGGAACAGTTTGCGTTGCCGGAAGCGATCCCGTTGTTGCGCGAAGTGCGACGCAGGCCGCATGACGGAAGTTTGATTGCCGTGTGTGGGGCGGATCCGCTGAACCTGGTGGGCACGTTGTTACCGGGCAACAAGGTGCCGGCGGTGAGCGGTAATCGGATTGTGTATCGGGATGGCTTGCCGGCAGCGGTGAGGGTGGCAGGCAAGCAGCAGGTGTTGCTGGAGGTGGATCAGCAGGCGGTGCAGGAGAAACTGATCCGGCATTGAAGTGGAGTGACGTTGAGGGCCTCTTCGCGAGCAAGCCCGCTCCCACACTGGAAATGCATTCCAACTGTGGGAGGGGGCTTGCCCCCGATGACGCCCGAACAGCCAACCTCATCATTGAGGCCTGGGTTGCTCCGTCAACACCACTGACGCCGGCAATTCCTCACCCGGCTCAACAACCTGCGGCGTACGCTTGGGCAACAACACCTGCTGTGGATAAGTTTGCGCGAAGTGCACCTCGTCACAGTTATCCACAAGCTTTTTCAGCCGCTGGTTGAACGCGCGGCTCACTGCATATTGCCCGCCCGACACGGTGCGGAACTGCGCCGTCAGCACCACGCCATTGAGGTCCATCTTGTCGACGCCGAACACCTCAAGCGGCCCTTGCAGGTTGTACTTGAGGAACACATCGTCGCGAATCGACTGGCCGGCCTCGCGGATCAGCTCCACCGCCTTGTCCACATCGGTGTCGTAAGTGAACTGCACCGAGAAAAACGCGTAGGCAAACTGCCGCGATTGATTGGTGACCGCCTTGATCTGCCCGAACGGCACCGAGTGCACAAACCCTTTGCCGTCGCGCAGGCGCAGGGTGCGAATGGTCAGGCCTTCGACGGTGCCGGCATGGCCGGAGTCGAGCACCACCCAGTCGCCGATGGACAGCGTGTCTTCAATGATGATGAACAGGCCGGTGATCACGTCCTGCACCAGTTGCTGCGAACCGAAACCGATGGCCAGGCCGACCACACCGGCACCCGCCAGCAGCGGCGCGACGTTGATCCCCAGGTTGGCCATGGTGGTAATTGCGCAGATCACCACCAGGATGATTTTCACCGCGTTGCGCAGCAGCGGCAGGATGGTCTTGACGCGCGTACTGGGCTGGCGGCTGGAGCGTTTGTTGACCGGCGGCTTCAGCGCTTCCTGGATGGCCGTGTCGAGCACCACCCAAAACAGCCAGGTCATCAGCAGGATCAGGCCGATGCTGCTGAGGGAATCGCTGATCGCGCGGCCCACCGAATTGCGCTGGGCAAATTCAAACAGCGAGACACCCCAGATCCGCCCGAGGATTTCGATAAAGGCGATGGCCATGACGATGCGCAGGATCGCGTGCAACAGGCTGAGGAAGCGCTCCTTGTAGGCACTGCTGCGCTGGATCGCGACCTGGCTGCGGGACTTGAACAGGTGCTGCAATACCGTGCTCAAGAACACCGTACCGATGAGCAAAATGGTGGTGAACAGCGCACACCGCAGGGCCTTTTGATTGTCATCGCCGGCGCCGATCAGGTTGATCGCCGAGACCAGCACCATCAACAGGATCGGCCAGTACCACAGCCCGGAAAACACCCGCAGCGACTGCTGCAGCGCCGGGTGTTTTAGGCGTTGGGCCAACGGCCGATTGCGGATCAGATGCGCCACCGGACGGCGCAGGCGCACCACCAGCACACCAAAGATCACCGCCGCAAACAGGCCCGTGAACACGGCGATGCTGCTGGTGATATTGCCGCCCAGTTGGCGCGCAATTTGCGGGCTGGTCAGCGCGTCACTGAGGGCCGCGAGGAAGCCGATCAGGAACAGCGGCTTGGGGCAGTAATCGCGAATAATCTGTACCGCCGGGCGCTTGTGGCCGACGTTGAACATAACGATGACGCACAGCAGCATCGACGTGGAAAAGATACCGCTGCTGGTGGCGTAGGCAAAGCACAGCGCCAGCGCACGGCCAATCGAGGTGGGTAAAAAGTGGCTGACGTACAAGGCCAGCGGCAGGCAGATCAACGCGGGGAGCGTATAGGGCACCACGTACCCGAGCACCGCGTGAAAACGCTTGCGCCGCTCAAAAAATGCGCGCCGGCTCAAGCGCTGCACAATAAAGCGCCCGAGTAAGGTCAGCAGGGTGAACGCGCCGATCCACACCCCCGACAGCAGCAGGAAATCCCCGGCAATGCTCCACGGCGAGCGCTGGGCGGTCTGGTCGACCAGACGCCCCACCTCATCCGCCGCCCGGTCGGCGCGCAGGCGCCATGCGTCAATCAGGTTCTGGTTGAGGTCCAGCTTCTGCTGTACGTCATCGATGCTGGAGCTGATAGCACCGAGCAGTCCGCCCTCCACCAGCAACTCCGGCTTGTCCGGCGCTTGGGGTTCAGGCGCGGTGGCCGCGGCGTGCAGTGCGCCGCTGCCGCAAAACAGCAGCGCGCCAAGCAGTAATGCGGTTTTTAAATTCGGCAAAACTCCGGGCTCCTTACAGAAGGGTCTGTAAGGAACTGACGGGTTTCAACCGAGATGGTTCACTTCAGGTCGACATTCAGGCTCGGCGCACCAAACGCCACCAACTGCGCGTTGGAGCCCGCAAAATAGCCCTTCCAGAAGTCCTCCAGCGCCTGAATCGTCTTGCCGGAGCGATAGGCTTGCTTGACGTCCTTGGTCACCAGCGCCGCACCGGTCACGTAGACGCGCGCGCCTTGCAAATCGGCGAACAAGCCTTTTTCGCTCACCCGTTTAAGCTCGGCCTCTGGCTGCAGATCACGAATCCGGTTGTTCGCATAGAAGCTGCCAAAATCGCTGTTCTCCAGCATGTCAGAGATCAGCAAGACGACGCGCTCCTGAGCCGGTTGCTGACCAAGGTCCTTACCGATTTCGCGCAACGAATGGAAAATCTCGCTGCGCGCAATATCTTCAGACGCCTCGCGCAAGGTGCTCACAAACACCTTGCCCAAGGTTTTGTTGAAAAAACTGCGCTGCTCGCCAAGGCAGGTATCCAGGGTGCGCAGCGATTGCATGCCGACCCGGTCGCGTACCTTCTCATCAACGCCCCGGTTGAGTTCACCGGCAAAACGCAGCTGCATGAATTGCCCCGGCAGGAATGCCGAAAAACTGTAGAGGCGAACCTTGTCACCCGGTTGAACGAAGCGCTGCACTTGGGCCCATGTCGCCTTCTGAATCACCTCGGGCATGGGGATCGTCTGATCGATGATCACCGTTAATTCTCGACCCGCCGCAACCGGTCGGAACTCCCCGACCTTGGCGTAGGCATAGCAGTCAGGAATGTCGTTACGCTCGCCTGCCACCGCCATCAACGGCGCCAGCAACAGGGCAAGGAAAACCCGCTGGATACTCATTCAGGCACCTGTTGCGTCAAAGTCTTTGAGCAATTGTTGCTCAGCGCGCAGCGCCAGTACCTCGTCCAGGGCATGGCCCTTGGCGCGGCTGATGGTCGCCAGTTGCTCTTCACTGTAGGCCGTCAGGTCCTTGCTGCGCAGGGCGTCGAGGCTCGCCGACGCCGCAACAGGCGGGACCGCGACCGGCGGGACCGCGGCGGGCGCCTGAACCGGGGCAGCCACAGGTGCGGCAACGTCAGCGACCACCGCAGCAACCGGAACACTGACGGGTTTCGCCGGCGCTTGCGGCGATGTCGGCAGAGCTTGTTTGCGCGCCAGGTACGTCTCGAAGTTGCGATTGTGCGCGCTGGTTAACGCCGCCTGTTGCTGAGCATTGGTGGTCGTGCGCCCGGCCAGTTTGAGCTGCAATTTGCTCAGTTTGTGATCGGCATGCGAGGCAATTTCCACACGCTGGCTTTGCATCCAGTTTTCCAGCGCTTCGCCGCTGGAAAACTTATGCGTGTGCTCCCACGCGGTTTTCGACTCCACGCCGGCAAAGCCGAAGATCGACGCCAACCAGATGCTGGTGATCTGAATCGCGATGTAGATCACCGACAGCACGATGAAGGTAATCAACGAGGCTTTACGGATCGCGTCCATCTTGTCGGTCAGGGTTTGCTTGTCGGCTTGATCGTTAATCGCCGCCGAATCGGCCGGCAACTCGAACGGGCTGGCCGACTCGTAATTCTGCTGGGCAAAGGCATGCGGGCTGCCGACCATTTCGGTTTCGATGCTTTTGAGCTGCATGGTACGGATACCGAACGCCGCGACCGCAATAATCGCAATCCAGATGCCCGTGGTAATCATCCAGCCACGGCTTGGGGTGACCGTGTGGTTGATGTTGATGCGCGCCAGGATACGGTTGTAGTCCTTACCGTCTTTATCGCTGTCGGTGTCTTTGATTCCGATGCCAGGCAATTCCTTGAGCTGGGACGGTCGATCGCTTTGCGGGTCGTTTTCCCACCAGTGGCGCGCTTTGCTGATCAACGCATTCTTGTGCACTGCGCGACCGGTCACTTCGGCAAGGATCGCCGAGGCGACTGCCAGCAGGAAGGCGAACAGCCACCCCATCCAGCTTTGATCGTTGGCTGACAGGTTCTGGTTGATGAACGGCACCAGCACGTAAGCAAAACCCACGGCTTCGAACATAATCAGCATGAAAATCAGCGCAAACACCCAGAACGGCCGTTCGCGACGGCCACGTTCACCGATGGTGCGCAGGTAGGATTCGCTCTTGTTGAAAAAATCGACGTTTTTCGCGCCGATCTTTTCATAGCGCGAGTAGTACGCGTCGCACAGCTCGCTTTCCGATTTCGGCCAGCCGTGGGAATCGAGCATCAAGCTTTGCTTGGACAAGCGCGCCACTTTGCCGATGACCGGCACGCCATGCCACACACGCATCACGAAATAACCCACCTTGTCCCAATACGCCTGAATCAGGATGGCCGCCAATAGTGTGGAAATCACCAGGCCGGTGATCAACTTGTTTGCCCAGAGCAGGGCCGTCAGCGCATTGAAGCTGAACTCTTCCATGGTGTATGTCCTTGAGTCTTACGCGCGAATCGGCACGAAACGGGTGGTGAAGGCTTCACGGGTACGGGAGTAGAACAACGCACCATCAGTGGCTTCGGAATTTTTCTTGCTGAACACCACGTCGATGCATGACACGGGTGCCTTGGGGTCTTGGGTGAACACCCGATAGAGCACCAGGTCTTCACCTTCATAGGTGTTAGCCACAGCTTTGCTTTTAATCGATTTGCGGTTGCCTTGGTCGTACCCCTTGACCACTTCGATGAAGGGTTGGCGATCGACGCTCGCGCCATCGCGCAGAATCGAGACGGGCGACAAGGTCACCAGGTGACCGTTGACCAGGTTCGCCCAGACACGGTTGTTGTAGCCCGGCAGGTATTCGGTCGTAACTTGTGTATCCAGTGCCTGGCCGCTGGCGAGGTTGAACACCTTGCCGCTTTCACGCGGGCGGTCGGCCTCACAGCTGCTGGACGGCAGGTCACTTGCGTGAGCGCTGCTGATCAGGGCAAAGCCGGCTTTTTTCGGGGCGATGGCCTGGCCCAGGGTCCAGCGGGTATCGCTGGCCGGCTGGCCGCCGAAATCCACCAAGGCCGTTCCGGCATCCGCCGGTTTGCGTTCGTCACCCGGCTTGTCCGCGACAGCCGGTTTGCGTTTGGGCGCGCTGGCAACGGTGCGCGCGGGCTCCGTCGAGGTGCCGTGCGCCAGGTACTTGGTGTTGTTTTGCTCGGCATTGACGCGTTTGACCAGCATGTTGCGGTCGGTGACTTCAACGATTTCAACCCGACGGTTCTTGCTGCGCTGCTGGCTGTCGCTGTTATCGGCGATAGGACGGGAGGCCCCTGCCCCCTGGAAAAACATGCGCTGCGCAGCAATGCCTTGTTCGGTAAGGATCGACGCCACCGCGCGGGCGCGCTGCTCGGAAAGCCGCTGATTGGTCGCAGCGCTGCCAGTGGCATCGGTATGCCCAACGACGAGAATCGCTGCCTGTGAGTTCTGCCCGGGCTTGGGCGCGAAAGCGGCGGCCAGCTTGCGCACCTGGCGCTGGCCATCGGCGCTCAACTGCGCACTGCCGGTGGCGAACATGCCTTGGTCCTGCACCTGGGCGACGATCCCCGCGTCCGTCGGCGCGGGCGCACTCGCGTTGCCGACGGGAGCGTCCTGGCTTTGCAATGTCTGCAGCTGGATATTCAGGTTCTCTTCACGGGCAATTCGCTCCAGCTCCTGCAAGCGGTTCTGCCACAAGTTACCCGCCACGCACCCGACTGCGCCGCCGACACCACCGCCCACGAGGGCCTTTTTCGCATCCCCGGTGATCGCGTACGTCAAGCCGGCCCCCAGCAAGGCGCCGCCTGCACAGCCGATGGCCGTACCGTAGTTTTTGCCGGCATCGTTGAGCGTTGCGCAGCCACTTAGCGCGATCGCTCCCGCAAGCAGGCTGATTTTTCGGGTAAACGAAGTATTCACTTAATGGGTTCCGGCCTTTGCAAAAAGAGCCGCCGACCCCACTGCCAACACCAGAAAAGCGTCAGCGGCATCATCCATGAACAGGCCCTGCAAAATCGTTGAGTTGATTAGATCGCGGGGGATTTGATCATGCCGGTGATGGCATTTCAACAGCATCGCGCCATTGCATGCGGCATTTCCGCAGCGAGGGCCCTGTCGATCCGCGCGCAGCAGGCAAATATCAAATGCCAACCCCACCCTTTTCCGTTCACGCCAATACCAGACACTGCGCCCTGTTGAAACCCACCGGAGTGACAGAAACACAGATCAAAATGGAAGGTGTGCCGTTTGTAGGAAGCTGGAAACTTTCAGCCAAAAATCATAGTCAGCCATAAACGGGGGCCAGGCCCCCACTTCTTTGACAGGAGCAATCATGGCTGCGATTCCCGACTGGGTGCCCATCACCCCCAGCGACGCCATCACTCGCTTCACGGTGCTGACGGTCAATATCCACAAGGGTTTCACCGCCCTGAATCGACGTTTCATCCTGCCCGAGCTGCGTGAAGCGGTGCGCAGCGTGGGCGCCGACATGGTGTTTTTGCAGGAAATCCACGGCACGCACGAGCGTCACCCTCAGCGCTTCAGTGACTGGCCGAACATGCCGCAATACGAGTTCCTCGCCGACAGCATCTGGCCGCAGTTCGCCTACGGCCGCAACGCGGTCTACCCCCACGGCGACCACGGCAATGCGCTGCTGTCGAAATTCCAGATTGTGCGCCATGACAACCTTGATATTTCCCAAAGTGGCCATGAAAACCGTGGCCTGCTGCATTGCGTGCTGCGCCTGCCGGGCACCGGCCAGGAGGTGCATGCGATCTGTGTTCACCTGGGCTTGCGCGAGGTGCATCGCCAACAGCAATTGCGCCTGATCGAACAGCGCATCCGCGAAATCCCGGCCGATGCGCCGCTGATTGTTGCCGGCGATTTCAACGACTGGCGCCAGAAGGCCGACCTGAGCCAGAGCGGCCTTGTGGAAGTCTTTGTGCACTCCCAGGGCAAGCCCGCACGCACCTTCCCGGCGCGCCTGCCGTTGCTGCCCCTGGACCGGATTTACGTGCGTAATTTGAAAGTGCATAACGCACGGGTGCTTACCACCCGCCCCTGGTCCCATCTGTCAGACCACGTACCGCTGTCGGTGGAGATCGAGCTATGAACGTCGCCGTGGAGCATATTTCCACTGATCAACCGCCCGACGAAGCCAAGGCCCGCGACCTGGATTACGGCTGGCAGAGCGGCAACCAGATCGAATTGCTGGAGAACGGCGAGGCGTACTTCCCCAAGGTGTTTGAGGCGTTGCGGGCGGCCCGTCGCGAGATCTTGCTGGAGACCTTCATTCTCTTCGAAGACAAAGTCGGCCATGAGCTGCAAGGCATTCTGATCGAGGCCGCACAACGTGGCGTGAAGGTGGTGGTCAGCCTCGATGGCTTTGGCTGCGGCGAGCTGAGCCCGGCGTTTCTGGGGGCGCTGGCCGAGGCTGGGGTGGCGGTACAGATGTTTGACCCGGCGTCCAAGACGCTGGGCATCCGCACCAACTGGTTTCGCCGCTTGCACCGCAAGATTGTCGTGGTGGACGCAGAAGTCGCGTTCATTGGCGGGATCAACTTCTCCGCCGATCACTTGGGCGATTATGGCCCGGAAGCCAAGCAGGATTATGCCGTGCGAGTGACGGGCCCGGCGGTGGCGGACTTGCATCATTTCGCCCTGGCACAAAGCGGTCGTCAGGTACGCGCCCGGCGCGGCTGGCGGCGGCGCCAGCAACGGCCTTCGCTGTGGTCGACGGAACAAGGCGATGGTTGGGTGCGCCTGATTTACCGCGACAACGTCCAACACCGCGACGACATCGAAGAGGCCTATATCCACGCGTTGAGCAAGGCGCAAAAACGCGCGGTGATCGCCAACGCGTACTTCTTCCCCGGTTATCGCCTGCTGCGCGAGATCCGTAATGCGGCGCGCCGAGGCGTGCAGGTGCAACTGATCATGCAGGGCCAGCCCGATGTGCTGTTGGCCAAGCTGGCCGCGCGCATGCTCTACGACTACCTGCTCAAGGACGGCGTGGTGATTCACGAGTATTGCCAGCGCCCGCTGCACGGCAAAGTCGCGCTGGTGGATGACGACTGGAGCACCGTGGGCTCAAGCAACCTGGACCCGTTGAGCCTGTCGCTGAATCTGGAGGCCAATGTGCTGATTCGCGACCAGGCGTTCAACCAGCAGCTGTATGAGCGCCTGGAAATACTTGCCCGGGACCATTGCCAGACCATGCCGGAAAACCGCAAGCCCCGCCTGTGGCTATGGCGACTGACCGTGGGTTTTCTGGTGTTCCATGTGATGCGCCACTTCCCCGCATTGACGGGCTGGTTGCCGGCGCATAAACCGCGACTCAAACCCTTTGAGGCCCAGCACCATGACAGCTGAAACCAAAGGCTCGCGGTTCAAGCGTTGGAAGAAACCGCTGACCATCGCCTTCTTCCTGCTGCTGATTGTGCTGTTCACCCTGCTCGCGCGGCGCATCGACTGGAGCGAAGTGGTGCAGACGCTCGGCGACTTCAAGGTGCGCACCCTGGTGATCGCCGGCGCGCTGACGCTGTGCAGTTTTCTGGTGTACGCCAGCTTCGACCTCATCGGGCGCACCTATATTCGCCAGAACCTGGTGTGGAAGCAGATCCTGCCGGTGGGCATCATCAGCTACGCGTTCAACCTCAACCTGAGCGCCTGGGTCGGCGGCATCGCCATGCGTTATCGGCTGTATTCGCGCCTTGGAGTGAGCACCGGCAATATCGCCAAGATCCTCGGCCTGAGCCTGGCCACGAACTGGTTTGGCTACATGGCGATTGCCGGGGTGGTGTTCAGCAGCGGCCTGGTCACCATGCCGCCGGGCTGGAAAGTCAGCACCACGGCCTTGCAGGGCATCGGCGCGCTGCTGGTGCTGGCGAGCCTGGGTTACCTGGTGGCCTGCCAGTTTTCGAAAAAGCGCGCGTGGACGATTCGCGGCATGGAAATCAACCTGCCGTCGGTGCGCATGGCGTGTTTGCAGTTGCTCTTGGGCGCGCTGAACTGGTCGCTGATGGCCGCGGTGATTTTCACCCTGCTACCGGCCAAGCTCGACTACCCGCTGGTGCTAGGCGTGTTACTGATCAGCGCGATTGCCGGGGTGCTCACCCACATCCCGGCCGGGCTCGGCGTGCTGGAAGCGGTGTTTATTGCGCTGCTGCAACACGAGGCGTCGCGGGGCAGTTTGCTCGCTGGGTTGATCGCCTACCGGGCGATCTACTTCATTGTGCCGCTGCTGATCGCACTGGTGATGTACCTGGGCGTGGAGGCCAAGGCCAAGGCGTTACGGGTGAAGAAGACACCTGCCTGAACCACGCCAGTGGCCAGCGGGCCCTTGTGGCGAGCGGGCTTGCCCGCGTTGGGCTGCGAAGCAGCCCCAGTAAAGACGCCGGCATTTTTCCTGAACCACCTCAGCGCCTGGTTTAGGGCCGCTGCGCGGCCCAACGCGGGCAAGCCCGCTCGCCACACAAGCCCGCTGTCCACGGATTTAGTGTTCACCTGAAGGTTATCGGGCCTGGATGATGCTCAACCACTCGCCCACGACCATTACGAGTGAAAAAGGCGCTTCCTGAACCACGCCAGTGGCCAGCGGGCTGTTGTGGCGAGCGGGCTTGCCAGCGTTGGGCTGCGAAGCGGCCCCAAACC
>NZ_WKCB01000025.1 GCF_021606685.1 Pseudomonas syringae
CACTCCCCTCCAGCGCCCGCGCCTCGCCCAACAAGCGACACCCCGCGCAACACAGAGGCCAGCCGCTACACTCCGTCGCCACAAAAGCTCACCCTTGCAGGGCGCAGTATTTCAGGCTGAACTCCAGTTGGGTTGATTGGCCTTGTTCCAGCAACTTCAACCCGGGCCTACCCGACAAGTGATGCGCATTCACCGGGTGACTCACCGGCTCAATACAAAAGAACCCCAACCCCGGCGGGCAGAACAACAGGAAGTAATCGGCGCCACTGGCCTGGCATTCCAGCGTATACCCAAGCTCCGGTTGCTCGATCACACACTGCCCGTCCCATTGGCAAAACCCATTGTCCACCAGGCCCTCCGGGAGTGCCTTGGGCTGGCTGAAATCCCACTCCGCCGGGATTGGCGTCAGCCCCGTGGGCAGCTTGCACGCATCACTCAACCACACCTGTGCAGCCTTGGCCTGCAAGCGTGTACCCGGCCGACGCGGCAGGTAGGGATGCAGCCCCAGCCCATGCCATGCTGGCTTTTCAGCCAGATGCGTGACGCGCAGGCCGATACGCAGTTCACCGTCGTGCAAGCGAAACCGCTGCTCGGCGCGATAGGCGAACGGCGTGTCGCACACCACCTCCAGCACCACTTCATGCGTTGTCTGGCTCACCACGCGCCACGCCTGCTGCCAGGCCGAGCCATGAATCGGCAAGGGGTCGGTAAGGCTGTTGGGCGTCAGCGCCAGCCAACCGGCGGGATTGTCGAAACCGCCTTGGGCAATCCGGTTCGACCACGGTGCCAACGGGTAGCAGCCCAGCTTGCCCGGCAGCTCGGTAGTGATCGCCTGCTCATCGCTGTGGCGCAACAGCGGCTGGCCGGTGGCGCGCACCGTCCAGTTGACGATGCTGCCGCCGATGGCGGGGGCCAGGGTGAGGTGGGTGAGTTGATCCTGAAGTTCGACGAAGCTCGAAGGCATGGTGTTCCGCCGTATGAAATAGAACAAACACGGGTGTTCAAAATGTGGGAGCGGGCTTGCTCGCGAAAGCGGTGTGTCAGCCGGTACATCCTTTACGGGTATACCGACTTAGCGAGCAAGCCCGCTCCCACAGTTGATCGTTGTTGTCTTGAAGCAAGGTTTACAGCACCACGCTCGGCAGCCACAGCGACAACGCCGGAATATAGGTCACGGCCATCAATACCAGAAACAGCACGCCATAAAACGGCAGCAGCGCCTTCACGGTTTTCTCGATGCTGACCTTGCCCACCGCCGCGCCCACAAACAGTACCGCACCCACCGGCGGGGTGATCAGGCCGATGCCGAGGTTGACCAGCATGATCATGCCGAAGTGCACCGGGTCGACGCCAATACCCAGCACCACCGGCAGCAGGATCGGTGTAAGGATCAGAATCAGCGGCGCCATGTCCATCACCGTGCCGAGCAACAGCAGCATGGCGTTGATGCACATCAGGATCACGTAGCGGTTGTCCGACAGGGTCAGGAACATCGTGGTGATCTTCGCCGGGATCTGCATCAAGGTCATGATGTAGCCGAAGCTGGCGGCGAAGGCGATCAGGATCATCACGATGGAAATGGTGCGCACCGTGCGGTGCATCAGCTTGGGCAGCTCACTCCATTTGTAGTCGCGGTAGATGAACATGGTCACGAAAAATGCCCAAAGCACGGCGATCGCCGCAGACTCGGTGGCCGTGAAGATGCCCGACAGGATGCCGCCGAGGATGATCACCATGGCCATCAGCCCCCAGAGCGCGTCGGCGCAGATTTTCAGCGCCTGTTTCAAGGGGATGACTTCGCCCTTGGGGTAGTCGCGCTTCTTCGCGAAGATCAGGCACAGCACCATCAGGCAGGCGCTCATCAGCAAGCCCGGGACCACACCAGCCATGAACAGCGAGGCGATAGACACCGTGCCGCCGGCGGCCAGGGAGTAGAGCACCGAGTTGTGGCTGGGCGGGGTCAGCAGCGCCTGCACCGAGCCGCTGATGGTTACTGCGGTGGCAAATTCGCGGGGATACCCGCGACGTTCCATTTCCGGGATCAGCACCGAGCCGACCGAGGCGGTGTCCGCCACCGATGAGCCGGAAATGGCGCCAAAAAACGTCGAGGCCATGATGTTGACCAGCGATAAACCGCCGCGCACAAAACCCACCAGCACCCCGGCAAACGCCACCAGGCGCCGCGACATGCCGCCCTCGGCCATGATCGCCCCGGCCAGCACGAAGAACGGAATCGCCATCAACGAAAATTTGTTCACCCCGCCCGCCACTTGAATCATCAAGGCCTGGAACGGAATGTCGATCCACCACGCGCCAATCAGCGCCGACAGCCCGAGCGCGTAGGCCACCGGCATGCCGATCAGGATCAAGGCGATAAAGCTGCCCAACAGAATCAATGCGTCCATATCAGGCAGCCCCTTCGCTTTCTTCAACCAGGTCGAAGCGCACGACCCTGCGGTTGCTTTGATCACCGAGCAGTAGTTTTTCCAGCACAAACACCAGGGTCAGCAGCCCGCCGATCGGGATCGGCATGTAGGTGATGCCCACGCGCAGGGTAGGGATGGCGCTCATGAACTGGTTCCAGGTGGACAGGCACAGCTTGGCGCCCCACACCGTCATGAACAGGCAGATGGTCGCCATCAGCAATTGCGAAATAATGCTCACGATTCGACGTTGAGCGGGCGGCAGGCGATCGGTGATCATGGCCACCGACATATGCGCGCCGGCGCGGTAGCTGGCGGCAGCGCCGATAAAGGTGAACACCAGCATCAGCAGGATGGCGGTGGGCTCCGGCCAGCTGGAGCCGGTGCCGAGGATGTAGCGGGCGAAGATGCCCCAGGGAATGATCAGTGCCACCCCGAGAACCGAGAGGCCGGCGACCCAGATGCAGGTCATGTAGATGCGGTCGTTGATGCGCAACAGTAAATTCTTCATGGCGTTCACCGTAACCGGGCGCGTCAATGCCGACCGCGCCAGGCCTTGCTGGAGGAGGGGGGGTTACTCGACGGCGTCGATGCGCTTGATGATGTCGGCGTAAGCCGCGCCGTACTTGGCGCGAACCGCTGCGGTGGCGTCGTAGAAGGGTTTTTTGTCGACGGTGATGAACTCGACCCCGGCGGCCTTGAGCTTGGTTTCGCTGCTGGCGGACTTGGCGTCCCACAACACGCGCTCGTCGGCCTGGGCGACCTTGGCGGCTTTTTTTACCATGTCCTGCTGGGCGGGGGTGAGCTTGTTCCAGGTGATTTTCGACATCACGATGGGCTCGGGCAGGATCAGGTGCTCGGTGAGCGTGTAGAACTTGGCGTTCTGGAAGTGGTTGTGTTCGAGCAGCGTGGGCGGGTTGTTTTCCGCGCCGTCGATAACCCCGGTCTGCAAGGCGCTGAAGATCTCGCCGGTGTCCATGGCGATGCCGTTGGCGCCCATCGCGTTGAAGGCGTCGATGAACAACGGGTTGCCCTGCACGCGGATCTTCATGCCCTTGAGGTCTGCGATGTTGCGCACCGGCTTCTTGGTGTAGAGGTTGCGGGTGCCGCCGTCCATCCAGGCCAGGGCTACCAGGCCGAATTCGGAGTCGGTGATCTTGGCAAGGATCTCGTCACCGATCTCGCCGTCGATGACCTTGCGCATATGCGCCTGGTCGCGGAACACGAACGGCAGGTTGAACACGTTCACGTCCGGCACCACCGGGCCGACGATGCCGAGGCTGACGCGGGTCATCTGCACGGCGCCGACCTGGGCCTGTTCGACCACTTCCTTCTCGGAGCCCAGCACGCCGCCTGGGAAGTATTTGAAGGTCAATTCGCCGTTGCTTTCCTTGGTCAGGGCCTTGCCCATGTTCTCTTCGGCGACGACGGTGGGGTAGCCGGCGGGGTGGATGTCGGCGAATTTGATTTCCAGCGCGTGGGCGGCGCTGCTGAGTACGAAGGTGAGTGGAAGTGCGGCGGCGAGCAAGGTGCGTTTGAAGTCCATGGGGTGTCACTCCTGTGTTTTTATTGTTGTATTCAATGCACAGCGATGCAGCTAGAGGATGAAGCTGGGCTCCGGCAAACCGGTAACGCCGGGGTTGAGGGCGAACACGCCGCCGGACAGTGACTGCTCACGCGGGTCGTCACGGATCGAGGTGACAAACAGCGTGTCCAGGCGACTGCCGCCAAAGGCGCACATGGTGGGTTTTTTCACCGGCACGTTCAGCGAACGGTCCAGGCGACCCTGGGGGGTGAAACGGTGGACCAGGCCAGCGTCGTTGGCGCAGATCCAGTAGCAGCCGTCGGCATCCACCGCTGCGCCGTCGGGGCGCCCGAGGTGCTGGTGCATGTCGACGAACACGCGGCGATTGGACGGCGTGCCGGTCTCGGTGTCGTAGTCAAAGGCCCAGATCTGCTGGACCAGCGGGTGTGAGTCCGAGGCGTACATCGTGCGGCCATCGGGGCTGAAGGCCAGGCCGTTGAGTGTGATGAACCCGTCCAACTGAGCATGCGGCGCCGAACCGGACGCGTAGCGGTACAGAATGCCCTCGGCGGCATTCAAGCCCATGTTCAGCACCATGCTGCCGGCCCAGAAGCGGCCCTGGCGGTCACAGCGGCCGTCGTTCAGGCGCATGTCCGCGCGCGGGTGCTCGACACCGGCCAGGGCCGTGGTGTCGAGGCTGCCGTCGTTGTGCGGGGTCAGCTGGAAAAACCCGCTTTCCATCCCGGCCACCCAGTTGCCTGCCGTGGTGCGCGCGATGCAGGCGAGCATCTGCGGGGCTGTCCAGGCGGCGATGTGGCCGCTGGTGGCGCTCCAGCGTTGCAGGCCACCGTTGGGGATATCCACCCAGTACAGCGCGTTTTCTTCTGGCACCCACACTGGGCATTCGCCTACGGCATTGCGGGCGTCGACAATCAATTCAGCAGTCATGGCCACTCATTCCCTTGGGGTGGTCTGTATCAGTCACCGAACGGCCCGGCGGCGCAGAACGCACCACCCTGGTAGACCTTGGCCGGGTCATCGGCGGCAACCGGCGGCTGCGCTTCGACCTCGGCGCGGAACACTTCGGAGCTGTCCTTGGGCGCAAAACCCAGGTGCGCGGCGTAGCGGTTGTCCCACCAGGTGTCGAGGTTATCCGACATGCCGTAGACCACGGTGTGGCCGACGTTGGGGGTATACAGCGCGCGTTCGAGCAGCTGGGTAAGGTCGTCGAAACTCAGCCAGGTGTGCATCATCCGACGGTTCTGTGGCTGCGGGAACGAGGAGCCGATTCGGATGCTCACCGTCTCGATGCCATAGCGATCAAAGTAGAAACTGGCCATGTCCTCGCCGTAGGACTTGGACAGCCCGTAGTAGCTGTCCGGGCGGCGTGGCGAATGGGCGTCGATGGTTTCGGTTTGCTTGTAGAAGCCGATCACATGGTTGGAACTGGCGAAGATCACGCGCTTCACGCCATGGCGCCGTGCGGCCTCGTAGATATGGAATGTGCCGCTGATGTTGGCGCCGAGCACTTCTTCAAACGAGCGCTCCACTGACACGCCGCCAAAGTGCAGGATCGCGTCGACGCCTTCCACCAGATGGTGCACGGCTTGTTTGTCGGCGAGGTCGCAGGGTTGTACTTCTTCATGGTCGCCGGCGGCGGCCATCTCGGCGATATCCGACAGGCGCAGTACGTTCGTGTAAGGGCGCAGGCGTTCGCGCAGAACCTTGCCCAGGCCACCGGCGGCACCGGTGAGCAGCAGACGGTTGAAGGGAACAGGCGTGGTTGTGGTGGTCATGGGCGTTCCAGGTTTTTGTTGTAGGTTGTCGTATGACTATAGCGAAGTATTGTTAGGGATTCCTCAGGTTGTCAACGTTCTCCAGATGACCGTGTGCAAATGTGGGAGGCGGCTTGCCCCTGATGGCGGAGTGTCAGTGAATGCAGCTGTGACTGACCCACCGCTATCGGGAGCAAGCCCCCTCCCACAGGGGGCTTTTTGTGGCTGGAAGACTGAGTTCTACAACAGTGAGATTGGATAGCTGATGAAGATCCGGTTTTCATCGAACTCGTTATTGCTGAAATCGCGGCGCATGGTCGAGTTGCGCCACTTCACGTTCAGGTTCTTCAGCGCGCCGCTCTGCACCGTGTAGGCCAGTTCCGATTCGCGCCCCCATTCCTTGCCGTCGGTGATGGTCCCGGTGTGCACATTGCTGCCGCTGATATAGCGGTTCATCAGGGTCAGCCCGGGCACGCCGAGTACCACGAAGTTGAAGTCATGGCGCAGCTGCCAGGATTTCTCCTTGGCGTTGTCGTAGCTGGCGTTGTAGCTGTCGTTGGCCAGCGTGCCGCCGCTGGTGCCGTTGACCCGCATCCACACGCTGTCGCCGGTGAGTTTCTGCAGGCCCACGTAGAAGGTGTGGCCCTGGTACTTGGCCGAGAGCAGCGCGAAGGCGGTTTTGTTGTCTAGGTCGCCAGCCAGGGCGCTGCCGTCTTCTTTGCCGCTGAAGTAGCCGAGGTTGGCACCCAGTGTCCAGTCGCCCACGGGCTGGCTGTGGTTCAGGTTGATGTAGCGCTGTTGGTAGATGTCGCTGAGTTCGGCGTACCACAGGCCGACCTGCGTGCGTTTTTCATTGAACGTGTATTCGCCGCCACCGAAGTTGAAACGGTCCGAGGTAAACGCGGCTTTGCCGTTCATGAACATGTCTTCCATGCTCGCGTCGTTGCGCGGGCTGTTGCCGCGAAACTGCCCGCCATACAGGCTCAGGCCGGCGATTTCATTGGACGTGATCTGGCCGCCACGAAAGGTCTGGGGCAGCGAGCGACCGTCGTCGGAGCGCAGGATCGGCAGCACCGGCATCCATTCGCCGACTTTCAACTCGGTCTTCGACAGCTTGGTTTTCAGCGCCACGCCCAGGCGCCCGAAATTGTCGGCCGGGCGGCCGTCGTCGTGGACCGGCAGCAGCTGGGTGCCGGCGGTGCCTTTGCCACCATCGAGTTTTTGCGAATACAGGCCCAGCACGTCAATCCCGAAGCCGACGGTGCCCTGGGTAAAGCCGGATTTGGCGTCGAGGATGAAGTTCTGCGTCCACTCTTCAGCCTTGCCCTGGGGGTTGGTCGGGTTGGTGAAGTTGCGGTTGAAGTAGGCGTTGCGCAGGTTGAGCGTGGCTTTGGCGTCGTCGACAAACCCATCGGCGTGGGCCGTGAGGGGCAGGGTGAAGGCGAGGCTGCTGAGGCTGATAAGACCGAGGCGAGAGGAATTGCGGGCGAATTGACTCACAGTGAAGCTCCCTTTTCTTTTGTTGTTTTTATTATTTGTCATACGTCGTCGTACAACATTGGGGCGGATATTTGCGAGGATTTCGTGGGGTGTCAAGCAGAAGTTATACGATGACCACGGCGCGACGATATAAAAGTGAGCACAGTGAATGTGGCGGGGCAAGTCGAATCGTCGCACCGCCCCTTCCACATTGACCCCACTTCAAGTGAAGGTTTTCAGTGGGGTATGACCATGGGTGGAAGGGTGCCAAGCAGCGACACCGCCGCCACCGCTGAAACACCCAGTAACCATTCAACCACCACACTGGTCTGCAAGGTGCCCACTCGTTCTTCGCAGCGCGCAAGGCGCAATCGATTCAGCAATGCCAGCGCCAGCATGCCTAGCACCAACATCACCTTGATCAGCAAAATCAGGGCGAACCCGGTGAACAGCGGCGTGGGCCATAACTGCCCGGTGAGCACGCGCACATTGATCAAACCCGTCACCAGCAACCCGGCGACCAGGCCATAACCCACGCCGCTGAAGCGGCGCAGAATCGGCGCCAATGCAAAACCCTGCGGCTGCCGGAGGATCAGCACCAGCACCATCAGCCCGCCGAGCCATGCGCCGACGCACAGCAGATGCACCACTTGGTTGAGGATCAACAACTGCCCGCTCAGCCCGTCGAGCATGGCGCCATGGCCGACCGGGGCCAGGGTCGCCAGCAGCAGGGCGGTCAAGGGCAGGCGCAGGGCGGGCCAGGGTTTGAGCAGCGCCAGCAGCAACAGGTTGAACAGCAAGTGCCAGACCCACACCTGGCCGAAAAACGTCTTGCCCAGCACCAGGTGCACCGTGGCCGGTTGCAGCGCTGCGTCCCAACTGCCGGCCATGCTCGCCGTGATCAACAGCAACCAGGCCGCGCCCGTGCACAGCCCCAGGCAGGCCAGGCCACGGCTGATGCGCAGCAGTTGCCGGTCCAGTGCCGGCTGCGGTGCTGCGCCGAGCAACCAGGGCCTGAGTACACAGGCCCCGAACATCAACAACACGACGCTGAAATGCACGAAGCGACACAGCACCAGCAGGCTCGCCATGGATTATTGGCCGACCTTGAAGCGGTATTCGCCGTTGCTCTTGTGGGTGTCGACCGACACGGCGTTCCACACCACGGTGTAGTTGCCGGGCGCGAGCGGGGCGGCAGGCGTGACCACCAGGGTTTTCTTGTCGGCGTCCGGCGTATCCAGGCCCTTGATCGCGACCTCGGTGCCGTCTTTGCTCAGCGACACTTTGGTAAAGGTCGCCTCGACGCCTTCGCTGAAGGTCAGGCGCAGCTCGGCCGGTGCCGTGACGCTGCTGTCTGCCGCCGGTGTGGTGCTTTTGAGGTGGGCATGGGCAAATGCCGCGGAGGCGCCCAGCAAGGACGCGAGCAGTGTGACGGTGGTAACGGTTTTCTTGATCAACATTGCGCAATACCCATCAATGGGGAGGAGCGGGCAGTGTACGAAGTTTCAGCTGCGCCTGTCGCCCCGATCTAGAGCGGGTGGTAGTCTTTGCCCTATGTCTTTGTCAGGGAGCCCTTATGGGCAATCACAAGATCGGTATCCGTCGGGTCAACGTCGAAAAAATCCTGCTGGCGGCAGAGAAAATCTTCGCCGAGAAGGGTTATGGCAGCACCGCCATGGCGGATATCGCTGAAGAAGTGCAACTGCCGCGTTCCAACCTGCATTACTACTTCACCACCAAGAGCGAGCTGTACAGCGCGGTGCTGTTCGACTTGCTGGAAGTGTGGAAGCAGGACGCCCTGAGTTTCGAAACCTTCGATGATCCCCGGGTAGTGCTCAGCAGTTACATCCGCGCCAAGATGCAACGCTCGCGCACGCGGCCTTATGGCTCCAAGGTCTGGGCCAATGAAATCATCCACGGTGCGCCCACCCTCGGTGAGGCCCTGGATGAAAGCCTGTACGACTGGGCCAAGATGAAGGAAGCGAAAATTCGCCAGTGGGTGGAAGACAAACGCATTCTGCCCGTGGAACCGTCGAGCCTGCTGTACATGATCTGGGCGTCGACCCAGCACTATGCCGACTTTGATCATCAGGTGAAGATTTTGAATGATCACCAGCCGTTGTCGGACATGCAGTTCGAGAAGGCGATACAGACGGTGACCAGTGTGATTTTGCGCGGGATTGGGTTGGAGCCTTGAGCTGGGCCTCGTGGTGGGGCTGAGGGCCTCATCGGGGGCAAGCCCCCTCCCACATCTGACTGCATTCCTTCAGGCAAAATGCAGTAAATGTGGGAGGGGGCTTGCCCCCGATGAGGCCCTAAAGACCTACACCGCCTCCCGATAAGGATTCCTCGGATCCTGCGTCCAATTCAGAAACGGCTTACCCGTCTCCATCGGCACCATCTCGATGCAATCGGCCACCGGGCAGGTGATCTGACACAGGTTGCAGCCCACGCACTCGTCATCAATCACCTCGTACTTATGCGTGCCATCCGCCTGTTTCAAACTGGCGATCGCCTGGTGCGACGTATCCTCACAGGCTATGTGGCAACGCCCACAGCCAATGCAGGCTGCCTGGTCGATCTTGGCGATGACTTGGTAGTTGATATCCAGGTACTTCCAATCCGTAGTATTGCCCACCGCCCGCCCGGAAAATGCCTGCAGGCTTGTGTAGCCTTGGCTGTCCATCCAGCGCGACAGCCCATCTTTCATTTCCTCGACAATCCGAAACCCATGCAGCATCGCCGCCGTGCACACCTGCACTGCGCCACAGCCCAGCGCGACGAATTCCGCCGCATCGCGCCAGTTGCCGATGCCGCCGATGCCGCAGATCGGCAGGCCTTGGGTCTGCGGGTCGCGGGCGATCTCCGCGACCATATTCAGCGCAATCGGCTTGACCGCCGAACCGCAATAGCCACCGTGGGTGCTCTGGGTGCCAACCACGGGCAGGGCAACCATACGCTCCAGGTCGACGCTGGTGATCGAGTTGATGGTGTTGATCAGCGACACCGCATCCGCGCCACCGCGATACGCCGCGCGCGCCGCCACGCGGATATCAGTGATGTTCGGCGTGAGCTTGACGATCACCGGCAACGAGCAATAGGTCTTGCACCAGCGCGTCACCTGTTCCACATACTCCGGCACCTGGCCCACCGCCGCGCCCATGCCGCGCTCGGGCATGCCGTGGGGGCAGCCGAAGTTCAGCTCGATTCCGTCGCAGCCGGTGGCTTCCACCAGCGGCAGAATGTTTTTCCACGATTGCTCCACGCAAGGCACCATCAGCGACACGATCAACGCGCGATCGGGCCAGTCCTTTTTCACCTGGGTGATTTCCCGCAGGTTGATCTCCAGGGAGCGGTCGGTGATCAGTTCGATATTGTTGATGCCCAGCACTTCACGGTTGGCGCCAAAGTGCGCCGAGTACCGTGACGACACGTTGACCGCTGCCGGGTCTTCACCGAGGGTTTTCCAGACCACGCCGCCCCAGCCCGCTTCGAAGGCACGGACCACGTTGTAGGCCTTGTCGGTGGGCGGCGCGGAGGCCAGCCAGAAGGGGTTGGGGGCTTTGATACCGGCGAACACAATCGAGAGATCGGCCATTACGCAGCCTCCACATTCAGCATGAGTTGGGCGTGCATGGCTTCAGCGGCCAGCTTGCCATGTTGCACGGCCTGTACGGTGAGGTCCTGGCCGAGGCTGACGCAATCGCCACCGGCATACACGCCGGGAATACTGGTGCGCAGGTGCTCATCGACAAAAATCCGTTCGCCGACGCGGTGCAGTTGCTGGGCCAGTGGGTCGTGCAAGGCCTTGCTGTCGAAGCCTTGGCCGATCGCCTTGAAGATCGCATCGGCGGCCAGTTCGAAGGTCTCGCCGGTGGGGTGCAGGCGCCCGTTTTCCATGCGCGTGCGCGAAAAGCGCATGCCGCGCACGTGGCCCTGTTCATCCAACAGCACTTCTTGGGGCTGGGCCCAAGTCAGCAGGCGTACCTGATTGGCCTTGGCAATGTCCTGTTCGTGGTGGGTGGCGCCCATGTCCGCCAGGCCTCTGCGGTACACCAGATTCACATCGCGAGCACCGAGGCGGGCCATTTGCACGGCCATGTCGATGGCGGTGTTGCCCGCGCCGAGCACGATGCAACGGTCGGCCAGGGGCAGTTGGGTGAGGTCATCGGCCTGGCGCAGTTCGCGGATGTAGTCGGTGGCGGCGAGCAGACCGGGGGCGTCTTCATGGGGCAGGCCGAGCTGCTTGCTGGCGGCCAGGCCAAGGCCGAGGAACACCGCGTCGAATTGCTGGTTCAGCTCGCTCAAGGTGAGGTTATCGCCCAGGCGCTGGCCGTGGCGAATCTCGATGCCGCCGATCTGCAGGAGGAAATTCAGTTCCTTTTGTGCGAAGTCATCCACCAGCTTGTACTTGGCGATCCCGTATTCATTCAGGCCGCCGGCTTTTTCCCGCGCTTCGAAAATCACCACGTCATGGCCGTGCAGCGCGGCGCGGTGCGCGCACGCCAAACCCGCTGGCCCGGCGCCGACCACGGCGATCCGCTTGCCGGTGGGCGCAGCGCGCTGGAAGGGGTGTTCGCTGAAGTGCGCGTTGTCGATGGCGTAGCGTTGCAACAGGCCGATCAGCACCGGGGCACATTCTTCGGCGTTGTTACGTACGCAGGCCTGCTGGCACAAAATCTCCGTCGGGCAAACCCGCGCGCAGCTGCCGCCGAGGATGTTGGCCGAGAGGATTTTTTGCGCGGCGCCTTGCACGTTTTCGGTGTGGATGTTGCGGATGAACGACGGGATGTCGATCTCGCTCGGGCACGCGTTCACGCACGGCGCGTCATAGCAGTACAGGCAGCGCGAGGCTTCCAATTGCGCCTGGCGGGCATTGAGGGGCGGCGCCAGGTCGGTGAAATGGCTGGCGAGCGTCGGCCCATCTTCAGGGGGATGGGGGAGGTGGGTCAGGGTCTGGATCACGGTGGTGGCCTCACGGTTATTGAGGTACTGCCTCTGATGGGCATTGGTTTTTGTGTTGCTTGTGCTGGCCTCTTCGCGAGCAAGCCCGCTCCCACATTCGACCCCGTTTTGTCTGGAGGAACGCAGCCGAATGTGGGAGCGGGCTTGCTCGCGAAGGCGATATCAGCGGTTCACAGCCACTGGCTTGGAATGCTCCGCCCGCTTGCTCAACTGCTCAAACACCGACGGATACGCCGGCCGCTCCACATACCGCCCGGCACCGCGTTCGGCGCGCAGGTCACCATCGGCCCAGACCAGCTTGCCCTGGCTGATGGTGTGGCTCGGCACACCGCGCACGGTCTTGCCTTCGAAGATATTGAAGTCGACTTGCTGGTGATGGGTCTTGGCGGAAATCGTGCGTGTGCCTTCGGGGTCCCACAGCACCAGATCAGCATCGGCACCCACGCGGATCGCACCTTTACGCGGGTAGAGATTGAAAATCTTCGCGGTGTTGGTGGAGGTCAGCGCGACAAATTCCTGCATCGACAGGCGCCCGGTGTTGACGCCTTCGTGCCACAGCAGCGCCATGCGGTCTTCGATACCGGCGGTGCCGTTGGGGATCTTGCTGAAGTCGTCACGGCCCACGGCTTTTTGCTCGGCGCAGAAGCAGCAGTGGTCGGTGGCGGTGGTGTGCAAGTTGCCCGATTGCAGGCCGTGCCACAGCGCCTCTTGATGCCCGCGCGGGCGGAACGGCGGGCTCATCACGTAGCCGGCAGCGGTTTGCCAGTCGGGGTGCTGGTAGACGCTATCGTCCAGCAGCAAGTGGCCGGCGAGCACTTCGCCGTACACCGCCTGGCCCTTGCCTCGGGCATAGGTGATTTCATCCAGTGCCTCCTTGGTGGACACATGCACCAGGTACAGCGGCGTGCCGATGGTCTCGGCGATGCGGATTGCGCGGCTGGCCGCTTCGCCCTCCACCTGGGACGGACGCGACAGCGGGTGCGCTTCCGGCCCGGTGATGCCCTGAGCCATCAGCTTGCGTTGCAGGTGGTACACCAGCTCACCGTTCTCGGCATGCACGGTGGGCACTGCGCCCAGTTCCAGGCAGCGCTCAAAGCTGGCGACCAGGGTGTCGTCCGCCGCCATGATCGCGTTCTTGTAAGCCATGAAATGCTTGAAGCTGTTGATGCCGTGGTGGCTCACCAGTTCGGCCATTTCCTCGCGCACCTGCTCGCTCCACCAAGTGATCGCCACGTGAAAACCGTAGTCGGACGCGGACTTTTCAGCCCAGCCACGCCACTGGTGGAACGCTTCCATCAGCGATTGCTGCGGGTTGGGGATCACGAAGTCGATGATCGACGTGGTGCCGCCCGCCAGGCCAGCTGCCGTGCCACTGAAAAAGTCTTCACTGGCCACCGTGCCCATGAACGGCAGTTGCATATGGGTATGTGGGTCGATGCCGCCGGGCATCAAGTATTGGCCGCTGCCGTCGAGTATTTCGGTGCCGGCGGGAATATCCAGATCCGTGCCAATAGCGCGAATCAGACCGCCGGCACATAACACGTCGGCGCGGTAACTTTCATCATGGGTAATTACGGTGGCGCCACGGATCAACAGCGACATGTCGAGTTCCTCACAGGCTTGACCGGCTTGTGCCAGTTCTAAGTGTTGTAATGCTGCTTGCCGATGTTCGGTTAATTCCTGTCATCGGTGACAGGAATAGAAACTAGCCCGAGTTTTTCGATTGAGCAAGAAGATTTTTTATAAGCTTATATCTTGTTTATGTCATTGATTTATATGGATAAAAATAACAATTCACCAAAATGTAGCGGTCGCTCACCATTTTGACGCACTTGACAGGTTCTTAAATTGAACAACATTTCTTATTGCAAATCAGACGCTTGAGACATGCCCCTTGACGGGGCCGGGAAATAAAAATAATTGTGTTGCACCAGATTGAGTCCTGACAGTTCGGACAACTTGCGCGCTGTTCAGCCTGAGCAGCCTGACAAGTACCCGAGGCTCAATCGGAAAGCTGATTAACATCAGCCAGTTATATAAGCGGTGCGGGTTCAAGGGCGGTTGTCGGCACGGTTATTGAGTGCAGTGACGGCTGGCCGGGCCCGTGATGTCATGTTGTTTACGAGGTACTCCGGCCATCTGCACTTACCCCGCAGATGAGCAAAAATAATTCGAAAAAACCGTGGAGCGGCCATGCAACAGAACAGATCGCAAGTCATTGAACGCAACGGCCTGTACGAACTCGACGCCGGCCCCGACGTCCTCGACAGCCCTCGCTACAACCACGACATGGCACCGACCAAGGTGCACGAACGCACTTGGAACAAGTGGCACATCACCGCGCTGTGGGTCGGCATGTCGATCTGTGTGCCCACCTATACCCTGGGCGGGGTGCTGACTGCGTATTTCGGCCTATCGGTGGGCGAGGCGCTGATGGCCATTTTGCTGGCCAACATCGTGGTGCTGATCCCGCTGACGCTTAACGCATTCCCTGGCACCAAGTACGGCATTCCGTTTCCGGTGTTGTTGCGTTCATCCTTTGGCATCCTCGGTTCCAATGTGCCGTGTCTGATTCGCGCGCTGGTGGCGTGCGGTTGGTTTGGTATCCAGACCATGTTCGGCGGGCTGGCGATCCACTTGTTTCTCGGCTCGATTTTCGAGGGGTGGAAATCCCTTGGTGGCACCGGTGAAGTGATCGGTTTCATGGTGTTCTGGTGCCTGAATCTGTGGGTGGTGCTGCGTGGCGCCGAGTCGATCAAACGCCTGGAAACCCTGTCCGCACCGCTGCTGGTGGCGGTCGGCATCGGCCTGCTGGTGTGGGCGATGCCGAATGTGTCGATCAGCGAACTGATGGCGATCCCGCCCAAGCGCCCTGAGGGCGCGAGCCTCACCGGTTACTTCATGGCCGGCCTCACGGCGATGGTGGGTTTCTGGGCCACCTTGTCGTTGAATATTCCCGACTTCAGCCGCTACGCCAAAAGCCAGAAGGACCAGATCCTCGGGCAGATCTTTGGCCTGCCGCTGACCATGTTCCTGTTCGCTGCCCTTGGCGTGATCATGACCGCCGCCTCGGTCAAGCTGGTGGGGGTGAGCGTGTCCGACCCGGTGACCCTGATCGGGCATATCCAGAGCCCGGTGTGGGTGGCCATCGCCATGCTGCTGATCATTATCGCCACCTTGTCCACCAACACGGCGGCGAACATCGTGTCGCCCACCAACGACTTCCAGAACATTGCCCCCAAGCTGATCAACCGCACCACTGCGGTGATCCTCACCGGCTTGGTCGGGCTGCTGCTGATGGGGCATGAACTGCTGAAAAAACTTGGGTTGATCGTCTCGGATGTGAGCCTGGAA
Source organism: Pseudomonas syringae (assembly GCF_021606685.1). GTDB lineage: Bacteria > Pseudomonadota > Gammaproteobacteria > Pseudomonadales > Pseudomonadaceae > Aquipseudomonas > Aquipseudomonas syringae_R. The sequence goes on from NZ_WKCB01000025.1 coordinate 15,522, forward strand.
ACCGTGTATTCCAATTGGTTGCTGGGCTATTCAAGCCTGCTGGGGCCGATTGCCGGGATCATGGTGGTGGACTACTTCATCACCCGCAAACAGCAGTTGGACCTCGCAGGCCTGTACCGCGACGACGTGTACCCGGCGTGGAACTGGAGCGGTTTTATCGCGTTTGGCGTGCCGGTGGTGCTGACCTTGCTGTCGCTGGGCAGCGATGCGTTCAGCTGGTTCTACAGCTACGGCTGGTTTACCGGTTCCGCGCTGGGCGGCTTGCTGTATTACGGCTTGAATGTCAAACGCGGCGTCAGCCCGGTCACTGCTAAATCGCCGCTGTAACGGACGTGGAATGCAATCCAAATGTGGGAGGGGGCTTGCCCCCGATTGCGGCGGGTCAGTCGCCCAGGCATTGGCTGAATGACTGCTATCGCGAGCAAGCCCCCTCCCACTTTGGACCGCGTTCAACCTGTTCCACTTATAAAAAATCAGCCTGAGGAGATCCCCATGAACGCTGCCCTCGACGTTCTGCAATCGACCCATCAGCACATCAACCGCGACCGCTTGTGGCAGTCGCTGATGGACCTCGCCAAACTCGGCGCCACCCCCAAGGGCGGTGTGTGCCGCCTGGCCCTCACCGACCTCGACCGCAAGGCCCGCGACTTGTTCGTGCAGTGGTGCGAGGCCGCAGGGTGCACGGTGACGGTCGACGGCATCGGCAACATCTTCGCCCGTCGCCCAGGCCGCAACCCCAACCTGCCACCGGTGATGACCGGCAGCCATATCGACACCCAGCCCACGGGCGGCAAGTTTGACGGATGCTTTGGTGTGCTGGCCGGTGTGGAGGTGCTGCGCACGTTGAATGACCTCAAGATCGAAACCGAAGCGCCGCTGGAAGTGGTGGTGTGGACCAACGAAGAAGGCTCGCGCTTTCCACCGTGCATGATGGGCTCCGGCGTGTTTGCCGAGAAATTTACCCTGGCCGACACCTTGGCCAAGACCGATGCCGATGGTGTGACGGTGGGTGACGCACTGAACGCGATTGGCTATGCCGGTTCGCGTGCGGTGAGTGGGCACAAGGTAGGTGCGTATTTCGAAGCGCATATCGAACAAGGGCCGATTCTTGAGGATGAGAAAAAAACCATCGGCGTGGTACTCGGCGCGTTGGGGCAGAAGTGGTTCGACCTCAAGCTGCGCGGCGTCGAAGCCCATGCGGGGCCGACGCCGATGCACCTGCGCAAGGACGCGCTGGTAGGCGCGGCGGCGGTGGTTGCCGCAGTGAATGCGGCGGCGCTGGGCCATCAGCCGCACGCGTGTGGCACCGTGGGTTGCCTGCAGGCTTACCCGGGTTCACGCAACGTCATCCCCGGTGAAGTGCGCATGACCCTGGACTTTCGTCACCTGGAGCCGGCGCGGCTGGACTCGATGATTGCCCAGGTGCGCAAGGTGATCGATGAAACCTGTGCCAAGCATGGCTTGAGTTTTGAGATGGAACCCACGGCGGATTTCCCACCGCTGTATTTCGACAAAGGCTGCGTCGACGCCGTGCGCGATGCGGCAAACGGCCTGGGCCTGTCGAACATGGATATCGTCAGCGGGGCAGGGCACGACGCAATCTTCGTCGCCGAACTCGGCCCGGCAGGGATGATTTTTGTGCCGTGCGAGGGTGGCATCAGCCACAACGAAATCGAGAATGCTGCGCCGGATGATCTGGCGGCGGGGTGTGCGGTGCTATTGCGCGCGATGGTGGCAGCCTCTGCAGCCATCGCCAGCGGCAAACTCGCGGCCTGAAATGCGGTTGAAAAATGTGGGAGGGGGCTTGCTCCCGATAGCGGTGTATCAGTTAGCTTATCTCTAGCTGATATACCGCTATCGGGAGCAAGCCCCCTCCCACATGTGTTTGATGTTAGATCCAGATGGCATCCCACAAGGGGTAGTCGCCGATCTTTTTGACCAATCCTGCCCGCAATGGATTAGCCACCACATACCGAGCCATTTTCACCAGGTCATCCTCCTTGCGCAGTGCCCGGTTGTGAAAGCTCTCCTGCCAGAGTCTTCCTTTGCGCCCACTTGCACCATTAACCGCCCGTGTACTCTTGGACTTCACCTGACACATCAGATCCCCCAAAGAGCCTTTTTTCAGCTCAATAATCCAATGGAAATGGTCCGGCATGATCACCCACGCAAGGGAGTTCGCGAGCCCTTGGTACTGAGCCAGCCGAAATTGCCAGACAACCAGCCGACCCAGGTGGAAGTCGCAAAAAATCGGGATGCGTTCGTGAGTGTTTGTCGTAATCAGGTAGATACGGCTCCGCTCGCTGAAGCGCCCGATGCGCAGGCGGTGTGAAGCGGGTAAGTCTGCCATTCCTTGGCCTCTCTTCCAGGGGGTTCTGAGAGGCTAGATCGGCTGTTGCAAGAGTGATCGACAGGCTTTTGGCTGGATGTGTCTGGAACGCCGCCATCGGGAGCAAGCCCCCTCCCACATTGGTTGTGCGGTGTTCATACATAGTGTGTCTAGTACAGGGCCCCCTCCCACATGGGTTCTGCGGCGCTCATACATTGTGTGTCTTACGCGAGCCCCCTGTGGGAGGGGGCTTGCTCCCGATGGCGGTGTGTCAGCTACACATGAGCTGACTGACACACGGCAATCGCAAGCAAGCAGCTTCTAGAGCGGTGCGCTGCCGAGAACATTCTCAGGCTCCCAACCCCCACCCAGCGCCGTCACCAACCCCACACTCGCCTGCAGCTGCCGGGTCTGCACCGCCTGCAATGTCCTTTGCGCCTGCAACGCCGCCGTCTGCGCGGTCACCACATCCAGGTAGCTCACAGCCCCAGCCTGATAGCTGTTCATCGCCAAGCCCTGTGTGTGCCCTGCCGCATCCGCTGCTGCCTTTTCATCCTGCGCCTCCTGCTGCAAATCCCGCAGTTGGCCCAGGTTGTCTTCCACTTCGCGCACAGCCTTGAGTACCTGGCTGCGGTACTGCGCCGATGCTTCGTCAAACTCGGCTTTGGCTTGGCGTTCATTGGCGCTCAGGCGGCCGCCATCAAAGATTGGCACATTCATCAATGGCCCCAGTGCCCAATAGCGATTGCCCGCAGACAGCAGATTGCCGACGCCCTGAGTCTGCCCGCCAATCAACCCGGTCAGGCTGAAATCCGGGTACCACGCGGCCTTGGCCACGCCGATGTTGGCGTTCGCCGCAAACACCCGGCGCTCCGCCGCTGCGATGTCCGGGCGACGTTGCAGCAGATGGCTCGGCAATTGCGCAGGGATGCCTGGCAACGCCATCAATTGTTGGCTTGGCGGCAACGTGAAATCGCTGGCCGCCACACCCACCAACTCACCAATCGCATGCTCGGTCAGGTTGCGTTGCCCGCTTACTTCGTCCAGTTGCGCCTTGGCTTCGGCCAATTGATTTTGCGCGCGGGTCAGGTCCAGTTCCGAGGCGATCTGGCCTTCATAACGGCTGCGCGTCAACTGCAACGCCTGGCTGAAATCATCCAGTGAGCTATTGAGGATCCGCGCCTGCGCGTCCAGCCCATTGAGTTGCACATACAAGGTTGCCAACTGGTGTTGCAGACTCAAGCGCGCCACGGCCAGATCATCGCCAGACGCTTGCGCCTGCGCATCACCGGCCGCCACCTGGTTGCGGATCTTGCCCCACAGGTCCAGGTCATAGCTCAACGAAAACCCGGCGGTATTGCTGTTGTATACCGACGGCTGCGTTGTGCCCCGCAACGGTCGCGAATCGGATTGCCGTTGGCGCAGCGGCTGCGCACTGGCGCTGATCTGTGGGAACAGCCCGGCGTGCAATTGGCTGGCATACGCCTGGGACGCGTCAAAGTGCGCCAGCGCCGCCGCCAGGTCCGGGTTGGCCTTGAGCAGTTGCTGTTGCAGGTCATTCAGGCGCGAATCGTTATAGAGCGTCCACCATTCGGGCGCCAGTTGGTCGCACGGTTGCGCGCTGTGCCAGGGGCCGTCGCTGGTCTGTTCGCGGTAGCCCGCCGGCAGCGCAACCGAGGGCACCGTGTAGGTGGGCGCCATCGAGCAGCCTTGCAAGGCCAGCAGCATCAGCGCCACGAGGGGGTTAAGCCTTGGGCGCATGGGCACCTCCCGAGGCATCGGCGAGGTGCACCGGGTCGCCTTCGCGCAGGGCGTCGGGTGGGTTGTCGATGACGCGGTCGGCGGGCTTCAGGCCCTGGTCGATCACCAGGCGTTCGCCGAGGTCCAGGCCGATGTGGATGGTTTGCAGGTGCACATGGTTGTGCGCGTCGAGCACCGCCACCTGGGTGCCTTGCGCGCGGAAGATCAAGGTGCTGGCCGGGATGCTCACGCCATGGGTGTCCGCCGGAATCGGCAGGGTTGCCTCGGCGTAGTCACCGGGCAGCAACTCGCCGTCAGGGTTATCGGCCACGAACTGCGCGAGCAGGGTGCCCGAGCGGCGGTCGATGGCGGTGGAGTCGCCGATCAGCCGCGCCTTGAAGTGCTCGCCGGGGTGCTCGGGCACGGTCAACTCAGCTTCAAGCCCCGGGTGAATCACCGCCGCGTAGTTCTGCGGCACCGGCACATACAGGCGCAACTGGTGGGTGTCGGCGATGTTGAACAGCTCGGGGGCGCTGTCGGTGTCGGCCTTGATCAACTGGCCGATATCGGTGTTGCGCGCGGTGATGGTACCGGCGAACGGCGCGCGCAGGGTCTTGTAGCTTTCCAGCGCTGTAAGGCGCGCGTAGTCGGCAGCCGCGGCTTGGGCGTTGGCTTTGGCAGCGGCGGCGTTGGAGGTTTTTTCATCGGCTTCCTGGCGCGATACCGAGTGGCTGGCCAGCAGGTTTTGCCAGCGCGTGGCGGTGGTTTCGGCGAGGCGCGCGTTCGCTTGTTGCTGGATCAGGCGGGCGTGGGTTTGTGCCAGCTGTTGGTCGAGGTCCGGGCTGTCGATTTCGGCCAGCACTTGCCCGGCCTTGACCTGGCTGCCGATGTCGACTTTCCAGTCCTTGAGGTAGCCGCTGACCCGCGCATGGATCGGCGCCTTGCTCCAGGCCTCCAGGTGGGCAGGCAGGCGCAGGGTGTCGCCGGCCACGTTCTGCTTGGGCTGCAACACCCTCACTTGGGCGATGGCGGCGGTTTCGGTCCAGGCGGTGACGGATTGTTCGTGCAGCGTGCGGGCATGCAGGCCGTTGGCGACCAGCAGGGCGGCCAGGGTCAGGCCGCCGATACCCATGAGCATCAGGCGCTTGCGCGAGGGTGTGTGATCAGACGACATGTGGGGTTTCTCCAACTGCAGCGCGAGTAGGGTGACGACCGTGGACCAGGCTGAAGACCACGGGAACAAACAACAAAGTGGCGACGGTGGCAAAGATCAAACCACCGATGACCGCCCGGCCGAGGGGGGCGTTCTGCTCCTCGGAAAGCGCCAGGGGCAACATGCCGATGATCATCGCCAGGGCGGTCATGCACACGGGGCGAAAGCGTGTGTACCCAGCCTCCATGGCGGCTTTCAAGGCGTCGCCATGTTCGGCCAGGCGCTCGCGGCAGAAGCTCACCACCAGGATCGAGTTGGCGGTGGCCACGCCCATGCACAAAATCGCCCCGGTCAACGCCGGCACCGACAGTGAGGTGCCGCTGAGAAACAGCATCCACACGATGCCGGCCAACGCGGCCGGCAGGGCAGTGATGATCACAAACGGGTCGGCCCAGGACTGGAAGTTGACCACGATCAGCAGGTAGATCAGCACCACGGCGCCGAGCAAACCCAGGCTCAAGCCGCTGAAGGCCTCATGCAACGCGTCGATCTGCCCATGCAGGCTGATCACTGCGCCTTTGGGGCGCATGGACGCCGTGTCATCCAGCACTTTTTGCACATCGCGGGCCACGCCGCCGAGGTCACGGCCTTGCACGTTGGCGTACAGGTCCAGTGTCGGCTCGATGTTGTAGTGGGTCACCACCGCCGGGCTTTGCACGCGGGAGATGCTCGCTACGCCGCCGAGGATCTGCGACTGCCCATCGGCACCGGTCACCGGCAAGGCTTCCAGTGACGGCAGGCTGTCGAGGCGGTATTGCGGCGTTGCAGCCACGATGGAATACGACACGCCGTTGGCCGGGTTAAGCCAGAAGGTCGGCGCCACCTGGGAGCTGCCGGCGAGGGAGGCGACCATGCTGTTGGTCACGTCACGCTCAGTAATGCCCAAACCGTTGGCGCGCATGCGGTCGACATTCACCTGCAGCGACGGGTAGCCGGTGGACTGCTGGATACGCAGGTCGGCGATGCCGGGTACATGTTGCAGGCGGCGTTCGAGCGCGACCGCATACGCGCGGTTTTCTGCGTCGTTGCGCCCGGAGATTTTCACGTCCAGTGGGGCGGGCGCGCCAAAGTTGAGGATTTGGCTGCTGATGTCCGCCGGCAGGAACGCGAAGTGGCTGCCGGGGAAACTCTGCGGCAAGGCTTCACGCAGCTTTTTCACGTAGTCGGCGGTCGGTGCGTGGTGCTTTTTCAGGCTGACCTGGATGTCGCCGTCCTGCGGGCCGATGGTGCCGCTGCTGCTGTAGGCCATGTCGATGCCGCTGAGCGGGATGCCGATATTGTCAACGATGGTGTCCAGCTCCTGTGGCGGGATCACCTCGCGAATCCGCGCCTCGATACGGTCGAAGGCGGCGGCGCTTTCTTCAATGCGCGTGCCCAACGGCAGGCGCACATGCAGGGCCAGGGCACCGGCATCGGTCGCCGGGAAAAAGTCCTGGCCCAGGCTCGGCAGCAGCAGGAACGACGCCAGCACGCAGGCCAGGAAGCCGACGATAAAGCGCGTGCGATGGCCCAGCGCCAACATCAGCAGGCCATGGTAGGTGTCGCGGATATTCGAGAAGTGCCGCTCGAAACCCTGCTGGAAATTCAGTACGGCTTGCAGGGCTGCGTGGCGCGGTTTCTTATGCTGCTCGCCTTCATGGTGGTTGATGAATGCATCTTCCGGATGATGGCCTGGCCCTTGCTCGGGTACGTGCGGTTTGAGCAGGAACATCGCCAGGGTCGGTACCAGGGTGCGCGAGAGGACGAACGAGCTGGCCATGGCAAAGATCACCGCCAGCGCCATAGGCCGGAACAGGTAACCGGCGATGCCCTGCAACAGGAACATCGGCACAAACACGATGCAGATGCACAGCAGCGAGACGAACGCCGGGCCGACAATTTGCGCGGCGCCGTCGAGGATCGCGGTCTTCACCGCCTTGCCTTGCTCCAGGTGCCAGTTGATGTTTTCGATGGTCACCGTGGCGTCGTCCACCAAAATACCCACCGCCAATGCGAGCCCGCCGAGGGTCATCACGTTGAGGGTTTGCCCGCTGATCGCCAGCAAAGCGATGGCCGAGAGCACGGCCAGGGGAATCGAGGCGGCGATGATCAGCGTCGAACGCCAACTGCCGAGGAACAGCAGAATCATCGCACTGGTCAGCAGCGCGGCAATGATGCCTTCCTGGGCCACGCTGCCCACCGACTGCTTGACGAACACCGAGGCGTCACCCAGCAGCGAGGTCTTGAGCGACGGCGGCAGGGTTTCGTTGATGCGCGGCAGCATCTGGCGGATGCCATCGATGATCGACAGGGTGGAAATGCTGCCGTTTTTCAGCGCTGGCATCAGCACGGCGCGATGACCGTCGACGCGTACGATGTTGGTCTGTGGCGGCGAGCCGTCACGCACGTGGGCCACCTGGCCGATGGTGATGATCGCGCCATCCACGGTCTTGATCGGCAGATCGTTTAGCTCGTCAATCGCCTTGGGGCTGTTGTTGAGCAGGATCGTGTATTCGTTGGGGCCGAGCTTGGCGGTGCCCACTGGGATAATCTGGTTTTGCAGGGCCAGGGCGTTGCCCACGTCCTGGGCCGACAAGCCTTTGGCGGCCAGCGCCTGCGGGTCGAGGTCGAGGGTTATCTGCCGTTGCTTGCCGCCCATCGGGGTCGGCATGGCCAGGCCGGGCAGGGCGCTCAGGGGCAGGCGGATATTGTTCTGCACCAGGTCGCGAATCTTGGCTTCCGACAGGCTGGGGCTGGAAAACGCCATTTGCAGGATCGGCACTGTGGAGGCGCTGTAGTTGAGGATCAGTGGCGGCGTGATGCCCGGCGGCATTTGCTTGAGCACGGTTTGTGACACCGCCGTGACTTGCGCGTTGGCGGTGCGGATATCCACGCCGGGCTGGAAGAAAATCTTGACGATGCCCATGCCGGGCAGTGATTGCGATTCGATATGTTCGATGTCGTTGACGGTAGTGCTCAAGGAGCGCTCGTAGGTGTAGATCACCCGACCGGCCATGGCGTCCGGCGACAGGCCGTTGTACTGCCAGACCACGGCGACCACGGGAATGCCGATATCGGGAAACACATCGGTGGGCGTTCGCAGGGCCGCCATCGGCCCGATGATGCAGATGAATATGGCCAACACGATAAACGTGTACGGCTTTTGCAGTGCGGTCTTCACCAGCCCGAGCATGCGTGAACCTCTTTAGGTGCAGGATTGCAAACCCCGGCAGTCTCACGCGACCCACCTAACACGCACCTTTCAGCCAGGTGAAGGAACATTTAGGTAAGGGCTGAAGATCGTTTCATATGTATTCATTTGTTCTGCAAGGGGCTGCTCTCCAAGCTTGTTCCCCATCAAACGCGACTTTTTCTGATGTGCTTTGGAGCCCTGCCTGCTATGTCACTTAAACCATTCAAACCTTTGTTGTTGATTCCCGCCCTGGGTGCAGTGTTGCTGTTGTCAGCCTGCGCCGGCCCGATCCCCCAAGCGGACCCAAGCGAAGCCTGGATCGGATTGAAAGAGGAAGCGCCGAATGACCTGTTGGCTGAACGCGTGGACGGCAAGCGCGTGGAGGATGGGCGCTTTTTTGAAGTGGCCCCCGGGGCGCATCGGTTGGATGTGACGTTATTCGAGGAGGAGGCCGGCGACGACAATCAGCAGGATTGTCAGGGGCGGGTCGAGTACAAGCACTTCAAGGCCGGTGAGCACTACACCCTGGTCGAGTCGAGCCTGGGCACTACCGTGCGCGCCGCGCTGGAAGATGGCCACGGCAAAGAGGTCGCGGCCACTCAGGACTTCAACTGCATGCCTGGCTAGGCGTGGTGCACCGCGGCCTTATGGGGCTTGGCGGGTGCAGCGGGTGTGGCGTGGGGGTGATGATGGCGACGGGTGATGCGCAGCACCCCCCACAACATGGCGCCGGCTACCGCCAGCCAACCGCAGATCAACATGAAAATCGTTGTTGCAAGGCTCATTCTGGCCTCCTTTCGCCCCGCAGGGGGCACACACAGTCTTCTCAATGGACAGTCTAGTCACTGGGCGGTTGCCTGCTATTGACCAATGGTCGTGCTGTCCAACTTGTTTGCTCTATGCGCGGCGTTTTACTGGCACTGCGGGCTATACCCGCGTGGCAGAGCGTCCTATGATCAGGGCCCTTACCGGCAGTTGATCAAGAGAGTAAAAAATTGCGGTTACGGTCGAACCTTAAAACATCCGTGCTACTGGCCTGTGCCCTCGGGCTTGCGGCCTGTGCCGGGCAGCCGTCGAAGCTGGCGGGCCTGCCGGAGCGCGTCGAACTCAATGGCGTACCGACGTTTCGCAGCGAGGCTTATCAAAGCGGCCCTTCGGCTTTGGCCAGCATGCTGTCGCAACAAGGCATTGTCATGACACCCGGCTTGTTGGATAAGCCGCTGCACTTGCCGGGCGGTGAGGCGGACCTTGAGCGCAACATGCAGGTGTTGGCGCGCGAGTACGGGCTGATGGTGTACCCGCTGGATGCCAAGCTCACCGCGGTGCTGGCGCAGGTGGCGGCGGGGTACCCGGTGATGGCGCGCATCGGCGGTGGGCTGTGGTCCGAGGCGCGTTACGTGGTCGTAGTGGGCTTCAACCAGCAGAAAAGCACGGTGCTGTTGCGCTCAGGCATGGACCGGCGGCTGTTGATGAGCTTCAGCGACTTTGAGTCGAAGTGGAGTAACGCCGGGCACTGGGCGATCCTCACCCAGCGTCCGAGCCAGTTGCCGGCCAATGTCGACGCGCAGCGTTGGCGCGCGGCTGCCGACGCGACGGGCCAGGCCGGGCAGGAGCGGGCGGCGGCGCAGGCGCTCAAGGTGTTGGCGGAAAGCAAGTAAACGACATTTCTGAAAACACCCTTGCTCAAATGTGGGAGGGGGCTTGCTCCCGAATGCAGAGTGTCAGTCAGCCGATATATCGACTGAATCACCGCATTCGGGAGCAAGCCCCCTCCCACATTGGATCGGTGTGTTATTCAGCGGCGAACTTCAGCAGCGTTTGGCCGATTCTTCAGGTTCTTGTCAGCCTTGTAGCGCAGCGCTACGTCCGGCACCGAGCCGCTCTTGCCGGTTTCGACCCAGTTACGGATGCGGCTGGCGTCGGCGAAGTGAGTGAATTTGCCGAACGCATCCAGAATCACCAGCGACACCGGACGATTACCCATGCTGGTCACCAGCACCAGGCAGTGGCCGGCCTGGTTGGTGAAGCCGGTCTTGGTCAACTTGATGTCCCAGTTGGCGCGGTTGATCAGGTGGTCGGTGTTGGAGAAGCCCAGGGTGTAGTTTGGCTTGCGGAAAGACACGGTCTTTTCCTTGGTCGTGCTCAGTTGGCTCAGCAGCGGGTAGTGGCGCGCGGCGGCCAGCAGTTTGCTCAGGTCGCGGGCGGTGGACACGTTGTGGATCGACAGGCCGGTGGGCTCGACGTAATGCGTGCTGGTCATGCCCAGCGCCTTGGCCTTGGCGTTCATTGCCGCGATGAAGGCTGGGTAGCCGCCCGGATAGTGGTGAGCCAGGCTGGCGGCGGCGCGGTTTTCCGACGACATCAAGGCGATCAGCAGCATTTCCTTGCGCGGCATTTCGCTGCCGATTTTGACCCGGGAGAACACGCCCTTCATTTCCGGCGTGTCCTTGATGTTGATATCGATGTACTCATCCATGTTCTGCTTGGCTTCCAGCACCACCAGGCCGGTCATCAACTTGCTCACCGAGGCGATAGGCACCACCACGTCGGGGTTGCTGGAGTAGATAACCTTGTTGGTCTGCAGGTCGACCAGCATGGCGCTGCCCGAGGCGATTTGCAGTTTGGAGGTGTCACGCGGGGCCTGGGTGGTTTCGGCTGCGTGCGCAAAGGTGCCTGTGAACGCAAACAACAGGCTGACAATAGAAAGACGAATTTTCACGCGGATGAACTCGCTAAAAAAGTAAGGAAATACCGTTCTGGAACGGGTTATATGACAAATGCCGTTACATTTTAGGAGTATGGGTCAGAAAGCGATAGATAGCCTTTAAATAAAGGCTGTAAGCCGATGATTGGTTAGGCTTGTACCAATTTTGTACCAATCATGGCTTGCTCAAGCTTTCCAAGCTCCGACCAGTCTGTAGTCGACGACAGCCATTTTGCGTAGGTCGTAAGCAAAACCTGAACGCTGTGCCCGAGCTGAACGGCGACGAATGCGGAGTTCATTCCGGCCATTAAACACATAGTGGCATAGGTATGGCGGCAGTTGTACTGGGGCCTGGCGCGTATTTCCAGCGCCGCCAGAGCCTTGGCGAACTGCTCTGCAGTCTGGGATGGCCGGCCGATAAACTCAGAACTTCCCGATGGTGGGAAAACGAACTTCGACTCCTTTTTGACCCTTCTACGCTGTTGCAAGCGGTCGTCGGCGATCTGCCTAGCCTGCCGTAATGCGTTCAGCGCCCGACTGTTCAGCATCACCGTCCTCGCGTACTTGGTCTTGGTGCGCTCCTGAACCTCTCCATCAACAACGATACGGCAGACGTGTGCAGTACGCGCCTCCAGATCGACCTCATCCCAGCGCAAAGCCGCTATCTCTCCAGTCCTCAAGCCGCTATAGAAAGCAAACTCAAAGTAGGCAGCAAACACCTGCACGCCTGGCTTCTTGAAATTCACATACATCCATTCAACGATTGCTGCCGCCTCTTCCCCGGAAAAAGGGTCGACCTGCTTTTTTGCCTTTTTCGGAAGCTTGATTGGCGCCGCGGGATTCCGATCAATCAGCTCGTCGTGGACCGCGGACTTGAGCAGCGAGGTAACCCGGGCGATGGATTCTCGCTTAATAGATTGCGTTTCCCATACGGTTTCGCTGATGACACGCCGCAGCACCATCGTAGTGATTGCCGTGATCGGCAGTTGGCCAAGCCAAGGCATCCAGTAGGTGTTGATCGTCGCGCGGTAGTTTCTCCGGGTGCCCGCTACAATCTCCAGGCTGTTTAACCAGGCCTGGGCGTACTCGCCGAATGTCATCTCCAGGGAAACCGGCATGTAGCTGGAGTTCGGGAAAAGCTCAGCGTAGCGCTGATCATCCAGAACCCCATGCTTGGCCAGGCTAATTACTTGATCGCGTAGATCGGCTGCCGCCTTGATGCCTTTTGGTGTTTGGGGATGCGCGAGAGTTTCGCAGCGGCGCTTACCGCGCCAGGTGAATCGAATGCGGACAGACTGCCCAACGAACTCAACTCCTGTGGGCAGGCCCATTGGCTTTCTAGCCATGCTTCATATCTCCTTATGCTATAAAAAATCCGGCCATCTATCTTGTTCCAAACCCCTTCTGGGATTACGCCGCGATCACGCTTTCCTTCCAGGGCGCGTTTTGTGGTGCCGATGATCTCGGCCATGCGCGCCTCCGGCACCTTGTCGAGCTGAAATGCTTCTGACTTTTCCTTGGCCTCAGCCATAGCTACCTCCCGCTGCCCGTACTGGGCGGCGTTGTCTTGATGATGTTCATGTTGTTTCCTTACTGCGCAGGGCGGCAAAAGGTTGGCCTGCCGCTAAGCGGCAGGATGTAGTGGGGGTTATTACATCAAGGAGGCTAAATAGGCCTCTGCGATTTGCTTACGCAGATCTTGACGCTCGTGAAGGCTGATGAAACCCCGCATAAATAGGCGGTTAGTCCATCTGTCGTAGTAGCGGAAGAAGCGATTTCTGGACTTGCGGCTGGCCACAGGGGCAATGGCGATGACCGCTTCTGCGAAAGTTTTCATGAGGTACACCTAGTGTGATGAGCCCCTATGTTCAACGCAGCGAACTGACGGTTTCCCGACTATTTTCAGTTGAAAATTCTCATGGCCTCGGCCCCTTGTAGATGAAGGCGTAAGCGAACCAGAGGATGGCAGGCACCGTGAGCAGGATCATGGCGTCACTTCACGGCGCGCCCACCAGCAGGCTGGGCCGTCGTCCGTGTCATGAATCGCCAGGCAAAACCAACCCTCGCCGTCAGGTCGGTCCGGCTCCCAGTAACTGCAGTCCGGGTCGCCAGCTTCGAAATAGCGCTCAGAGACTGCTTCGTCGCTGTGATATTCGAGCCGCACCATCTTCACCTGTAAGCGCTGTACAGCGATCCAGGCCTTACACTTTTCACCGTCGCCCTCGTCGAAGTCGGGCATATCGGGATGAGCGAACATGCCGTATTCATCGCGCACGACGGGGGCTGGCTGGATCAATTTGATTTCTTCGGGCATGACTTCGTCCTTGCCGCTATAGCGGCTGACTTTGGAGGGTGTAGGAGTAACGGTGCTTCTAGGTTTTTAATGACATTTTCTGCTGTTTAGTTGACGCTGCGCCGTCTCAAACGATGATCTTCTATTTTTTTGGAGGGCAACATGGATATTGCTGCGGCTTATCGACTGTGTTCCAGAAGGCAGGCTTTAAAACGAGGTTTGTGTGCTGTCCAAGAATGCCTTGAAAAACAGGCAGAGCATGGTTGGCGGGTTGAAGCTGCCGCCATAGACGTTTTTTATAAAGTAGTGGGTTATAAAGTTAGTACGCCTGATGTTATAGCTTTTTTTCCAAAAGAATTAAGTGTTCCGATAACGCATTCAGGGCTGACTAGAATGCGTGATGATTTTCTTTCGGTAGATATCGTTGTCCCGCCTTATTACCAGATGGGTATGCTAAGCAAGCTATCATTCGCAGTTCAATGCGCTCCCACGATGGAAGAAAAGCTTAAAATCGCAGATGCTGGCTTGATTGGTATGTTTGATTGTGAGTCGTTGGCAGCGCTTGTAGAAGGTGTATACCGTAAGAAACGGACGATGAGTAAGTACGCCGATCAAATAAGTGAGTCAATAAAGGCATATTTTCTAGGGCTTTACGGAGTGGCGATCACAGGCCTAATTCCCTGTGTAGAGGGCATAATCAGGACGATGGGTAACGATCTCGGCCTATCGGTTGGCGAAAAAGTAGATGCTCGCTCCCTACTCAGAGTTTTCAAAAAGCTAAAGCAGCAAGAAGTTGATAGCGCTCTAGACGGCTATGGTTGGTATCCAGAACAAATGAATGTTGCTTTTTTTGAGCGGTTTCATGAGCGCATTCAAATGCTCGGGAATGTTGTTGTATTCATCGAGACTGCACTTTATCAACATACGTCTTTATATACTCGTGAAACTCTTCTTAATCGGCATGGAATTTCGCATGGACTTTTTGAAGGCTACGCATCAGCAGCAAATTTCCTTCGGCTAATCAATCTTATTAACTCTTTGTCCGTAGCTGCTATCTTGGTTGAAGGGCGCGGCAGTTTTTTCCATCCGCCAGTGACTGATGAATCGAAAAAGCTTGCATGGAATTATCGACGCTGCTGGCTTATGAAATCTTCGGTTAGCTGATCTGAGTCCTGAACTTTGGCAGGACCGGGCGGTGGTGGGTGGTGAGGCATCAGCTACAGTTGAATGGTGATCCACAAGGAGCGCTGAAAATGACGTGTTTGATTTGCATGTCCGAGGATAAAACTGTGGGATTTGGTGGAACGTTGGTAGAAAGAGTCTGTTCGAAGTGCGGTCGTTACGGCATCCAAAGCGCACTGATTGAGCAAATGGAAAAGCTAGGTCAGAGGTTTCACATAGGTCGCACCAGAGACTATCTGATCATGCGCATTGAAAGCGGGGAAAGCCCTTGGATCACTCCGGTCGACATCAACAATTACAGCCTATTCGACTCCTAACTGCGCCATAGATCTTCGGAGCAATAAGCCTGTATCAGAAGCTCGCCAAGAGCGCTAGGCGGTTATCGCCGCCGCGCGCGAGGCCCGCATGCAGCTCCACATTGCGACCGGCGAGCATGCCGGCGATTTGAGCGTTCAGGTCCAACTCAACGGATTTTCCTTTCCTGGATTCCCCGATATTCTGGGTAGCGAGATATTCGCTGATCAGAGCTTTGTCCTTAGCTTGAATTGCGACGAGGTCTTGTCCGGTGGCGGGATGCTCGGGCGAATCGTCGTCGCGTTGAGGCACAAGTGCTTTCAGCTTCGACTGAACCTCCCAGACCCACGCCAGTGCAAAGTGGTCGCCGGCAGTTTCTGCCGAATACTGACTGCGATGAACGCCAGATCTGACTTCTGAGCAGTAGGCCTTGCGGGCTTGCGTGAGCTTGGTGTGCAGTGCCTCGTACGCGTAAAGGGCGATGTTCTGGGCGGGAGACACTCCGACGAATGTTGCGCACTCAATTACCTGGGCTTTCGCAGAACTCCACGTCCTGCGCCGTAGGGTTGTGCAACTGAATGCTTCTGCTACAGCTATGCTGAGCTGCTGATCCCACGCTGGTCGCCGCTTGGTGCGGAAGAGGGCGGACTCAACTTCACCGACATCGCTCAACTTCACATCCATTTCGGTCAGCCGGTACTCCCGCATCAGTGCCTGAGCCTGCCTGAGCGCAGTAGCTGCCTCGTTTTCGTTTGCGCTCTGTGCCAGTGCCAGGCAGTGTTTAATCTTGCGGATTGCGCGCTCTAGCTTCTTTTCGTCGATCTGTTGTGCGGACATAGGGGATCCTGGTCGGCTGGCGTGATTCGTTGAAGTGGGGTATTTATGACCATAGTCAGTTTGTAGCTAATTCACCTTCGGGAAGTTTTAAATTATGGAAATGTACGTTGTTAAGTCCCGATTTCAGGAATTCGCCGCTTTCTGGAGAAGTGCACAGACGAAAGTTAATTTTTATATCCCTGGATCACTCGAGCTCAGGTTTGAGAAAGATATGAGGGAGTCCGTCTTTTTTTTGAGCAGCTCGCTCGATGGGGAGTGGGACTATCAAAGTGAAGAGTCATTAATCGCGTTCGCTACCGATGTTATTATGCAGCTTTCACCAGCTTGCAAAGTCAACAAAATAGAAACAATCGTTAAGTCGGCATTTAAACCTGGCGTAAAGAACCGGCGCATTTGGCGTGGCGTCGTTGTACAGAATGGAGAGGTGACCTGTAACCCTCATCCAAAAATTGAATATAACGACTATATTGTCAAGCTGCGTGCAGCTCGTAACGCCTCAGAGCTATTTAATGAGTTCTCTGATAGCTTTAGGTATCTTGAGCCCCACACAGATAATTACAAGGCTTATAGTAATAGAATGAGAGAGTTGCTGATTTTGTCTTGTACCGAGATTGAGGCTAACTTCTCAGGAATTTTGGAGGTAAATAATGTAAAACCAAATCGAAAAAATTATAATACTGGTGACTTTGCCAAGCTTATTCAGGTTTTGTATCTTAAGGACTGGGGCGCTTCGTTGAAATTGCGCCACGGGTGTGGCAGTTCTTACCCCTTTAAGGACTGGAGTGTCGAGAAGCCCACGCAAACACTCCAATGGTACGATGCCTATAATCATGTCAAGCATGATGCTTTTGACAAGTTATGCCTTGCAAACTTTAATGCTGTCTACAATGCGATGTCTGCGCTTTACATCCTTTTGATCGCTCAATGGGGGATAAGCATCTTCGAGGAGCTGAGCCTGCATGTCCCGTTCATTTGCATCTCAAGGCCCATCTATGGAATTGCCGATATTCCTGTCGCAATCGATCTCGATAGCCACCCACAATATGCGTCTCTAGCGTTGTGAACCTAGGCATGCTGGACCAGCCTGGCTTTTGGCGCATCATAGCAATTTGGTATGAGTTGGGGTATTACGGGTTACCGGCATGGAGCCGGAATTAGGAGAGCAAAATGGGTGTAAGTGCAAAAACGACCGGAGATCTCGTGAGAATTGCGGCGGCCGGGGCGTCTTTAGAGATTGATACTCAAAAAACTACGGGTGATTTGGTTCGCATTGCGGCAGCAATCGCTAGCGGTGGCGGTCACTTAACCATCATTGGCAGCAGTAAAACTACTGGTGACATGGTTCGTATTGCAGCTGCCGCGCCAGGCAAGGTAACGTTCAGAGACTGACATCTGGTCTCTCTAGATCGCCTGGATCTGTCGCGAGTTCAGCGATACTGCTTTCATAAAATGCTTGCGACACCTTTTCGCTGACAACAAAAGGTGTCGTGACACAATTGAGCATCTGCGCCGCCGTTTCGAAGTCTGCGGCGATCACGTTGCGCAGCAGGTTCTGAAACACCTCCTGCTGGTTGTTGAAGTCGAGCTGCCTTCTCGCGCTTGCGGCGCTGCTTCATGGCTTCCGCCGTCGACGTCCTGATGTTCCTCGGCCATCGCCTACCTCTTCAATTCGGTGGGACGGTATATCCAGCCATGTCTGTAGTTGGCGCTGGCACCCGGGTGCCGCAATCCGTGACCGCATGCGAAAGGAGTAATATGTTGGGTTATGTGACATCATGACAATCAGCCATCATCTACTGCTGATGCGGTATGTGGATGCCGAAAAATACGGTTAAGTTGAATTTTTTGATAATGAGTAGTGCGATGAGTACAGGGATAGATCGTTTAGAGGCTGCACAGCATTGGATAATGAGCGTTCTTTTGAACCTAGTTCTCCCAATCAGTCCACTTTTAGTTGAATGGGCTATTTCTGGGGATGTAAGTGTGGCGTCGGCAGTTTTGGCTGCTAGCATGTACTCGATATCAACTGGGATGGTATGCCGGATCGGTCCTATTTTGGTGATCTCCATTATTATCGCAATTTTTTATATCGCAATGTTTGGTGCGGTTATGTATCAGATTACTAATAAGACCGCCGTCGCGGTCGGTGATTTCAATGCGCTATGGACGATTGGGATTTTATTTGTAACGAATGTTGCTCTGAAGTTTTGGTATCACGTTATTGATCTTAGACCTTTCACTGAGTTCTGGTTGAGGAGCGAGTAATGGAAGATTTAATGTCGTTGGTTGCTCTCGCACCCGTATTATTGGCTATTGTTGCACTGCTCGGAGCTTTGAGAAGTCTCACAAGAAGATCTAAGGCTGAAATGGAGTTCATCATCGAACTGTCGAAGACGCTTCACGAAGAAACGTTAAAGTTGCAAAAGGATATGGAAAATCTTCGGGTTGAATCTGAAACTTTAAAGAACGAAATTGATGCCTATAGACACATATATTTTTCGGGTGTTAAAGGTCGTGCCGAAAACAAAGAGTATCCAGATTATTTAAAAGCGGCTCTATTGAATCTAGATAAGCCTGATAAAATATATATATTGAAGGCATTAAATCAGCCAAGTCTGAAAGGGCGTATGAGATACTTTGATAAGGTACTTAAGTCAGCTTTTGACATGGCAGCCAGCGTGACCAGGACTATGCTTTAGTAAGCCTTAGATTGAATGTGGACTAACCTGGCCGTGAGATATTTATGCCTTGGGCGTGTGCTTCCAACACTTGTGCCAGATTGACCGCTTCCTTCCACGTCCAGCGGAAGCCCTTCACCTTTCGAGTCGCGATTTCAACGATGTGATACGCCTTGCCGCGGCAAATAATTTGGAATCGAATCTGTTGCACAGGCTGCTCCTTTCCGATCAAGGCGTAGAACTCGGCGGTGGCGATGCGGGACCGTACATGCAGGGCCGCCACCCCGTCTATGCGCTGTTGAATTGATGCGTGCATGGTTGACACCTCAGTGGGTTGCGTTTATTCGTCAGCAGCCTGACCGACTGTTTTTTGCCGGTGGCCCAGGGGAGGGTGCTGACGGATAAAAGCGAGACATAAAAAAGCCCAGTCGAAACCGGGCTATTCCCTCATTACGTAACAAGCCAGCGGGGCTATCTGGGCTGCGCTGGTATCTGTGCGTTTACATGGCTGCCAATTCTACGTTGTTCGCTCACCGGGTAGGCAGTGGCCACCTATGATCAGGCAAGCAGCGCCAGTTGTTCGGCGCGGCGTACCATCCTGACTTCTGCAGTACGGCGTTCTGGCACCCGGCGGTCACGACGCATTGACTCGTCACCGATCATTGCGTGCATGGCGATCAGCGCCGCCAACACGAAGCACATCGGCGAGATGATTTGGCGGCGCATAGCTTCGGCAATCATGGCGGTCTGACGGGTAACGCCGAGCTTGAACATGGCGCAGGAAAGGCGCTTCGCTACAGTGCAGGCTGCTACGTCGAACTGGCGGGCAATCTCTTTGGCCGTCATGCCCTGGGCGGCGGCCAGTAGGTACTGAAGCTCTTTGGGCGCAAGGCCTCTACCGAGGTGACCCTTCCATGCGCCGTTGATGATTTCGTTCATCGCTTTGACTCCCGGTTGTTTTCCCGCTGCACCCGTCACCAGGTGCAGAAGTGAAATCTTCTGGTGTCGCTTGCCGGCTTCCCGCTACTGGCGTCGTCGCCGGCCCATCAAATTGTTTGTCCAGCCGCGGGCCTTTCGGCTTGTTCTCCCGCTGGATAACTCGTCTTGGCGCTTTACGCTGCGCACCCGGGTCAGTTGCCAACCCTCTGAACCATTGAGGCCGGTTCATCGCTGCCTTCCATCGGGCCGGTTGTTATCCGGCGATGAGGCAAAATTACAACCCATAATTGTAATTTGCAAGCGTGGGTTGTAATTATTTTTGCAGACAGGATGCATTTTTGTAATTTTAGGATGCATGAAAAAGCCCGCGCAATGGCGGGCTCTGGTGATTTGGAATGAATTTAGAATTGGTTAGCGGGAGTACATTGCCCACCAAAACACATGGCCCAGGATGCCAAGTTGCTGCTCCTGGATCTCCTGAAATGTGTACTCCTCATCAGGATGCTCATCGCGGTTGAAGCTTCGCAAGCGAATGCCTGTGGGTAGGCGAAACAGTTGCTTAATTCTGAGTTGGCCGTTGTGGTTGATGGCGTACATCTCCCCGTCAACCACGTCCTTCAGTGTATTTTTTCCAACATTGATACCCACGGTTGCACCGTCTCGTAATACCGGAAGCATGCTGTTCCCGCTTACAACCACGCACTTTGCGTTACTGAATTGAACGCCGTTGTGCCGCAGATCCTTCTTGAAAAAGCGCAGTCGAGAGCTGTCGCTTTCCTCTATGGCAAATTTTCCAGAGCCGGCCGCGAGCTCAATCTCGCGAAGAAAAGGTACGTAAACCTCATCGTCATCAAGAGGGGTGCTTTCGTCCCAGGGTTCGATTGCTTGTAGAGAGGTGTCAGTAGTGGCGCTGTGTGATTCGGCTGGCCCAGATTCACCCATCAAGTAAGCCAGTGAGACGCCAAGCACTTCGCTCAGATGCTTGATGCGCGGGTTTCGTGGAGCTGTGCGCCCCGACTCCCATGCTTGGACCGACTGAGGGCTAACGCCAAGCTTGCGGGCTAACTCAGATTGATTGAGTCCCTGCGCTTCTCGTGCTGCGGCTATGCGTGAGGAGGTCGTTGTCATGGAAGTGAGAATACAACCAGCACTTGTAGCGAGCATTGCAATTCTCACTTGTAGATATATTCGAAATTCTGTAACTTTGAGTTGTAATTGCAGTTTTAACGAGGATTCTATGGAACCTAATGCAGCAGAGCGTGCTGCCAGGGCAGCAGGCAGCCAGTCGGCCCTAGCTCGCGTGCTTGGCTGCACGCCACAGAACGTTCAGCGCTGGTGTGCCTCCGGGCGAGTGCCAGCGGAGCGCGTGATCTCCGTCGAGCAGGCAACCGGTATACCGCGTCATGAGCTTAGACCGGATCTATATCCAGAGGCCTCTTAGCCATTCGTTGGGATGATTTTGTACCTGAAGAACGAGGCCTGGTAGTGATCTGGATTAGCTGTTGATTCATCCAGTGCCCAAATAGCAGACATAAAAAAACCGCCTGGCAGGGCGGTTCAGTACAGCGTTTTAGCGAGGTCAATAATGATCAAAAACACCCCCCCAGTCAATAGTTCTGGCGATGTCACGACACTTCCCGGCGAGCCCGAAAAGGTGTCACGACACATAGTCACCAATCAATCCGCAGCGATGAATGCCGCCCTGATGATCAGCGGCCAGTATTCGCGCGCTTCCAAGTCTCAATTCCGCCGGGAATGCCTCGATTACTTGAAGGCATCCCTGGCTCCTGCTCAGGATGTCCCTGCATGAGTACCATCATCATGAGCCTGTGCTGGCCGTTGCAAGGCATGAGCGGCCCGCAAAAGGCTGTACTGATTTCGCTGGCCGATAATGCAAACGACGAGGGTGTTTGCTGGCCTTCCGTTGCTCGTATCTCTGAGCGTACTTGCCTCGCTGAACGGACGGTTCAGGCTGCCATCAAGTGGCTCGGCCAAGTGGGCATCCTGTCTGTCCGGGAGCGTATGGGGCGCTCAACGATTTACACCCTAACCCCCGCATCTTATGCACCCCCGCAGGCGGCGCACCCCGCAGCAGATGCACCACCACCCCCGCAGCTCACGACGCAAACCCCCGCAGCAGCCGCACCCAGAACCGTAATAGAACCATCAAGTGAACCGTCACCTCTTGTTGGTGCCGAGCAACCAACGAAAATTTCGAAGCCGAAATGCCCAACCCAGGCAATCGTCGATTTGTTCAACGCAACGATCCCGGAGTTCCCCCGAGTCATGTTGTTGACCAAGGATCGGATTGCCAAGGTCAGCGCACGTTGGAACGAAAGCGATGTTCATCAGGATCTCAGTTTCTGGGCTGAGTATTTCGCCCTGGTGCGCTCCAGCGAGTTTCTGATGGGTAAGGTTTCGGCTTCTGGCGGGAATCCTTTCCGCTGCAACTTCGATTGGCTGATTGCCCCAAGCAACTTCGTGAAGGTTGTTGAGGGTAATTACAATGCGTGATCCCTACAGCCTGGAAGCTGAACACGGTGTGCTGGGAGCGATGTTCCTGCGCCCTGAGCTGATCGACATCCTGGCCGCCGACCTGGTGCCAGAGGACTTTTACTACGAGGACAACGCCGAGCTGTATCGCGGAATTTTGGCCTTGCACGGAGATGGTCATCCCGTCGACATCGTGACGGTCGGGGTTTATGTGGGGGATCTGCCTGGTGGCGCGAGTTCGTTTGCCTACGCTGCAGAAATTGCCCGCAATACGCCGAGTGTTGCAAACGCCGCTTCCTACGCCGGAACGGTTCGTGAGCGCAGCCTGGATAGGTCGATCATCGAACTTAGCGTGCGGATCAATGACATCGCCTACGGGGACCAGCCAGCGGCTGACAAGGTTGCCGCTGTACAGGCTGAGTCCCATGCCATTGACAGCCAGTCGGCAACATCCGAAGTGGTCAAACGGTGCGATCAGCGAAATCACCGGCGCGGCTAACGAGCTGGAGGATCTGCCGTTTATTGGCCCTGCCGTGGGGGAGAAGCTTCAGCGAGTCATGCGCGGTATTGCCACTGCCCAAGCCAAGGTTGGCCAGCTGGTGGCCACCTACAACCGTGCTACGCGCGCGCTGTCGCAGATTGACGAGCGCCTGGGCACCTTGAAGGAGCAGGCAGGGCGGGCAGCTACCGCGATCAACAAGATCGCCGGCAAGATTGACCCGTCGTTGGCCAACATCCTGCCCACTGGCGCGCTCGCCACGGATGCGACGCCGGCGAAAGAGGCGGTGAAGCCTTTTCCCCATCTGCTGATCATTCAGCCGCTGGACCCGAAGGCGCAACCGTATTACTTCAACCTTGATACGGCGGCCTTTGATTCGCTGCGTCGCTCGACTGAATACCGCTGGGCCTCCCAGGAGCGCCTGACGCGTCGGTCGGCCCAGCAGGCCGTGGGCATGGGTGACGAGAAGATCACGCTCAAGGGCGATATTTTTCCGGGCTACCGTGGCGGTCTGGAACAGCTCAACACATTGCGCTCGATAGGCTCCCAGCTCAAGCCGGTGACCCTGACCACGGGCTACTCACCAAAGCCGCCGTTGATGCGCTCGACCGTATTTTTCGGCCTGGATTCAAGTACAGCAAGGCCGAGGTGATGTTGCTGAACCTCTGCCAGCCTGGCGAGTACACCGATGATCTATTCGCGGTCTCGCAGCCGGCAGAAGCGACACGGGTAATGTCAGTGCTGGACCAAATCAACGATCGATGGGGAAGGGGGACGCTACGGTCTGCCAGCGTGCCTACCAATCCTGACTGGGGGATGCGGCGTGAGATGATGAGCCAGAGCTACACCACAAAGCTTGACCAGCTGTGGACGATTGCCTGCAAGTAGCGATCACTCAGGCGACATCAGAACGCCCAGTGTCAGTTTGATGAACTCTTCGTTCTCGTTGATGGTGTGCAGGGCGCCACGGATGTTCTCGGCGACTTCAACGGAGCCGCGCTGCTGCACCCAGTTTGTTAACTCCATGATGGATGCCTCAAGGGCCAGCTGGTTTTCGTAGAGCTTGGACAGAAGGGAGGGGAGTAGGTCTGAATTTGGCATCGGCTTTCCTCTGGCAGTTTGAAGAGCTTAGCAGTCGGTTCTTTGGGTAGTTGTGTTCGGTCGGCAGGACGCCGTGTGAGGGATGGATCTCGTACCAATTTTTGTACCACTGACTGCGTTCCGCTATCGAATGGTGTGTATCCCAAAGTAGTAAAGGCCCTGTATTTGCTGGGCCTTGCTACTTTGTAAAACCCTGGAAAACACAAAATTAATATTAGGAGTATGGACGAATAACTGTCGAATGTTCTTCGAGAACCAGACGAAAGTGCTTAAAAACTAAGAAAAAACCGGTTTTATCGCGGCCAATAAAAAGCCCCGCGATAAGGCAGGGCTTTTTCAGTACGGCGGGTTATTAACCGTGCAGGGTTTCTGCTGCGTACAGGGTGTTTTCCAGCAGGCAGGCACGGGTCATCGGGCCCACACCACCGGGTACGGGGGTGATCCAGCCGGCGCGGGGCAGGGCGGTTTCGTACACCACATCGCCAACCAGCTTGCCGTCTTCCTGGCGGTTGATGCCCACGTCGATGACGATGGCGCCTTCCTTGATCCACTCACCCTTGACCAGGCCCGGCTTGCCGGCGGCCACCACCACCAGGTCGGCGCGGCCGACGTGGCCGGCCAGGTCCTTGGTGAAGCGATGGGTAACGGTTACGGTGCAACCGGCCAGCAGCAGCTCCATGGCCATCGGGCGACCGACGATGTTGGACGCGCCGACGACGACCGCATCGAGGCCGTACAGGTTGACACCGGTGCTTTCCAGCAAGGTCATGATGCCTTTGGGGGTGCAAGGACGCAGCAGCGGAATACGCTGGGCCAGGCGGCCGACGTTATAAGGGTGGAAACCGTCGACGTCTTTGTCCGGGCGGATGCGCTCGAGCAACTTGGAGGCATCGAGGTGCTCGGGCAGCGGCAGTTGCAGCAGGATGCCGTCGATGCCGGGGTCATCGTTGAGGCCGTCGATCAGGTCGGTGAGGGCCTGCTGGGTGGTTTCGCAAGGCAAGTCGTAGGCCTTGGAAATAAAGCCGACCTCTTCACAGTCTTTACGCTTGTGCGAGACATAAACCTGAGAGGCAGGATCGCTGCCGACCAGGATCACCGCGAGGCCCGGGGTGCGCAGGCCTTGCTGGCTGCGCTCGGTGACCCGTTTGGCGATCTGCTGGCGCAGGCTGGCGGCGATTGATTTGCCGTCGATAAGTTGTGCAGTCATTACGCGTGATTAACCATCGAGAGGGGGAAGAAAAGTGCGCGCATTCTCGCACGCCAAGGCGTGAGGGCAAAGGCGCTTGGTCTGCAAATTGGCCTAACCCCTTAAATAAAATGAATTTTTTTCAAAAAAGATTTGACGGGTTTCAGGACCCTCTATACTATTCGTCGCACTTGTCGGGCACAGCCTAGCACTGGTTAAGAAGGTCGAGCAGGATAGAGTGTTGTTCTGTGAGGCTGGAAGCACTTAGTTTGTAATCTTCAACGAGTACAGATTAATAAGGCGCCCGTAGCTCAGCTGGATAGAGCATCCGCCTTCTAAGCGGATGGTCGCAGGTTCGAGTCCTGCCGGGTGCGCCATTAGGCAGCTTTGGCACAAGTAGCGCTATATGGTGGGCGTAGCTCAGTTGGTAGAGCACGGGATTGTGACTCCCGTTGTCGAGGGTTCGATCCCCTTCGTCCACCCCATATTTTGAAAGGCGCCAGATTAATCATCTGGCGCCTTTGCTTTAAGAGCTTCAAGCGCGGATGTGGTGGAATTGGTAGACACACTGGATTTAGGTTCCAGCGCCGCGAGGCGTAAGAGTTCGAGTCTCTTCATCCGCACCAATTAAAGTGCTGCTCGGTCGAAAGACGGGGTGGGGCTCAACAAAGAAGTAGTTTGGTTTCTTTGTTAACGCAATATGGTGGGCGTAGCTCAGTTGGTAGAGCACGGGATTGTGACTCCCGTTGTCGAGGGTTCGATCCCCTTCGTCCACCCCATATTCGAAAGGCGCCAGATTTAACAGTCTGGCGCCTTTTTTGGTTTTGGCGGTTCGGATTTTCGCGGCTGCAGGTTCTGGGTCGCAGTGGCGGTGCGTTTCATCGTATTTATGTGTCTCGATGATACTGCGTTGTCTATCTGCCCTCATTGCAGGGTAGGGCGTCAGGGAGATTGGCCACGACCTCTTCTATATATAGAAGGGCGGCGCAGAGCCCTGGCGTGATTGGCTTTATTTGTCACCGGGGCGAGGCGCTGACAGTGCCTTCGTACCGATAAATTGCCGGCTGTTTACGGGCGTATTTCCAGTAGGGTGACTTCTTGAGTTTGACCCACTAGAATGCATGCCCTTGATTGGGGTCGGAAATGGCCGGCTAACGTCTGTGCAACGAGGAATATCCATGCAAGTTTCTGTTGAAAATACTACTGCTCTCGAGCGCCGCCTGAGCATCACCGTGCCGGCCGAGCGTATCGAGACTGCGGTCAACAAGCGTCTGCAGCAGACCGCCCAAAAAGCCAAGATCGCTGGTTTCCGTCCAGGCAAAGTGCCAATGAGCGAAATCAAGCGCCGTTTTGGTGCTGATGCGCGTCAGGAAGCGGTAGGTGACGTGATCCAGGCTTCCTTCTATGAAGCCGTTGTTGAGCAAAAGCTGAACCCGGCTGGCTCGCCTTCGATCGAGCCTAAGTCCCTGGAAGCTGGCAAGGACCTGGAGTACGTAGCCGTATTCGAAGTGTTCCCAGAGTTCGAAGTGGCCGGTTTCGAAGGTATCGAAATCGAGCGCCTGAGCGCCGAAGTGGCTGATGCCGATCTGGACAACATGCTGGAAATCCTGCGCAAGCAGAACACCCGTTTCGAAGTGGCCGAGCGTGCTGCCCAGAACGAAGACCAGCTGAACATCGATTTCGTGGGCAAGGTTGACGGCGAAGTGTTCGCTGGCGGCTCCGCCAAGGGTACTCAGCTGGTGCTGGGTTCCAACCGCATGATCCCGGGCTTCGAAGACGGCCTGGTTGGCGCTAAAGCTGGTGAAGAACGCGTTCTGAACCTGACTTTCCCGGCTGACTACCAGAACCTGGACCTGGCCGGCAAAGCCGCCGAGTTCACCGTGACCGTCAACAGCGTTTCCGAGCCTAAGCTGCCAGAGCTGAACGAAGAGTTCTTCGCTCAATTCGGCATCAAGGAAACCGGGATCGAAGGCTTCCGCACCGAAGTTCGCAAGAACATGGAGCGTGAACTGCGCCAGGCCATCAAGTCCAAGGTCAAGAACCAGGTCATGGACGGTCTGCTGGCCGCCAACCCGATCGAAGTGCCTAAGGCTCTGCTGTCCAACGAAGTGGATCGCCTGCGCGTTCAAGCTGTGCAGCAGTTTGGTGGCAACATCAAGCCTGACCAACTGCCTGCTGAGCTGTTTGAAGAGCAAGCCAAGCGCCGCGTTGTGCTGGGCCTGATCGTGGCTGAAGTGGTCAAGCAATTCGACCTCAAGCCTGACGAAGACCGCGTTCGTGAAATGATCCAGGAAATGGCTTCGGCCTACCAGGAGCCTGAGCAGGTTGTGGCTTGGTACTACAAGAACGACCAGCAACTGAACGAAGTACGTTCGGTTGTGCTGGAAGAACAAGTTGTGGATACTGTTCTGCAGAAGGCTAAGGTGACCGACAAAGCGGTCTCTTACGAAGAAGCAGTCAAACCGGCGGAAGCAGCACAAGCCGACTGATTGTCCAACTCGTTGGAAATTCAACCATAAGCCAGCCTCGCGCTGGCTTATGCGTTTTCAAGACATGACTATTTGGGAGTAACTGCAGAGCATGTTCCGTAATTCCTATATTCAGCAGAACTCTGATATCCAGGCCGCAGGCGGCCTGGTCCCGATGGTTGTCGAGCAGTCCGCTCGTGGCGAACGCGCCTACGACATCTACTCGCGCCTGCTCAAGGAGCGAGTGATCTTTCTGGTGGGCCCGGTAGAGGACTACATGGCCAACCTGATCTGTGCGCAGCTGCTGTTCCTTGAAGCGGAAAACCCGGACAAGGACATCCATCTCTACATCAACTCCCCGGGCGGTTCGGTGACGGCAGGCATGTCGATCTACGACACCATGCAGTTCATCAAGCCGAACGTATCGACTACCTGCATTGGCCAGGCTTGCAGCATGGGCGCGTTCCTGCTGACGGCCGGTGCCGAAGGCAAGCGTTACTGCCTGCCTAACTCGCGCGTGATGATTCACCAGCCGCTGGGCGGTTTCCAGGGCCAGGCGTCGGACATCGAAATTCACGCCAAGGAAATCCTGTTTATTCGCGAGCGCCTCAACACGTTGATGGCCAAGCACAGCGGGCACACCCTGGAAGAAATCGAGCGCGACACCAACCGCGACAACTTCATGAGTGCGGAAGCTGCGAAGGCCTATGGTCTGATCGACGCAGTGATCGAGAAGCGCCCCGCTTAATCTAAGCCGCTCAAAATAGGGCTGGTCGGCGTGTCCGACCACTGGCGGGCTTGAAAAAGCCCGCATAAGCCTTCATCTTGTGTTGCAAGCCTATCGGATTTGGATCGAACGAATGACTGACACCCGCAACGGCGAGGACAACGGCAAGCTGCTCTATTGCTCCTTCTGTGGCAAAAGCCAGCATGAAGTGCGCAAATTGATTGCCGGCCCCTCGGTCTTTATCTGCGACGAGTGCGTCGACCTGTGCAATGACATCATCCGTGAGGAGGTGCAGGAAGCCCAGGCCGAAAGCAGCGCGCATAAATTGCCTTCGCCTAAAGAAATCAGCGGCATCCTTGACCAGTACGTTATTGGTCAAGAGCGTGCAAAGAAGGTTCTGGCCGTAGCGGTGTACAACCACTACAAGCGCCTCAACCAGCGTGACAAGAAAGGCGACGAAGTTGAGCTTGGCAAGAGCAACATCTTGCTGATCGGTCCTACAGGCTCGGGTAAAACCCTGCTTGCAGAAACCCTCGCTCGCTTGCTGAACGTTCCATTCACCATCGCCGACGCAACCACCCTCACCGAGGCTGGGTACGTGGGTGAAGATGTCGAGAACATCATTCAGAAACTGCTGCAGAAGTGTGACTACGACGTAGAGAAGGCCCAGATGGGTATTGTCTACATCGACGAAATCGACAAGATCTCGCGCAAGTCCGACAACCCGTCGATCACTCGGGACGTTTCCGGTGAAGGCGTGCAGCAGGCCCTGTTGAAACTGATCGAAGGCACGGTTGCTTCCGTACCGCCACAAGGCGGCCGCAAGCACCCGCAGCAGGAATTCCTTCAGGTTGATACGCGTAACATCCTGTTCATCTGTGGCGGTGCGTTCTCCGGTCTGGAAAAAGTTATCCAGCAGCGCTCCACCCGTGGCGGCATCGGTTTCGGTGCGGAAGTGCGCAGCAAGGAAGAAGGCAAGAAGGTGGGCGAGTCCCTGCGTGAAGTCGAGCCTGACGATTTGGTCAAGTTCGGTCTGATCCCGGAATTCGTTGGCCGTCTGCCGGTCCTGGCCACGTTGGACGAGCTGGATGAGGCTGCTCTGATTCAGATCCTCACCGAGCCGAAAAACGCCCTGACCAAGCAATACGCGAAGCTGTTCGAAATGGAAGGCGTGGACCTCGAGTTCCGTACCGACGCACTCAAATCGGTGGCCAAACGGGCACTGGAGCGCAAGACCGGTGCACGTGGCCTGCGTTCTATTCTCGAAGGCGTGTTGCTCGACACCATGTACGAAATCCCCTCGCAGTCCGAGGTGAGTAAAGTGGTGATCGACGAAAGCGTTATAGAAGGTAAGTCCAAGCCACTGTATATCTACGAAAACAGTGAGCCGGCTGCCAAGGCTGCGCCAGACGCGTAAGCGTTTCGCAGTTTCGGTACAAACAAGGGGCCTCTAGGGGCCCCTTTGTTTTTCATGAAGATTTTTTACTGCGTGTAACTGCGGGCATTGAGCTTGTTTTTTTTACACGCAGCCCCCATCTTGGTTTCAAGTTTATTTTTCAACTGTCATAGAGGCGAAATCATGAAGACAACCATTGAATTGCCTCTCCTGCCGTTGCGTGATGTCGTCGTCTATCCGCACATGGTTATCCCGCTGTTCGTGGGGCGCGAGAAGTCTATCGAAGCCCTCGAGGCCGCGATGACGGGCGACAAGCAGATCCTGCTGTTGGCCCAGAGAAATCCAGCTGATGATGATCCAGGCGAAGATGCGCTGTATCGCGTCGGTACCGTTGCAACTGTCCTGCAATTGCTCAAGCTGCCCGATGGCACCGTCAAGGTGCTGGTGGAAGGCGAGCAGCGCGGCGCGGTGGAACGTTTCATGGAGGTGGATGGCCACCTGCGCGCCGAAGTGGCGCTGATCGACGAAGCCGAAGCCCCTGAGCGCGAATCCGAAGTTTTTGTACGCAGCCTGCTCTCGCAATTCGAGCAGTATGTGCAGTTGGGCAAGAAAGTCCCGGCTGAAGTCCTGTCTTCGCTTAACAGCATCGATGAGCCAAGCCGCCTGGTCGACACCATGGCCGCGCACATGGCGCTCAAGATCGAGCAGAAGCAGGACATCCTCGAAATCATCGACCTGCCGGCCCGTGTCGAACACGTGCTGGCACTGCTGGATGCTGAAATCGACCTGCTGCAGGTTGAGAAGCGCATCCGTGGTCGCGTGAAGAAACAAATGGAGCGCAGCCAGCGCGAGTACTACCTGAATGAGCAGATGAAGGCCATTCAGAAGGAGCTCGGCGACAGCGAGGAAGGCCACAACGAAATCGAAGAGCTGAAAAAGCGCATCGATGCCGCTGGCTTGCCAAAAGACGCCCTGACCAAAGCCAACGCCGAGCTGAACAAGCTCAAGCAAATGTCGCCGATGTCCGCCGAAGCCACGGTGGTGCGCTCCTACATCGACTGGCTGGTGCAGGTGCCGTGGAAGGCCCAGACCAAGGTGCGCCTGGACCTGGCGCGCGCCGAAGACATCCTGGATGCCGACCACTACGGCCTCGAAGAAGTCAAAGAACGTATCCTCGAATACCTCGCCGTGCAAAAGCGCGTGAAGAAAATTCGTGGCCCGGTGTTGTGCCTGGTCGGGCCGCCTGGCGTGGGTAAAACCTCCCTGGCCGAGTCCATTGCCAATGCCACCAACCGTAAATTCGTGCGCATGGCCCTGGGTGGTGTGCGTGACGAGGCGGAAATCCGTGGGCATCGCCGCACTTACATCGGTTCGATGCCGGGAAGATTGATTCAAAAGATGACAAAGGTGGGTGTACGCAACCCGCTGTTCCTGCTCGATGAAATCGACAAAATGGGCAGCGACATGCGTGGCGATCCGGCATCGGCACTGCTCGAAGTGCTCGACCCGGAGCAGAACCACAATTTCAACGACCATTACCTGGAAGTCGACTACGACCTGTCCGACGTAATGTTCCTGTGCACCTCCAACTCCATGAATATTCCGCCAGCCTTGCTGGACCGGATGGAGGTGATTCGTCTGCCGGGTTACACCGAAGACGAGAAGATCAACATCGCCGTCAAATACCTCGCGCCCAAGCAGATTTCGGCGAACGGCTTGAAGAAAGGCGAGATCGAATTCGAGGTCGAGGCGATCCGCGACATCGTTCGTTACTACACCCGCGAGGCCGGTGTACGGGGCCTGGAGCGCCAGATTGCGAAGATCTGCCGCAAAGCGGTCAAGGAACATGCGCTGGAAAAACGCTTCTCGGTGAAGGTAACCGCCGACGCCTTGGAGCACTTCCTCGGCGTGCGTAAATTCCGTTACGGCCTGGCTGAGCAGCAGGACCAGGTAGGGCAGGTGACTGGCCTGGCGTGGACCCAGGTGGGTGGCGAATTGCTGACCATCGAGGCCGCAGTGATCCCGGGCAAAGGTCAATTGATCAAGACCGGCTCCCTCGGCGATGTGATGGTTGAATCCATCACCGCCGCGCAAACCGTGGTCCGCAGCCGCGCCAAGAGCCTGGGCATCCCCCTGGACTTCCACGAGAAGCACGACACCCACATCCACATGCCGGAAGGGGCGACTCCCAAAGACGGCCCTAGCGCAGGCGTAGGCATGTGCACGGCGCTGGTGTCGGCATTGACCGGTATTCCGGTGCGCGCCGATGTGGCAATGACCGGGGAAATTACCCTGCGGGGTCAGGTATTGGCCATCGGTGGTCTGAAAGAGAAATTGCTGGCGGCACACCGGGGTGGCATCAAGACCGTGATCATTCCTGAAGAGAATGTTCGCGACTTGAAGGAAATTCCTGACAACATCAAGCAGGATCTTCAGATTAAACCGGTTAAATGGATTGACGAGGTCCTGCAAATTGCGCTGCAATACGCGCCGGAGCCCTTGCCGGATGTGGCTCCGGAGATAGTCGCCAAGGACGAAAAGCGCGAGTCTGATTCCAAGGAAAGAATTAGCACGCATTAATGTGTTAAAGCCTGGAGGCTTCCTTGACAGCTTTTTAGAGCCCTTGTTATAAAGCGGCTCTTCTAAGTGTCTGTAGGTCATTCAGCACTGGTTTTTGCTTTCACCAAAAAACTTAGAATCATACTCAATAGATATATAAGGGGACTTAGAGTGAACAAGTCGGAACTGATTGATGCTATCGCCGCATCCGCTGATATCCCGAAAGCTGCTGCTGGCCGTGCGCTGGATGCAGTAATCGAATCCGTCACTGGCGCTCTGAAGGCCGGCGACTCCGTGGTACTGGTAGGCTTCGGTACTTTCTCTGTGACTGACCGCCCAGCTCGCACTGGCCGTAACCCACAGACTGGCAAAGCACTGCAAATCGCTGCTGCCAAAAAACCAGGTTTCAAAGCCGGTAAAGCCCTGAAAGAAGCCGTTAACTAAGCTTCGACCGAGCCTTTACCTACCCGGGTCGGACTTAGGTCTGGCCTGGCAGCGGAGCGGCAGCTGACCCACGTATCCATTGGGTCGCCACGCCGGGGGTACGAATTCAAACCCCCGACCGCTCCGCCAGTTACGAGAAGGCGCATCCTCGGATGCGCCTTTCTTCTATCCGGACTCTACCCACGCTCCACGGTTGCCTATTTTTGAAGTTCAACCGTTTCTGGGGGACGCATGCTGCAAAATATCAGGGACAATTCACAAGGCTGGATTGCCAAGACCATTATCGGGATCATCGTCGCATTGATGGCGTTCACCGGTATCGAGGCTATTTTTCAGGCTTCGACCAACACCAAGCAGGACGTGGCCAAGGTCAACGGTGAAGAAATCACCCAGACCGAACTGAGCCAGGCCGTCGACATGCAACGTCGCCAGCTGATGCAACAACTGGGCAAGGATTTCGACGCTTCGCTGCTGGACGAGAAACTGCTGCGCGACGCCGCCCTCAAGGGCCTGATCGATCGCAAGCTGCTGCTGCAAGGCGCGGCCGATTCCAAGTTCGGCTTCTCGGAAGCTGCGCTGGATCAGGTGATCCTGCAGACACCGGAATTCCAGGTGGACGGCAAGTTCAACGCTGAACGCTTTGACCAGGTGATCCGTCAGCTGGGCTACAGCCGCCTGCAATTTCGTCAGATGCTGACCCAGGAAATGCTGATCGGCCAGGTTCGCGCAGGTATCGCTGGCAGCGGTTTCGTTACCGACGCCGAGGTGCTGGCATTCGCTCGTCTGGAGAAGCAGACCCGCGATTTCGCCACCGTCAACATCAAGGCCAACCCTGCGGCGGTGAAACTTACCGACGACGAGGTCAAGGCTTACTACGACCAGCACGCCAAAGAGTTCATGACCCCGGACCAAGTGGTCATCGACTACCTGGAGCTCAAGAAGTCGTCTTTCTTTGATCAGGTCACGGTCAAGGATGATGAGCTGCAGGCGGCCTATCAGAAAGAAACCGCCAACCTCGCTGAACAGCGTCGTGCCGCGCATATCCTGATTGAAGTGAACGATAAGGTCACCGAGGCGCAAGCCAAGGCGAAGATCGAAGACATCCAGGCACGCCTGGCCAAGGGTGAGAAGTTCGAAGCCCTGGCCAAGGAGTTCTCCCAGGATCCAGGTTCGGCCAACAATGGCGGCGACCTTGGTTTTGCCGGCCCTGGCGTTTACGATCCGGACTTCGAGACCGCCTTGTACGCGTTGAACAAGGACCAGGTATCGGCGCCGGTGCGCAGCACCTTCGGTTGGCACCTGATCAAGCTGTTGGGCGTTGAAGCACCGCAAGTGCCGACGTTTGCCAGCCTGAAAGACAAGCTGACCCGTGAGCTCAAGACCCAACAAGTCGAGCAGCGTTTTGTCGAAGCAACCAAGCAATTGGAAGACGCGGCATTCGAAGCCTCCGACCTGGCCCAACCAGCGTCTGACCTCAAGCTGACCGTGCACACCTCCGCGCCATTTGGCCGTGAAGGTGGCGAAGGTGTTGCGGCCAACCGCGCCGTGGTCACCGCTGCGTTCAGCCCGGAAGTGCTGGATGAAGGTGCCAACAGCACCGCCATCGAGCTGGACCCGGAAACCATCATCGTGCTGCGTGCCAAAGAGCACCTCAAGCCGACCCAACTGCCACTGGAAAGCGTTGCCGCGCCGATCCGTGCGCAGATGGCCAAGGAGCGCGCCAGCGCGGCTGCCAAGACCCATGCCGACGAGTTGATCGCCAGCCTGCGTGATGGCAAGACGCCGCTGAACCAGCCGGTTGATGGTCAAGCCTGGAAAGTCACTGAAGCGGCTACCCGTAGCCAGGAAGCGATCGACCCGGCTGTGCTGCAAGCCCTGTTCCGCATGCCCAAGCCTGCGGCCAAGGACAAGCCGACCTTCACCACCGTGACCCTGGCTGACGGTAGCCTGGTGATCGTGCGCTTGAACGGCGTCAACGAAGCTGCAGCCCCATCGGACGAAGAAAAGGCGCAATACCGCCGCTTCCTCGCTTCGCGTGTCGGCCAGCAAGACTTCGCGGCGTATCGCAAGCTGTTGGAAACCAAGGCTGACATCAAGAAGTACTGATGCCGCTTTGAACAAAAAGCCCCCGGCCTGAAAAGACCGGGGGCTTTTTTATGTGCGCTAGACTGGACGCTGAGTATCCCGATCAAGGAGTTTCAAGCGTGTTGATTCAAGGAATGGAGGGCTTGGTGATTCGTCGTGCCGGCGTGGCAGACGCGCCGGCGGTGCTGCAGGTTTTTGATGAGGTGATCGCCTGGTTCGTCGCCATCGGCAATCACGCTCAATGGGGCACTGAGCCGTGGTCGGCCGTGCCCCGGCGAGTTGCACAAGCAGAACAAGCGTGTGCGATGCCGGGGGCGTGGGTCGTCGAGGATTCTGAAGGGCGTATACACGCCGCGCTCGTGTTAGGTGAGGCGATGCCTTATGTGCCAGCCGCGACCGAGCCCGAGGTGTATGTGCGCTGGTTGATCGTCGGCCGTGACAAGCGTGCACGCGGCCTTGGCCGGCGTCTGCTGGCCTTTGCCGAAGACCGCGCCCGGGCGGCCGGTGTCAGCCGCCTGCGCGTCGACTGCTACGCTGGCGGCACGGGCGACCTGGTGCGTTTTTATGAATCCTGTGGCTATGCGCGACTCTTAACCTTCGACCTGGAGGGCTGGCCCGGCCAGTTGCTGGGGCGAAGCCTTGGATGCACCGGCGATGGCCAATAGCATCAACACAATCACCGCCCAAGGGAACACCGCGACGCCCCAGCCCTGGAGCAGCACACCCCCAGCGAGTCCGCCGCCCGCTATCCCAAGGTTCCACACGGTGACCAGCATCGATTGCGCGGCATCGGCCGAGGCTCCCGCCGATTTCGCCAACGCCGTCTGCAGCAAGGCCGGTAACCCGCCGAATGCCAGGCCCCATAAGGCCACGGCGGTGTAGACCACCATCGGCGACTCGATCCATAACGCCAGTGCCAGGGCCAGCAGGCCAAACAGCGAGCAACTGATCAACACGAGCAGGCGCAACCACCGGTCAATCAACAGGCCCGCAAGCCAGATGCTCACCAGCGCGGCCAGGCCAAATACCAGCAACACCCGGTCAACGTCCGCAGCGATCCCGGCGGGCACCAGCAGCGGCGCGATGTAGGTGTACAGAATGTTGTGGGCCAGCACGTAGGTAAACGTTACCCACAGCACCGGACGAATCCCCGGCAGCCGCAGTACTTGGCCCAGGCCCAGGCGTTTTTGCGCGGGTTGGCCGGCAAAGTCCGGGAGCTGCCAGCGAGCCCAGACCAGCAGCACCAGAGTCAGCCCGGTCATGATCGCAAAACTCAAACGCCAGCCCACCAGCGTGCCGAGTAATGTGCCAGCTGGCACCCCCAGGGATAGCGCCAGCGGCGCGCCGAGCATGGCGATGGCAATCGCGCGGCCTTGCAGGTGCGGGGCCACCATCCGGCTGGCATACCCCGCCAGCAGTGCCCAAAGCAGCCCGGCGAAGACCCCGGCAAAAAAACGCGCCACCAGCGTGAGGCCATAGTGGCTGGAGAGTGCGGTCACGCTGTTGACCAGGGCAAAGCCACCAATGGCCACCAGCAATAGCGGCCGTCGGCGCCACCCACGGGTCAGCAGTGTGAGGGGGATAGCCGCGAGCAATGACCCCAAGGCGTAGAGGGTGACCAATTGGCCGACCAATGCTGGCGACACGCCCAGGCCTTCGCCCATCTGTGGCAGCAGCCCGGCGGGCATGGCTTCGGTAAGGATGGTGATAAAACCGGCGCACGCCAGTGCCAATAGGCCACCCAGCGGCAGCGTATCCGGGGGCAGTTTGGGGTTGTTGCTCATGATGTCGATCCATGCAAAAGGGCAAGGACGCAGGGTAGGGGGCTGTCGCTTGCGGAAAAACAGGCTAAGGTTCCGAACTTATCGGACGCAGGTGTCCGTAATCACCAGGGAGAGAGTCATGGACAGCTTGGGCAGCCTCTCGGTCTTTGTGCAGGTGGCGGAGACGCGCAGCTTTACCGCCGCCGGTCGTGTGCTGGGGGTGTCGTCCTCGGCGGTGGGCAAAAGCATCGCGCGCATGGAGGAACGCCTGGGCGTGCGGCTGTTTCATCGCAGTACCCGCAGCATCACCCTGACCAGCGAAGGTGCGCTGTTCCTTGAGCGGTCGCGGCGTATTTTGGCCGAGGTGGAGGCGGCGGAGCGCGAGTTGACGGAGGCCGGCGCCACGCCCCGGGGCAAATTGCGCATCAGTGTGCCGCAAGTGCGTGGCTTGTTGATGCCGGTGCTCAGCGACTTTATGCGGGCTTACCCGCAAATCGAGCTGGATGTGGATTTTTCCGACCGCATGGTGGATGTGATCGAGGAAGGTTTTGACGCGGTGATTCGCACCGGTAAGCCGGAAGATTCGCGTTTGATGGCGCGCCACCTGGGGCATTACCACCTGGTGCTGGTGGGGACGCCGGCCTACTTTGAACAGCACGGTACGCCGCAACAGCCCCAGCAGTTGAGCGACCACGCGTGCCTGCGGCACAAATTCTGCGCCACCGGCAAACTCGAGCCCTGGCCCTTGCGCCTCGTACCGGGTGGCGCCGAACCGACCTTGCGCACACCGTTTGTCAGCACCACGATCGAGTCCCTCAACCATGTGGTGCACGAAGGGTTGGGCATTGCCTGCCTGCCGGACTACATGGTCAACCAGGCCGTGGCAGAGGGCCGCCTGCAACGAGTGCTGGATGATTACCTGGAACACCGAGGCAGTTTCTGGATGCTGTGGCCATCAAGTCGGCATGCTTCGGCCAAATTGCGCGTATTTATTGATCATATGTGTGCCGGGCTGTTTCCTGCAGGCGCCGTCCCATAAGCCTGTGACGTTTTACCGACAGGAATGCGCGCGCCAACGCGTCGTTCTGTTGCACAATACCGCCCGGACCGTTTTCCTCAGGATTTTCAATGTCGACATCATTTCACTTGCGTAGCCTCGGGTTGGCGCTGGTGTTGGCGGGCGCCGCGGGCTGCTCGTCACCCAAGACCGCTATTTATGAACATGAGAATTTCGACGACTCCGGCACGTTTTCCCGGGATTACCCGGTCACTGATGTCGCCGCGTGCGAAGCCGCACGGCGTGCGTTGCTGAGTCAGGGCTACATCATCACCAGTAACGATCCAAAACTGGTGGTGGGTAACAAGAGCTTCCAACAGACCGGCGAAACGCACCTGCAGATCAGCTTCAACGTGGTGTGCGCGGATGACGGCAAGGGCGTCAACCACTCGACGATGTTCGCCAACGCCTTGCAGGATCGCTATGCGCTGAAGAAGGTCAACAACTCCGCGAGCCTGGGGGTGGGTGTACTGGGTTCGGTGTCGATGCCGATTGGCTCCACCGATGACTCGATGGTCAAAGTCGCCAGCGAGACGGTGTCCGCGCCCAAGTTCTACGACCGTTACTTTGCCCTGGTGGATGTGTTCCTGCCGCAGGAAGTGAAGAAGGCCGAGCATATTCCCGAGACGCCCAAGGCTGACCTGGGTGTGCCAGAGCCCAAGGCCGCGCCGGTTGCCGACAAGGTCGAGGCGCCGAAGGCAGAACCGGCCGTTTCCGAGCCTGTGACGCCACCGGCCGAGCCTGCGCCGATTGCGCCACAAGAAGAGCCGGCACCTGCACCAGCGCCGGCTACTTCAGACCTGCCACCGCCGACAGAGGCGATTCCACCGCTGCCGACGCCTGCGCAGTGACTCAGACCGCTACGGGGTCGACCTTGTCGACGTTGATCCCGTAGCGTTTGATCGCCTCACTGACCTTCTCGCGACCCACCACACCGTCATCTGCCAGTGCCTTCAAGGCCGCGAGTGCGATGAAGTGGCGATCCACTTCGAAAAATTCGCGCAAGGTTTCCCGCGTATCCGTGCGGCCACGGAAAAAGTGGTCGAAGCCTACGTCGTACAACACGGCGGCTGACGCGTAGGTCGCGATATGCCCACCCACACCGGAATGCTTGCCGGCGCGCAGCACCATGGCCATGGCGTTCCAGCGGATAAACGCGTTGGTCCGTCGTTCGATGGCCAGGTTGCCGGGGTAGGGCAACTGGCGGTCCACCGGGATGGTATTGACGTAGGGGGTGGTCACCCGCCCGTAGAAGTCGCCATGCCGCGCCACGTCGAAATCCAGCAACTGATCGATCAGGTAGTGCGCGCGCGGGCGGCCTTCGGTGGACAGCACCGATTCGATAGATTCCAGCCACTCGCGGGTTTCCTGTGGATCGTCATCGCGTCTGACTGCGTTATTCGGGGTCATGTGAGGCTCCAGGGTAGGCGGATTTTAAGTGGCGGATTCCTTGTGGGAGTGCCGTCAAAGTAATTGCAATTGCAACTACAAGGCCGAATCTAGCGCGGGATGAGCTACTATTGCAACCTTCTTGAAATCCCCCGGATGGTGTTGCATGTCGTCGAAAGAGCCTGATGTATGGTTCCGTTTTGTCAGGGCTCACAGGACCGTCATCCGTGAAATCGAACGCCGCCTGGCCGCTGCCGACCTGCCGCCCTACGCCTGGTACGACGCCCTCTGGGGTCTGGAAAGCGGCCCCGATGGCACCCGCCGAATGCACGAATTGGCCGATGTGCTGGCCATCGAGCGTTACAACCTCACGCGGCTGGTCGACCGCCTGGAAAAAGACGGCCTGGTGCTGCGTTCGCGCTCTGACGGCGACAGCGACGGCCGCGCGGCGTTTGCCTCGATCACCGATGCGGGCCGGGTGTTGCGCAAACACATGTGGAAAATCTACGAAAGCACGGTAGATGAGTTGTTTTTGTCACAGATCGAGCCGGAGCATCGCCAGGCCTTTGCCGATGCGTTGGAGCGCACTGCCGGGCTGGCGGTGGAGGCCGGGGTACAGGTTCGAGGACGACGCAGCTCCAAGAAACAATAGAGATCCAATGTGGGAGGGGGCTTGCTCCCGATAGCGGCGTATCCGCTGACACACTGCCATCGGGAGCAAGCCCCCTCCCACATTGACTGCATCCCAAGTCATTTCAGTGGGTAGCGCTGCATTGCGGTTTGCACTTGCTGCGCATCGATTTGCCCTGCATCCGCCAATGCCCTTAACGCAGACACCACAATCCAGTACCGACTCGGCGCCGCCGCCTGCACCGAACCCGCCCCCAGCGCCACATAGCGCGCATCCACATAAGCCGCCAACTGGTCGACAATCGGTTGCGGGTAGCCCGTGACGGCAATCACCGGCGCCTCGCTTCCCGCCAAGCAGTCACGCAGATGGCAGCTGCGCTTGGCTGCTGTGGGATGCAGGCGGTTCCAGCGCTCAGCCGCCGCTGCCTCGCGGGCCAGCCGTGTGTAGCTGGGGCAGCTCCACAGCTGCGCGGTGATATTCCAGTCCTGTTCCAGCAAGCGTGCGGCCTGCACGACCTCTTCAAGCGCACACCCGGCGCCGAGCAATCGCACGTCTACCGAGCGGTCGCCCTGGACCCGATACATGCCTTTGAGTGCATCCCCATAGGCCTGCTCGCTCAGCGATACGGTGCTCTGATGGTCATGCAGCGCCAGGTAATAAAACCCTGGTTGGCTGTCGATATACAGTGCGTGTAACCCCGCCAGCACAATCGCCCGTGCCTCGTCCCCGGAGGCGGGGTCATAGGGGGTGCAGCGCGGATGGGCCGCCAGCCACAACGGCAGGGAAGGTTGCGTGCCCTTGGGCCATGGCGAGGGCTGGGTTTCGATGTCGTTGCACAGGATGCCGCGCTGCGCGGTTTCGTCCACCAGCGCGCACAACTGCGCCGACGACGTGGCGCTGTGCAGGTAGAGCATTGGCTTTTCGCCGGTATTGCGCGCGAACCAGGTAGGCCAGCCACCCACGCGCCGCGAGCGCGACTGCCCACGGATGACCCAGGCCTGGCGGCTGAATTCCAGGGTGTTGGCCATGTTTATCACGGTGTACAGCGGCGAGTTGGCGCAGGAGGGGGCGTTACTCAGGGCGTCGATACAATGTTGTGCGCAATGCGTGGTCATGGGCAGTTTCCTGGCAAGGGATGCCTGCACCCTAATGGAAATATGATTGCAATTGCAATGATGTGGCGTGAGGCCTTGAAGCCTCAGATGCTAAATCCGCCTGATGCTGCTACGTTTAATCCTGAAGTGCAGGAACGTCATGGCGCAGACATTTTTTCGTCATGACGGCACTTTAGGCTGGTGATGCAGGTCATTTATCTGCAGCCGCTTGAATCAGACAAAAAGGAGTCCACCATGGACGAATACCAGGAAGAACTGCTTGAGTACCACGCGATTGAGCTGGACCCGCTGGAACCTGCAGACGATGCAACAGAGCTGTAAGACCGACTTCAGGCGGAATGCCGCTGACTGCGGCGAAATTCCCCTGGGGTCTGGTTGTTCCACCGCCTGAACGCCCGTTGAAAGGCTTGGGCCGAGGCAAACCCTAGCAAGTAGGCGATTTCGCCAAATGCCAGTTCCGTATCGCGAATGTAGGTCATGGCCAGGTCGCGGCGGGTGTCGTTGAGAATCGCGCGAAACTGAGTGCCTTCTTCGGCCAGTTTGCGCCGCAGTGTCCAGGTCGGCAGCTTCAAGCGTGCCGCCACTTCCTCCAGGTCGGGTTCCCGGCCGCCATTGAGCATCGGCCCCAACAACCGCGTGATGCGCTCGCGCAGGCTACGGGTGCGGGTCAATTGCTCCAATTCCCGTTCACACAGTTGCAGCAGCAGTTGCCAGGTGCTGGGGCAGTGCTGTGGGTTGCGCAGCGCCAGCGTGGCCTGGTTCAGGCGCAGTTGATTGGCCTCGGCTCCAAACTGGATCGGGCCATCGCCCAGCAGGCTGTATTGGTCGCTGTAGTCCGGCGCTTCGAACTCGATCTCGACCCGCTGCGCCTGCACCGGTTGCTGCGCGAGGCTGGACAACTGCTGCAGCCAGCC
Organism: Pseudomonas syringae; assembly: GCF_021606685.1. Taxonomy (GTDB): domain Bacteria; phylum Pseudomonadota; class Gammaproteobacteria; order Pseudomonadales; family Pseudomonadaceae; genus Aquipseudomonas; species Aquipseudomonas syringae_R. Next base: position 56,730 of record NZ_WKCB01000025.1, read on the forward strand.
AGCGATGATCGAGTCCACCACAAAGCGGTTATAGGCGTTGTAGGGGCTGATGGAGTAGAACCGCAGCCACGCGCCCTCGGCATCCTCATGAAAGCTCGATTGCCCGCGATAGTTGGCGCCGTACAGCGCTTCAAAGCGGGTCAGCGCGCGCGCCGCCTCGCGGACGTTGGGCGCCTGGGCGGCGGTCACCCCGGCCAGCCCGGCCTGGCTCAAGCGGCTGAGCTGGCCCATGCGCAGGCCCAGGCCGGGGTCACCGGTCAGTTGGATGGCCGCGTGGCCCAGGCGCATGTAGCGCGGGATCGATAAGCGCGCACCGGCCTCGGCCAGGCGGGCGGGGTCGAGGCCGTATTGCAGCAGCAGCGGTTGCGGGTCCAGGCCGTGGCTGTGAATGGCATCCGCCAGGGTGTGCACAAAGCCCACCGACAGATCCCCCAGGCGCACCGGCTTCATGGTGCTACAGCCAGATATTCAGCAAGCGCGCGCCACGCGCCTCGCCGTCGGCGCTGATTTGCCCGTTGCTGCTGAGGAAGCTATGCCCGGCAGTGCCCAGGTCCCAGAACTGCCCGCGCAGGAACACGCTCATGCCGGCGCTCGCCTGGCTGATGGCGGGCTGGCTGATCAGGGTGAGCCGGCGCCAGGCCTCGCCCTCGCTGAGTTCCTCGGGCTTGAGGCTGATTTCCACTGGCGTGGACACGCTTTTGAAGCCGCGCCACGGCCGGTCCCAGGTGTCGCGGCCGAGTACAAACGCCGGCACCGCGACCAGTTGTGCGCCTTGCTCGTTGAGTTTGCGGTAGTTGTCCGGGTACCAGCTGTCGCTGCCGATCAGGATGCCCAGGCGACCGGCCGGGGTGTCGACCACGCTGACCACATTTTCATCGCCAGGCTCGATAAAGCCGCGCTCATCGTAGATAGGGTACAGCTGGCGCTGTGGCTCACCGATGGGCAGACCGTCAGCCGCAAACACCACGCTGGCGTTGTACAGCGCACCGTGGCCGACCTGCAACTGGCCTTGGCTGACACTCGGGTTGGGCAGGGCGATGGAGCCCGCCACGAGGGTCACGCCAAACTCCTTGGCCAGCCCGCCGAACAGCACCTGATAGTCGCGCGCCATGTCCTGGGCCTTCATGCGCAGGTAGGCGTCGTCAGTGCGGTTTTCACCGGTGGCGCTGATCCAGGCACGGGCGAACAGCAATGGGTTGCTGGCCGACAGCCAGTTCATCGCATCCTTGGCGTGCAGCGCTTGGTATACCTCGTTTTTTTCGCCCGTGAGCATCAGCCAAGTGCCGATATGTTCCGGGAGTACTACGACGGTCTTGTCGTTGATCAGCCCCAGGTCCCGAGCTTTTTGCAGGTAGGCCGCCAGCTTGAGGTGCAGGCGTTCCGGGCTCTGGTAATCGGCGGGATACAGCTCTGGCTGGATGCCTAGCAGGTTACCGCGCTCGGCAGGCAAGCCTTCATTCACGGCGAGGGTGATGCGCAGGTCAGACAGGTAATGCGCCACGGGGCGCTCCTGGGTCCAGACCAGATACGCGGCGATGGCGGCAACGAAAGCCATGGTGACGGTGAAAGCTAGAAGTTTACGCATGGGGCAACAGACCACAGACCGTGTGCAGGGTTCGCCGACTAGGGTAGGGCCCATGCACCGGCTTGCCAAGGGGCGCTGTGCATTTGGATCAATAACTTGTCAGTTTCAGTCATTGAGCCGTCGTCCACCGCCTCTTAGTCTGTGGGGCATAAACCGATGGCGCGCCGTTCGAGCGTGTCACGTCCCGTGATGATCCGTTGTGGAGCTGTACCATGACCGCTGCTGCCTACCCGCACCTGCTGGCCCCGTTGGACCTGGGTTTTACCACCTTGCGCAACCGCACCCTGATGGGCTCGATGCACACTGGCCTGGAAGAAAAACCCGGCGGTTTCGAGCGCATGGCGGCCTACTTTGCCGAGCGCGCCCGGGGCGGCGTGGGCCTGATGGTCACCGGTGGCATTGGCCCGAATGACGAAGGCGGGGTGTATTCCGGCGCGGCCAAGCTGACCACTGAAGAAGAAGCGCAGAAGCACAAGATCGTGACCCAGGCCGTGCACGAAGCGGGCGGCAAGATCTGCATGCAGATCCTCCATGCTGGCCGTTATGCCTACAGCCCCAAGCAGGTTGCACCCAGCGCGATCCAGGCGCCGATCAACCCGTTCAAGCCCAAGGAGCTGGACGAGGAGGGCATCGAGAAGCAGATCGCGGATTTCGTCACCTGCTCAAGGCTGGCACAGGTCGCCGAGTACGACGGCGTGGAAATCATGGGCTCCGAAGGTTATTTCATTAACCAGTTCCTCGCCGCCCACACCAACCATCGCACTGACCGTTGGGGCGGCAGCTACGAGAACCGCATGCGCCTGGCCGTGGAAATCGTGCGCCGGGTACGCGAAGCGGTGGGCCCGAACTTCATCATTATTTTCCGCCTGTCGATGCTCGACCTGGTAGAAGGCGGCAGCACCTGGGAAGAGATCGTGCAGCTGGCCAAAGCCATTGAGGGCGCCGGTGCGACGATCATCAACACCGGTATCGGCTGGCACGAAGCGCGTATTCCGACGATCGCCACCAAGGTGCCGCGGGGTGCATTCAGCAAAGTCACCGCCAAATTGCGCGGTTCAGTGCAGATCCCGCTGATCACCACCAACCGTATCAACACGCCGGAAATCGCCGAGCAGATCCTCGCCCAAGGCGATGCCGACATGGTGTCGATGGCGCGGCCGTTTTTGGCTGACCCGGAGTTCGTCAACAAGGCCGCCGCCGGCCGTGCCGATGAAATCAACACCTGCATCGGCTGTAACCAGGCCTGCCTGGACCACACCTTTGGCGGCAAGCTGACCACCTGCCTGGTCAACCCGCGTGCCTGCTATGAAACTGAGCTTAATTACCTGCCGGTCCAGCACATCAAGAAAATCGCGGTGGTCGGCGCCGGCCCTGCTGGCCTGGCCGCTGCAACAGTTGCCGCCGAGCGTGGGCATCAAGTGACCCTGTTCGATTCAGCCAGCGAAATCGGCGGCCAGTTCAATATCGCCAAGCGTGTGCCGGGCAAGGAAGAGTTCTTCGAAACCCTGCGCTACTTCAAACGCAAATTGCAGACCACCCACGTCGAGCTGTGCCTGAACACCCGGGTCGACGTTGCCCAGCTGGCGGCGGGCGGCTATGACGAGATCATTCTGGCCACGGGCATTGCGCCGCGCACCCCGGCCATCCCTGGGGTCGAGAACGCCAAGGTGCTCAGCTACCTGGACGTGATCCTCGAGCGCAAGCCCGTCGGCAAGCGCGTGGCGGTGATCGGCGCCGGCGGTATCGGTTTTGACGTCTCGGAATTCCTCGTCCACCAGGGCGTGTCTACCAGCCTGGACCGCGACGCGTTCTGGAAAGAGTGGGGCATCGATACCCAGCTGCAAGCCCGTGGCGGCGTGGCCGGCATCCAGCCCGAGCCGCATGCGCCGGCGCGTGAGGTGTTCCTGCTACAGCGCAAAGCCTCCAAGGTTGGCGACGGACTGGGCAAGACCACCGGCTGGATCCACCGTACCGGCCTGAAGAACAAGCGGGTGCAGATGCTCAACAGCGTCGAGTACCTCAAGATCGACGATGAAGGCCTGCATATCCGCATCGGCGCCGAGGGCGAGCCCCAGGTGCTGGCGGTGGACAACATCGTCATCTGCGCCGGTCAGGACCCGCTGCGTGAACTGCAGGACGGGCTGGTCGCGGCCGGCCAGACCGTGCACCTGATCGGCGGCGCCGACGTAGCGGCCGAGCTGGATGCCAAGCGCGCCATCAATCAGGGCTCGCGCCTGGCGGCCGAGCTGTAAGCACCCGAGCGGGGCGGTGTTAGACTACCGCCCCGTTTTTTAGGCAGATTCCTCCCGATGGGTCCCTTCGATTGGCTCCCCCACGCACCCCTTGAACGCCTGCGGCTTGATTGGCTGAACGGCGTCGAGTTGGCCGTGTTGCGCCTGGATCGCATCGACCCGCTGATCAGCGGCAACAAGTGGTTCAAGCTCACCGAGCATCTGGCACAGGCGCAACAGGCCGGTGCCAGCGGCATCATCAGCCTGGGTGGCGCCTACTCCAACCATCTGCACGCGTTGGCAGCCGCCGGCAAGCGTTTTGATTTTCCCACCGTCGGCCTGTTGCGCGGGCATCCGCAAGATACACCCACCGTCCTCGACCTCAAGACCTTTGGCATGCAGCTGCATTGGCTGGGTTACGGCGGCTATCGCGCGCGGCATGAGCCGGGTTTCTGGTTGCCCTGGCGTGAGCAGTATCCCGAGTTGCACCCCGTGCCGGAGGGCGGCGGCGGGCTGGCGGGCGCATTGGGCTGTGGCGTGCTGGTCGAGCAGGCCCGCGCGCAGTTGAGTACGCTCGGTTGGGGCGATTACGACGCCTGGTGGCTGGCGGCGGGTACCGGCACCACGCTGGCGGGTTTGGCGCTGGCAGAGGCGGGCGCGCATCCGGTGTACGGTGCTTTGGCGGTGCCGGACGACCATGGCGTGGCGCAGAACATCGCCGCTATCGCACCAGGCGGATATGCATTGCTGGACGCCAGCCGGGGCGGTTTCGCCAAGGTAGATCCACTGTTGCTCGACTTTATCGAAACCACGGAAAAGGCTTGCGGCCTGCCACTGGAGCCGCTCTACACCGCAAAAGCGCTACTGGCATTGAAGCAGCAGATCAACGCCGGGCGCTTCACCCCCGGCACGCGCCTGATCTTCCTCCACACCGGCGGCTTGCAAGGCCGCCGCGGTTTTACTGTCTGACACACAAACTATGGGGGAGGGCGCTTGCCCCCGATGGCGGTATATCAGTCGACAGATTGATTAGCTGATCTACCGCCATCGGCAACACCCCCCCTA
>NZ_WKCB01000026.1 GCF_021606685.1 Pseudomonas syringae
AACGGAGCGCCACAGGACCAGTGGACGAGAGGATGAGCAGGCGAACCAGGAGACAGCGACGCCAGAACGCCAAAATAAGAAGGAAAGCCACAACAAGCCCGCTCGCCACAAGAAGGCTATCTGGCACAACTAGACTGCAAGTCACAGGAAGGCTATCTGGCACAACTAGACTGCAAGCTACATGAAGCCTATTTGAAACAATCAGGCTGCAAGCCACAGGAAGACTACCTGGCACAACCAGGCTACAAGCCTGTTTGATAAAGAAAGGGCTTGCCAGGGTACTTGATCAACCGATCACCGGTATCAGTCAGCCAATGGCGGCAATCGTCGCTTCACCGGGGTTTTCTTGACGATCGCGGTGTTGGTTTCCGCATAGGCGTTGAGGCGGTCGAGGAGGGCGTCCAACTGGTCCATGGTGCGTACGTGCAGGCGTGCGATGAAGCAATCTTCGCCGGTGACTTTGTCGCATTCGGTGAACTCGGGGATGGCCTGGATCTGGCGCTCCACCTCCTGCAACTTGCCGGGCAACGGGCGAATCCGCACGATGGCCTGCAGCAGGTAGCCGAAATGTTTGGGGTCGATGTCGACGGTGTAGTGGGTGAGCACGCCGCGCTCCTCCAGGCGTCGCAAGCGCTCGCCAACGCTGGGCGAGGACAGCCCGGTGATGCCCGCCAGGGCCTTGAGTGACAGGCGCGAGTCGTCCATCAAGGCGGCGATCAGTTGCTGGTCGATGGTGTCAATCATGGTGTCAGCCTAATAAGAAAAGGTGATTCGGCTGTCTGGCCTTATTTAAGCGCTGGAGCCGCTACCGAGCAGATTGCCATACTTGAGCCTCATTTGAGGAGCATCAAACGTGGACACATCTATCCGTCGCGGGTCGTGGGAAATGGTCGCCGCCATGCTGATCTCGGGCAGCATCGGCTGGTTTGTGCTGGTGTCGGGTGTATCGGTGATCGAAGTGGTGTTCTGGCGCTGCGTGATCGGCGCGCTGACGCTGTTGCTGGTCTGCGCGGTACTGGGTTACCTGCGCCTGGACCTGCTCAGTTGGGCCAAGCTTGGGTTGGCAATGCTCAGCGGCGTGGCCATCGTCGGCAATTGGCTGCTGTTGTTTGAGTCCTATTCCCGCGCGTCCATCGCCATCAGCACAGCGGTCTATAACGTGCAGCCGTTCATGTTGGTGCTGCTGGCGGCGGTGTTTCTGGACGAAAAGATCACCCTGCAGAAGCTGGCGTGGCTGAGCCTGGCCTTTGTGGGCATGCTGGCGATCGTCACGGCCCATGGCGAGCAGCAAAGCAGCGGAGGCGATTACCTCAGCGGTATTGCGTTAGCGCTGGGCGCAGCCTTCCTGTATGCGACTGCCGCACTGATCATCAAGCGTTTGAAGGCGGTGCCGCCGCATTTGATGGCGCTGATCCAAGTGACCACCGGCGCGGTATTGCTTGCGCCTTTGGTGCCGTGGAACAGCGTGCCGGTTGCGACCCAGGCCTGGGCCGCCCTGGTGACGCTGGGCGTGGTACACACCGGCTTGATGTACGTGTTGCTGTACGGAGCGATCCAGAAACTGCCGACCGCCATCACCGGCGCGTTGTCGTTCATCTACCCGATTGCGGCGATCCTGGTGGACTGGATTGCATTCGGGCATCGCCTGGGTTGGCTGCAATGGCTGGGCGTTGCCGCGATTCTGCTGGCGGCTGCAGGGTTGCAGCGGGGCTGGTGGTGGCCCCGCTCCCGCAGGGTTAGTGCGTGCCCTGGAAGATGATGTTTTCCGGGTTGAAGTGGCCCACACCGCTGCCAGGCTGCGGCAGACCCAGGATATGCCCCTTGATCTTGCCCACCACGTGCATCTCGCAGGGTTTGCAGTCGAACTTGAGGGTCAGCACTTCATCGCCATGGATCAATTGCATCGGCGCCACCTTGGTCTTCACGCCCGTCACGCCCTTGGCCTGTTTAGGGCACAGGTTGAACGAGAAGCGCAGGCAGTGCTTGGTGATCATCACCGGCACTTCGCCGGTTTCTTCATGGGCTTCGAAGGCCGCATCGATCAGCTCCACCCCGTGGCGATGGTAGAAGTCGCGGGCTTTCTGGTTGTAGACGTTGGCCAGGAACGACAAGTGCGCGTCCGGGTACACCGGCGGCGGCGTGGTTTCGGCCTTGCGCCCGCCACGCGGGTGGGCGGCGACACGGGCGGCGGTCAGGGCTTCAATCACTTCGCGGCGCAGGGCCTTGAGCTGCGAGTTGGGAATGAAGAACGCCTGCGGCGCATCCAGCTCGATGTGGGTGGCGTGGTATTCGGTGGTGCCGAGCTGGCCGAGCAGATCGCGCAGCGTGTCCAGCGCCTGTTCCGGTTTGTTGGCCACGCCGAACGGGCCGGGCAGGGTGACGCTGGCGCGGATGCCTTCTTCGCTGGTGGCGGTGACCTCCAGCTGCGCTTCGCACAGGCGCGCAACCCACGTCAGGCCGATACGGCGCTCGGCCGAGGTCTTGAGCAACGCCTGTTGCCAGTTATGGTCCAGGTTGCGGTTCAGGGGATGGTTCGGGCGCAACTGATGCAGGCCAGCCGGCATTTCATTGGGCTCGACGCGGTAGCGGTAGCGCTTCTGGCCATCTTCCTCGAACTCGCCTTTGGCTTCTGCGATGTTGGCGCGGAAACCCACCACCTCACGCTTGATCAATACATTGAGGCCGTCGCCATTGGACAGCGGCTCATGGGTGACCACCTGCAAGTCGCGCTTGCCGGCTTTTTCCACCACACCCACCGGCAGGCCGGTGAAGGTCGGGGTGTCGAAGGCGCCGATGTCGATCTTGCGGTCGGTGACAAAGTAGTCGGTGCTGCCACGGTGGAAGGTTTTTTCCGGGTCGGGCAGGAAGAAATGCGCGGTGCGGCCACTGGAGGCGCGCGCCAGGTCCGGGCGGTCTTCGAGGACATCGTCGAGGCGCTGGCGGTAATAGGCGGTGATGTTTTTCACATAGCCCATGTCCTTGTAGCGGCCTTCGATCTTGAACGAGCGCACGCCGGCTTCGACCAGGGCGCGGATGTTGGCGCTCTGGTTGTTGTCTTTCATCGACAGCAGGTGTTTTTCAAAGGCCACGACGCGGCCCTGGTCGTCTTTCAAGGTGTACGGCAGGCGGCAAGCCTGGGAGCAATCGCCACGGTTGGCGCTGCGGCCGTTCTGCGCGTGGGAGATATTGCACTGCCCGGAAAACGCAACGCACAGGGCGCCGTGGATAAAGAACTCGATGGCGGCATCGGTTTCGTCGGCGATGGCGCGGATCTCTTGCAGGTTCAGCTCACGGGCCAATACCAACTGCGAGAACCCGGCCTGGTCGAGAAACTTAGCGCGGCCCAGGGTACGGATGTCGGTCTGGGTGCTGGCGTGCAGCTCGATGGGCGGAATATCCAGCTCCATCACGCCCAGGTCCTGCACGATCAACGCGTCGACGCCGGCGTCGTAGAGCTGATGGATCAGCTTGCGCGCGGGTTCCAGCTCGTTGTCATGCAGGATGGTGTTGATGGTGGTGAACACCCGCGCGTGGTAACGGCGGGCGAATTCGACCAGTTGAGCGATATCGCTCACCTCGTTGCACGCGTTATGGCGCGCGCCAAAGCTTGGGCCGCCGATGTAGATGGCATCGGCGCCATGCAGGATCGCCTCGCGCGCGATGGCGACATCGCGGGCAGGGCTGAGCAATTCAAGGTGGTGCTTGGGCAAGGACATAGTTTTTTTAGTCAGGCTTGTCACGGTTGAGGCGCGCATTGTAGCTGTGAAATGCCTGACCGGCATCACTTCAGGCTTGGGCGGCCATCGCGGTGACTTCCACGCGCATGCCTTCCACCGCCAATGCGGCCACGCCAACTGCCGCGCGCACGGGCCAGGGCTTGGCGAAGAAGCGTTTGTAGACCTCGTTGAAGGCGGCGCGGTCGGCCATATCAGTCAGATAAATGGTCAGGTGCATCACCCGGTCCATCGAGCTGCCGGCTTTTTCCAGGGCGACTTTCAAGGCTTGCAGGGTGCATTCGCTTTGCGCGGTGATATCGCCCAGTTCCAGGCTGCCATCGGCATGCGTGGGGATCTGGGTAGAGACGAGGATGCCGTTGAAGCCGATCACGTCGGAAGAAATCGAATCGGCATCCGGATCGGGGGTGTAGGACAGGTCGTGGTTGGCCATGGGCGCCTCTTTTTGGCTGTAACAGAAGGCGCCCATGGTCCCCGAAAATCACCGCAGGGGCAAACCGCGGGTTACACCCAGCGGCGGAACAGCACGCTGGCATTCACGCCGCCAAAGCCGAAGCCGTTGGACAGCGCGTACTCAATTGGCATCGGCCGTGCGGTCCCGCGCAGCAGGTCCAGGCCTTCGGCGAGGGGGTCGGGGTTTTCAAGGTTGAGGGTCACCGGAGCGACCTGATCGCGCAGGGCAAGCACGGTGAAGATGGCTTCGATGCCGCCTGCCGCACCGAGCAAATGGCCGGTGGCGGATTTGGTCGAACTGATCGCCGGCTGGCCACTGGCGCCGAAGACTGTCTTGATCGCGGCCAATTCGCCTTTGTCGCCCACCGGCGTCGAGGTGGCATGGGCGTTCAGGTACTGCACCTGGGACGCCTCGATACCCGCCTGACGCAGGGCCTGCAACATGGCCCGGCGTGCGCCGTCGCCGTCTTCCGGGCCGGCCGTCATGTGATAGGCATCGGCACTGGTGCCGTACCCCACGAGTTCGGCAATCGGCTGCGCGCCGCGCGCCAGGGCGTGCTCGAGCGATTCGATGACCAGAATGCCAGCGCCTTCGCCCATCACGAAGCCATCGCGCGCCTGGTCGAAGGGCCGCGAGGCGCGCTCCGGGCTGTCGTTGAAGTCGCTGGACAAGGCCCGCGCTGCGGCAAACCCGGCGAGGCTGACCCGATGGATCGCCGCCTCGGCACCGCCGCACACCGCTACATCGACTTCACCGGCACGGATCATCCGCGCCGCGTCCCCGATGGCCTGCACACCCGCCGCGCACGCGGTGACCGGTGCGCCCAGCGGGCCTTTCAAACCGTAGTTGATCGACACATGCCCGGCGGCCATGTTGCTCAGAAACGACGGAATGGTGAACGGCGACAAGCGCCGTGGGCCCTTGCTGTCAGTGGTGCGCACCGCATCGGCGATGGCCGGAAAGCCGCCCACGCCCGACGCGATAATGGTGGCGGTGCGTTCCTGCTCTTCGACGGTTTTCGGCGCCCAGCCGGCCTGTTTCAAGGCTTCATCGGCCGCTGCCAGGGCGAACAGGATGAAGCGGTCCATCTTGCGCTGTTCCTTGGCAGCCAAGAGTCGGTCGGGATCAAACCCGGCTTGCGGGTCTTGCAGCACAGTCTGCACCTGACCGCCGATGCTGATCGCCAGGTCGCCGATCAATGCTTGCGGCAGCTGACGAATGCCCGATTGCCCGGCCAACAAGCGCTGCCAGGTTGACTCGACGTCAGCGCCCAGCGGCGTCAGTGCGCCCATGCCCGTCACAACGATACGCTTACTCATGATCAATCGACTCCGGTTGCGTTGAGGGTACAAGCCCTATGGACGTTACTATCATCATGAAAGTAACATGGCGCTACGCAACTTTGCACCGACACACAGGAAGCCGCATGCAACGCAAGTCCCTTACCAGCGACGAATGCCCCATCGCCCGTAGCCTCGACCGGGTAGGGGAGTGGTGGAGCATCCTGATCATGCGCGACGCGTTACACGGCCTGCGCCGCTTCGACGAGTTTTCGCGCAGCCTGGGCATTGCGCCGAATATGCTGACGCGCCGCCTGAATGCCTTGGTCGACGCCGGCATGTTGCAGCGCCTTCCCTACAGTGAGCGCCCACCGCGCTACGAATACGTGCCCACGGCCAAGGGCGAAGACTTTCGCGTGGTGCTGATGGCCTTGGTGGCGTGGGGCAATCGGCATTACGCCGAGGAGGGTGTCAGCGTGGAGGTGGTTGACCGTGATACCGGCCAGTTGCTGCAGCCGATGATGGCGAGCGCCGACGGCAACGTGGTGCCGTGGGACCAGTGCGTGTTGCAGGCAGGCCCGGCAGCCAGCACGGGCATGCGCGAGCGGTTGAGGCAGTCGATTGACGTCAGAAAATAAACATTGCAGCTGAGTCAAGTCGCGTATTTCCCCGCCGATAGCGAGTCAAGTAACCGGTTATTCGCATGCCTGAGGGGGCGCCATGTTCAACACTGCACTTAAATCAGAACTGGCGGCCAGGACGGCCGACGTTACCGAATACAAAGGACTGATTGGCGCACTTGAGCGCTCCATGGCGGTGGTTGAATTCGACCTGAACGGCACAGTGCTGCGGGCCAATGACAACTTCCTCAAGACCCTGGGCTACAGCCGCGAGCAGCTGGCGGGTAAAACCCACCGCGAGTTCTGCTTGCCGTCACTCACCAACAGCCCGGCCTACAGCCAGTTCTGGGCTGAGCTCAAGGCCGGCAAGTTTGTGTCGGGCACCTTCAAGCGGGTGGACGCCAAGGGCAGGACTATCTGGCTGGAAGCCAGCTACAACCCGGTGCTGGATGAAGGCGGCAAGGTGTTGAAAGTGGTCAAGTACGCGCTGGATGTCACCGAAAAAGTCTCGCAAGAAGCCGCTACCCGCAGCAAGCTGGTCGCACTCGATCGCGCGATGGCGGTGATTGAGTTCGACCTGCGTGGCCAGGTGCTGGATGCCAACTCCAACTTTTTGAATGTGATGGGCTATTCGCTGGCGGAAATCAAAGGCAAACAGCACCAGCTGTTTTGCGAGCCCACGCTGATCAACAGCAGCGAATACGCAGACTTCTGGCGCCGCCTGAATAACGGTGAGTTCTTCACCGGGCAATTCAAGCGCCTCGGCAAGCATGGCCGCGTGGTGTGGCTGGAAGCCAGCTACAACCCGGTGTACGACGGCGATGGCACGCTGATCAAGATCGTCAAGTTTGCCAGCGACATCACCGAGCGCGTGGAGAAGTTCGAAGAGGACTCTCGCGGCGCCTCGCGGGCCTATCATATTTCCTCGGAGACCGAGCGCTTCGCCGAACACGGCACCCAAGTGATCCAGGAAACGGCCACGGAAATGCGCCGTATCGCCGACAACATTGGCGCATCCGCGCGCCTGGTCGGGCAGTTGGGCGATCGTTCCGAGCAGATCACCGCCATCGTCAATACTATTCGCGGCATTGCCGACCAGACCAACCTGCTAGCGCTGAACGCCGCTATCGAGGCCGCGCGGGCCGGTGATCAGGGTCGTGGTTTTGCGGTGGTGGCCGATGAAGTTCGGCAGTTGGCGGGACGCACCAGCCGCTCGACAGCGGAAATCGCTGAGATGATCGGCATGATCCTTTCCGAAACCCGCGACGCGGTGACCAGCATGAACGCGACCCAGGAAGGCGCCCAGCGTGGCGTCAGCCTGGCGGACCAGGCAGGCTCGGTGATCCTGCAGATCCGCACCAGCACCAGTGATGCGGTGCAGGCAGTGAGCATGTTTGCGTCGAAACTGGATGAATCTGAAGTGATTCCCAAAGCCGCTGTCGGTTGGGTGGGCTGATAGCCGGAGGTAGCGCGGTGTGGAGGAGGGGGGTGGCCCCCTCGTTCCGCCCGGGTATTACTCTTTTACATCCATGAACTCTTGCGCCCACGCCACGTAGCTTTCCGGCAACGTGTAGGTGTGCGTCAGTTCGGTCGCGCTGAGGTTCGACGTGCTGTGGGTCAACTGGCGTTGGGCGCGCAGGCTGTCGTAAGTGGCTTTGATGGCGGCGAAGTAAGCACCGTGGCCGGCGACCACCACGCGTACGCCCAGGCTGGCCAGGCGTTGGCTGTCATTGAGCTTGGGGTTGCCGTAAGTCACCAGCATCAGCGGAACGGTGAGGTGCTCCGCGATCTGTTCCAGGTGTTCGAAGTCGCTGACACCGACCATGCAAATCCCGTCTGCACCGGCGTTTTGATAGGCCAGGGTGCGCTCGATCACCGCTTGGGTCGGCAGCACGCCGGCGTTGGTCCGCGCGATGATCGACAGTTCAGGGTCGACACGGGCTTCCAGGGCGGCCCGGACTTTGCCGATACCTTCGTCAATGGAGATCAGGTCGGTGGACTTGCGCCCAAATTGCGCGGGCAGCAAGGTGTCTTCGATGGTCAGCGCTGCCACACCGGCGCGCTCAAGCTCTTCGACGGTGCGCATCACGTTCAGGGCGTTGCCGTAGCCGTGGTCGGCGTCGGCAATGAACGGCAGTTGCGCGACGCGGCCGATGCGGGTCGCCTGCTCAACGAACTCACTCAGCGTGATCAGCGCAAAATCGGGCGCTGCCAATACCTGCAACGAGGCGACGGAGCCTCCCAGGATGCCAACCTCAAAACCCAGGTCAGCGGCGATACGTGCAGACATCGGGTCGAATACAGAAGCGGTTTCAACGCACGTTGGCGTTGCAAGCAATTCACGGAAATTACGGCGCAGGGCTGAGTGGGACTTTTTCGGCATGATCTTTCCTGGTGCTGGCCATCGTCGACATTCGATCAAAGCCTATTGGTAGACGTGTGAGATTACCATGTAGGAAAACGTAGGATTATGACGTTTAAGAATGGGGTATGCAGCCAGGGCATAGTTTGGCCTGTAATCAGGTGTGCCAGTGAGTACAATCGCGCGGTGCAATTGCAACGAACCCAGCGGACAAAACCGTGTACCTGTTGAAGTGTGAAGAATGAATCGTGCGCTGTTTGTTTCTCTGGATGGGCCCAAGGGCGTCGGTAAAACCACACTGTTGGAAGCCATTACCCAGGTGTTGCGGGCAGACCATAAGAAGGTGATCCGGCTGTGTGAGCGAAAATGCGATCCCTCCAGGGCGCAAACCATGCTGCTCGTGAATCAACTCGCCAGGCATCCCACACAGGAATTGGAGCGCACGATTTGCCAGCGCTTTGCTGACAGCCGCGCGTGGATATCCCAGCACGTGCTGCCTGAACAGCCATCCGACAGCATCATCTTGATTGATCGCTGGTATCCGTCTGACGCCGCATTTCGCCGAACAATCCCGTTTGCAGAGATCCTGCAAATGAACATGGATCGAAACGTACGCGTGCCAGACCTGCACGTCGGCGTGGTGACCGCACCCGACATTTCATGGGCAAGGGCGGCCACACGCCGGCGTGGGCTGAGCAGTACGGTCATCCATGAACTGGCACAACAGGTTGCCTGTACTCACGCGTTCGAGCGCGCGGTTGCAGATCACGGTTGGGTGCTGTGCCGGAATGAAGGAACCGTTGAAGCGGCGACGATGCAGGTGGTTGCAGAGATCAATGCCTTGGTTGTGTAGCAAAGGCGTGCGGTAGCCTGATACGTGATTTAACAAGTGGGCGATGTCAGATGTTCATAAGCAACTGGTGTCGTCGTAGCAAAGCAGTCGTCAAGGGTGTGCCCTGACGGCGCCTCTGTTTGATCAATGGCATAATCGCGTCCTTTCCTGTTCAACGGATGCAAGGACGCCATGTTCAAACCCCTGACCCTTCTGATGCTTTTTGCTGCAATCAGCGGCTGCCAGAGCGTGACCCGGCCCGCCGATTACGACTCCTCGCTGGTTAGCATGCGGTGCATGTTGATCGCGGGTAAAAAACCGTTCGAACGCGACAACCTCAGTTACATCGAGCGCTTTGCCGACTACGGAAACGCCATGTGCAAGGCCGCGTTGGGCAAGATGTATAAAGAGGGTGGATACGGCGTCGATCAGGACTTCACCAAGGCCCGTGCGCTGTTTGTCGAGTCTGCCAAGCTCAATCCCGTCACCAATATTCTGCTGGGGCAAATGGCCGAACGCGGTGAAGGCGAGCCGGTGGATTACGCCAAGGCGCGGGCGTTCTATCGCCTCTCGGGCAAGAATGCCGCGCTGCCACTAGGGCGCTTGATGGAGGAGGGCAAAGGGGGGGCGCAGGATTTGCCCGGTGCCTTGGCGCTCTACCTGGATTCGACCGAGCGCTTTGGTGATAGCGCCTGGGAGGCGATGAGCCGTTTGCGCAAGCAGGGCCAGCCACTGAGTGACGCGCAGGGAGTGCGGTATCAGCAACTCTGGATGTCGGGGTTTCTCAAGGAGCAGAACCGCCGCATGGCGGTGCGAGAGGTTTTCGATGCGGTCAATGCCACGGGCGCAGCGAAGAGCGTGAAGTTGTCCTATCGCTTCAAGTCCGACGGCGCTAAGCCGCAGGTGACGATGGTCAGCAGCTCGGGGGATACGAATGTGGACGGTTGGGTCATGAAGGCCGCATCCCATATTTCGATGGCGGGCTCTGCGCCGCTGACCGACAGCTCCGGTGAGCAGGAGATCGTGGCGCCGCTGGTATTCTCGCCGCTAGACACTAAACGCATGGCTTTTATATGCGGGCGAAAACCTTGCTCTTGATCAATCTGCGGTTGCAGCCTGGACGGGGATGCCTTGCAGCTACCGCTTGAGTCTGAGGTCATCTCAAACTGGTAGTAGCGGCCAAAGCTCTTAGGATGGGAAAGTCTCTTCAAATCGCGACCGTCACACATTTGCTCTCATTTCTGTTGGTCACCTAGGTTATGTAGCAAAGGCGTGCGGTAGCCTGATACATGATTTAACATAATATACATTATGCGCAATATCCTATTGCGTGCTCAGCACCAGCTGCCCAGCAGATTTCACCAGGCAAACTCCTCTCAAATTGATTTGCAGAAATCCTGCATTCAGCCCCCTCATGAATGGCATTAGCTTGAGTGTTCAACTTTACTCGACCGCATGGATGCCATCTCCCTTCGAGGTCTGCATGAAGCGACTCATTGTGATGCTCTGCTGCGGTATCTTGATGGCCGGTTGCGACGTCAGTTTCAACAAGGCGCCGCCCAAGCCGGTCACGCTGACGGACCCAGGCACGCCTGAGCATCAGCAGCGCGTCTTTGAGGCGGCTGGCCGCTTTATACACTTGCTTGATGAGGGCAAAGTCGATGAAACCTGGACGCTGCTCAGCCCGGTGTTCAAGGCCATGACGTCTGAGTTCGTCTGGAGCAACGCTGTCAAAGGCCTGCGACTTGGGCTCGGAACGCTCAAGGAGCACGGCCCGGTGAGCATGGGTTTTACTGATCAGATGCCGGATGCACCTGCCGGGCGCTATGCCGTTGTAGAGTTTCCCTCCACGTATGCCGTGACGAGCGTCAAGGAAAAAGTCGTGTTGCGTGAAGATGGCAACCAGTGGTTGGTTGCCGGCTATTACGTGAACAAGACCGTGGTTTGGGGCGACAGCGCCAAAGAGGTGCGTTAACCTCCTCCTTCAACGCTAGGCGCTTGAGACTTTACTCAACTAAATGACTATTTAGTTGAGTTAAATCAACAAGTTACGCAATCAAAGCTGAAACCGATCGACAGATTGCGACAACTTCCCCGCCAACCCCGCCAGCTCATCGGTTGTCGAGGCTGTCTGCCCTATTACCCGGCTGTTGTTTTCCGACATGCCCGCAATCATCTCCACCTGATGCGAGATTTCATTGCTGGCCAGGCTCTGTTCGCCGATCGTGCGCGAAATATCGTTGACCAACTCCGTGGTACTCAGGGTGGCCTGCAGGATTTCACGGATAGCCCGCTCGACCTCGGCGGTCACGGCCATGCCCTTGTCCACTTGAGCGACGCCCTCCTCCATGCTGGTCACCGCCTCGCGGGTGTTTTGCTGGATACGCCCGACCATGCTGGCAATTTCCTGGGTCGAGGCGCTCGTGCGCCCGGCCAGGCTGCGGACTTCATCGGCGACTACCGCAAAACCTCGGCCCTGCTCCCCGGCGCGGGCGGCTTCGATCGCGGCGTTCAGGGCCAGCAGGTTGGTTTGGTCGGCAATGCCTTTAATCACCTGGATAATGCTGTAAATGGCCTCGGACTCCTTGTCCAGCGTGCGGATGACCTGGGCCGACTGCTGCGCTGAACGGGCAATGCCATCCATATCCTTAACCACCTGGTGAATCACCTTGCCGCCGTCCGTGGCCAAGGCTTGCGCCTGGTTGGCCATGTCCAGTGCGCGACCGGCATGCCGCGTGATTTCCTCGATACTGGCGGTCATTTCACTGGCTGCAGCGGCCATGGTGCTGGCGGCGGCGCTTTGTTGCTGGCTGCTGCCGGCGACTTCATGGCAGCCCTGGCTCAACTGTTCGCTCATGCTGTTGACGCCATGCGCATTGCCGCGCACCACTTCGATCATGCCGCGCAGGTCCCGTTGCATGGTGGCCAGGCTGCGGATCAACGCGCCGGCTTCGTCCTTGCGCTTGGGCTCCACAATCGGCTCGCTCAAGTTGCCCCGGGCGATGCTGGCCGCAATGTGGCTGGCGGTCTGCAGCGGGCCCATGATGCTCAGCATCACCCAGCGACCCTGAGCCAGCAGCAGAACAAGGCTGGCGATCAATACCGCGCCGAGGGTGATGTTGGCCGTGCTGATGGTCTGCCGGGTACCGATGCTGCTTTGTTCGGTGTTGCTCTCGATCAGCTCACTGAGCGCCGCCATCTGATCTTCCAGGGTGCTGAAAGCGGCGTTGAACGTCTCCAGTTCGCTGCGCGCGGCCTCGGGATTGTCCAGAGCCAGGGTGACAATGCGCTCGCCCGTACTCACATAAGTGTCCAGGCTGGGCCGGATCTTTTCCAGGCTGGCCTTGAGCGTATCGTCCAACGGCAGCTTCAGGTTGTCCCCCAGCACTTGGCGGAAGTGCTCAGCGTGTTCCTTGAGCGAACTGCTGACCTCGGCCTTGGTACTGGTGCTTTTCCCCAGGCCCACCAACAGCGCCGACAACACGTCGGCGCGCAGGGCGTCGTGCATCATGTCGGCTTCCATGTGGTTGCGCAGCATGGTCATGCTCACCTCATTGGCCTCCACGGCGGCGCCCATGCGCGTATTGCCCAGGTAGCCGGTCAGGCTCATGACCAGCGCCGTAAGCAGTCCGGTCGCAATCAACAGCATCAAGCGCACTCTGATCGTCATGCTGGTATCCCCCTACCTGGACCGCCGGCTGGAACCCAACCGCTCACGCGTCACTGCCAAGGTTATCGGCAAGAATCTTCGGTTAATGAAGACTAAGTTTGCGGATCTGTACAGATCCCTTAATCTGACCGGCTTCTGCTCTGCCCGGAACCGCTCATGTCTCGAAGTATTGCTCACCTCGCCCTGCTGCTGGGTTTGATCACCGCCGTCGGCCCCTTTGCCATCGACATCTACCTGCCGGCCCTGCCCACCCTGGGCGCCAGTTTGCAGGCCTCGCCGGCGGCTGTGCAGATGAGCCTTACGGTGTTTTTCATGATCATTGGCGTGTGCCAACTGTTCTACGGGCCGCTCAGTGATGTGTTCGGGCGCAAGCCACCGATTTACGCAGGGTTGGTGATCTTTGCCATCGGCAGCGTCGGCTGTGCGTTGGCGCCGACCATCGAGGTGCTGATTGGCTTTCGTGCGGTGCAGGCGTTTGGCGCGTGCGCGGGCATGGTCATCCCCCGAGCGATCGTGCGCGACCTCTACACCGGCCACGAAGCGGCCCGCCTGATGGCGTTGCTGATGCTGGTGATGAGCGTCTCGCCGATCCTCGCGCCGCTGGCCGGCAGCCTGGTGATTTCGCTGTGGAGCTGGCGCGAAGTATTTGCCGTGCTCGCCGTTGTGGCGGTGTTGTGCCTGGGGATGACCATCGTCCAACTGCCGGAAACCCACCCCGCCGAGCGCCGTTTGGGCAAGACCCAGGGCAGCGCGTTCAGCAGCTACGGCGCACTGCTGCGTGACCCGGTCTTTATCGGTTTGTCGGTGGTGTGCGGCTTTGGCCTGGCCACGTTCTTCGTGTTTATCGGCAGCGCGCCGTTCGTATACATCGAGTACTTCGGCCTGACCCCGACCCAGTTCAGCCTGTGCTTTGCGCTGAACGCGGCGTCGTTTTTTGCCATGAGCCAACTCACGGCGCGCCTCAGTGCGCGTTTTGGCCTGGCGCCATTGATTCGTTGGTCAGTGGTGGCCGTCGCCGCAATCATGGCGTTGCTGGCAATCACCACCGTATGGGTCGACAGCCTGGCCCTGATGATGACGCTGCTGTTTATCGGCTTCGGGTTCCTCGGCTTGCTGTTGCCGGCGGCCGGGGTGTTATCGCTGGAGGAGCATGGCGCCGTCGCGGGCTCCGCTTCGGCGCTGCTCGGCGCGATTCAGATGATCACGGCTGCGGTGTCCATGACCCTGGTCGGGGTGTTTGCCGACCATACGCCAGCGCCGATGTTGATCGGCATCGCACTGTGTGCGGTCGCGGCAATGCTCACGGTCATGTGGACATTACGGCGCCTGCCGGCACACCTTTCGGGCGCGCAGCGCGGCGTCTAGCCCGGGCCAACCATTCGTCGGGCCTCACGGGCATCCATTACAACTATCGGCGGGCGCGCAACTACTAATCCCATAGCATCCTTGAACAGCTATGGAGATTGAAAATGACTGACTACCCTCGCCCGCCCTTCGCGCCTCAGGCCCAAGCCGTGCCCGGTACCCAGAAAAAAATGGAGCCCTACCCCGATTGTGGCGAGCAGACGTACAAAGGCTCGGGCCGACTGGCCAACAAGATCGCGCTGATCACCGGTGCCGACAGTGGTATAGGCCGCGCGGTTGCCATCGCCTTTGCCCGTGAAGGCGCCGACGTGGCCATCGCTTACCTGGACGAGCATGAGGACGCCAAAGAAACCGCACGCTGGGTCGAAGAAGCGGGTCGTCAATGCGTGCTCTTGCCCGGTGACATCGCGCAAAAGGCCACCTGCCAGGCGCTGGTGGACAAAACCGTCGAACAGTTCGGGCGCATCGACGTGCTGGTGAACAATGCCGCGTTCCAGATGAGCCACGAAACCCTCGAAGAAATCGAGGATGAAGAGTGGGTCAAAACCTTCGATATCAACATCACCGCGATGTTCCGTATCTGCAAGGCCGCGCTGCCGCATATGAAAGCCGGTAGCTCGATCATCAACACCAGCTCGGTCAACTCCGACATGCCCAAGCCAACCCTGCTGGCCTATGCGGCCACCAAGGGTGCAATTGCCAACTTCACCGGTGGCTTGGCGCAGTTGCTCGGCAGTAAGGGCATTCGCGTCAACAGCGTCGCGCCCGGCCCGATCTGGACCCCGCTGATCGTCTCGACGATGCCCGACGACGACGTACAGAGCTTCGGCAGCGAAACCCCACTGGGCCGCCCTGGCCAGCCGGTGGAGGTAGCGCCGATCTATGTGCTGCTGGCCTCGGATGAAGGCAGCTACATCTCCGGTTCGCGTTACGCCGTCACCGGCGGCAAACCCATACTCTGACGCCTGCAAAAACACCATTGGGGGATCGGGCCAGCCCGCGCCCCCATTTGATCCAGGTTGTTCACGCAGTCACAGGTCAAACCGGTCCACCGCCCTACGCCGCTCATTGTCGTCGCGCACGTCATAGCTGGCGGTGGTCTGGATATTGGTGTGATGCGCCAGTTTTTGCGCAATCGACAGATCATGTTCCTCGATCACCCGCGTGATGAACGAGCGGCGAAAATCGTGCGGCATGATTTTTACCCCCACCTGCTCGCCCCGTTGCCGCGCGATGTAATAGATTGCGTGCTTGGTGATGCGCTCACGGGTGATGTGGCTGCCACGGCGGATGCGGTTGAACAGGAAGCTGTCGTCCTGCTCGCCCTCTTTGAGCTGCTCGCGCCGGAACGCCAACCACGCCTGCAACTTGGCGAACGCCCAGTCGGGGGCGTACTTGATCAGCTCCTTGTTGCCCTTGCCGATCACCCGCAAACTGCGCTCGTCGAAGTTGATCTGCGCCAGGTCAAGGTTGACCGACTCCGACTTGCGCATGCCCGAGCCGTACAGGATGCCGATCACCGCTGCGTCCCGCAGGCCCTGGGGGCGCGGGTCGGCGGCGCAAACGTCCATCATTTCGCGGATCAGCGTGCGCCGCAGGTTGCGGCCCTGGCCCAGGCGGCTACCGGACGCTGCCTTGACCATGCGCATGCGCAACAAGTGTTCCTGGCTGATGAGGCTCAACCGCCACGCTTCATTCATCACGCCGCGCACCGCGTTCACGTACAGCGACGAGGTGTTCGGCGCATAGCCATCCTCGCGCAGGGCGGCTACCAGGGCGATGACGTGTTCGGGTTGCAGCAGGTGCCAGTCGATCTCTTCGAGGTTGATGTCTTCGAAGCCGAGGCGGTCGGCGGCGTCCTGCAGCACATAACGCATGGTCAGTTGGCTGGAGGGCGCCAGGCGGGTGAGATAAAGGGTCAGCGGGTTGCGGATAGACTCAGTCAAGGGAGATCAGCCTTTGGATTAAATACCTCAACCAAGCCATTGTTTATTCGAGGTATTTAGTGAATTGGCGAGGCCCGAGTCTACCCCATGACAGGCGCTCGCACCAAATCACGGGGCCGTATCCTCCTCCTCGGTTGGCCCCTGGGATTGCGTCTGGGTCTGGCTCCACTCGGCGTCTTGCTTCTGCATCAGCGCAAACCAGTGCTGACGCATGAAGGTCACGTACGCCTCCGGGGCCTTGGCAAAATCCTTTTCATCGCCATAGCAACCCGGCAAGGGCAACTCGGTGCCCTGCTCCTTGTACTGGCTGACCAACGCCTGCTGGCCAGCCACGCTGCAGTCCTTGGGCAGCGGCATGCCGCGCAGTGCCCCGGCCTCTTCGTCCCACCAACTGGCACCGACCCGGTCGACACCCCGCAGACGGTATTTCTGCGACTTGCCCACATGCATGATCAGCTTGAATTCATTCGGGCTGACATCGCTGGTGCAGGTGCGCGAATAGCCCACGGTGGCCTGGGTGATGCCATCGCCACTCAGGTCGGTGACCTTGGTCGCGGCCATGTCGAAGCGCAGGGAGGCGTCGAACTCGCAATGCTGTACATCGTCGTAGAGCATCCACACGCGTTTGGGACGATTGCCATCCATCAGGTACTGGGCCGCGTACACAAATGCCGACTGGGTGCCGTCGTCATCGCGCTCGCTGACTTGCTCGGCGAGCACCAACAGGTTTTTGCCCTGGCGATCGTCCCAGGTGTACGCAGCGATCTGCCTGCCGCGTACTTCGACACCGTCCGGCACCTGGTCGATGCTGGTCAGCGCAACCGTCTCGTCGGCCCGCACCGTGGTGATGCACGCGACGCTCATCAACAACCCCATCAACACTGGCCGCAACTGGCCGCGTAAAAGCTGCACGCTATTCATCCGACTACCCTGGCAAGAGACGGCTTACTTTACCGGCACTTGAGGCGCATTGCAGAGAAGATTGTTGAATAAAATTTATCGCCTGCGGGGCCCCTGCACCGTTGAACCAAACGGCCTACAGACCGTTCCTATTGCGCCAGGCAACTAGAGGCTTTAATGCCTTAGTTACTTAGCTGAACCCTAGCTGTCTACCTGCCAAATAAACGAGTTTTTCATCTGCCTTTCATATCTGTTCCACATTTTTACGCTTAATCTTGATCGTGAAACTTCAGAGCAAACTGCGCTACACCGGCTAACCTGTTGATTATGCGTCACCTTTAGCGCCGTTTTTTTATCAGCGGGCACGATATACGCCCCATGATTGCTGCTGTTTTCAAGCGCCAAGTTGTTCTAACCCCCGAGGTCCTGAATCTTTGAAACCCTACCCTATTCATTGTGTGTCGATCGTTATCCCGGTCTACAACGAACAAGAAAGCCTGCCTGAATTGCTCCGCCGCACACGCGCAGCCTGCAAGCAGCTGGCCTACGAATACGAAATCATCCTGGTGGATGACGGTAGCCGCGACAACTCGGCGCAACTGCTCGAAGACGCCGCCGCTGAAGACGGCAGCCACGTGGTCGCGGTGATCCTCAACCGCAACTACGGCCAACACGCGGCGATCATGGCCGGTTTCGAGCAGTGCCGGGGCGAGGTGGTGATTACCCTTGATGCCGACCTGCAGAACCCGCCCGAAGAAATCCCGCGCCTGGTAGAGCAAGCTGCGCTGGGCTACGACGTGGTCGCCACGGTACGCAACAACCGCCAGGACTCGGCGTTTCGCCGCTGGCCTTCACGCCTGATCAACCTCGCCGTGCAACGGTCCACCGGCGTGGCCATGACCGACTACGGCTGCATGCTGCGGGCCTACCGCCGCACCATCGTCGACGCCATGCTCGCCTGCCGTGAGCGCAGCACCTTTATCCCGATCCTGGCCAACGGCTTTGCCCGTCACACCACCGAGATCCTGGTGCACCACGCCGAGCGTGAGCACGGCGAATCCAAATACAGCGCCATGCGCCTGATCAGCCTGATGTTCGACTTGCTGACCTGCATGACCACCACCCCGCTGCGCCTGCTGTCCATTGTCGGTTTCAGCCTGGCCGCACTCGGCATGCTGTTCGCCTTTGCGCTGATCGTGCTGCGCCTGGCCTTTGGCGCCGAATGGGCCGGCGACGGCATGTTCGTGCTGTTCGCGGTGCTGTTCGTGTTCACCGGCGGCCAGTTCATCGGCATGGGCCTGCTGGGTGAATACCTGGGACGCATGTACAGCGATGTGCGCGCTCGCCCTCGATTCTTTATTGAAAAAGTGCTGCGCAACCAACCGGCAGCGCCGGCTCCCGTGGTCGTCGTTGACGGCCTGACGTCCTCCCATACCTCTACTTCTTGCGATCAGGTCCAGTCATGAGTTCAAAAGCTGTTGTATTCGCCTACCACGATATTGGTTGTGCAGGCATTGAAGCGCTGCTCAATACGGGTTACGAAATTGCTGCCGTCTTCACCCATGCGGACGACCCCAAGGAAAACAATTTCTACGGCTCCGTCGCCCAACTGTGCGCACGCAACGGCATCCCGGTGCATGCCCCGGAAGACGCCAACCACCCGCTGTGGGTCGAGCGTATCGCCAAGCTCAAGCCGGACTTCATCTTTTCTTTCTACTACCGCAACCTGCTGAGCGACGAACTGCTGGCCACCGCCGGTAAGGGCGCGTTCAACCTGCACGGCTCGCTGCTGCCCAAATACCGTGGCCGCGCACCGGCCAACTGGGTGCTGGTCAACGGTGAAACCGAAACCGGCGTGACCCTGCACCGCATGGTCAAGCGTGCCGACGCCGGGGCGATCCTGGCCCAGCAAACAGTCACCATCGAGCGCAGCGACACCGGCCTGACCCTGCACGCCAAGCTGCGCGACGCCGCCAGCAACCTGCTGCGCGACGCCCTGCCGTCGCTGGCCGAAGGCAAACTGCCGGAAACCGCCCAGGACGAAAGCCAGGCCACCTACTTTGGCCGCCGTACCGCCGCGGATGGCAAGCTGGAGTGGAAGCAACCGGCTGAAGAACTGTTCAACCTGGTCCGCGCCGTGACGCAACCGTACCCGGGCGCCTTCTGCGCCGTGGGCGAGCACAAACTGATCGTGTGGCAAAGCGAAGTGGTCAAGGGCAACGAAGGCCTGGCGCCAGGCCGTGTGATCAGCGTCAACCCACTGCGCATTGCCTGCGGCGAAGACTCGCTGGTGATCCAGTTCGGCCAGCGCAACGACAACGGCCTGTACCTGGCCGGCCCGTCCCTGGCCAATGAACTCGGTTTGGTGGACGGTTCGGTGCTGCGCGGCGCCGAGTCGGGCCGCAAGCCGCGTCGTACGCGGGTGCTGATCCTCGGTGTGAACGGCTTTATCGGTAACCACCTGTCCGAGCGCCTGCTGCGTGACGACCGTTATGAAGTCTACGGCCTGGACATCGGCTCCGACGCCATCGAGCGCCTGCGCAGCCACCCGCACTTTCATTACGTGGAAGGCGACATCAGCATCCACACCGAGTGGATCGAGTACCACATCAAGAAGTGCGACGTGGTCTTGCCGCTCGTGGCCATCGCCACGCCGATCGAATACACCCGCAACCCGCTGCGCGTGTTCGAGCTGGACTTCGAAGAAAACCTCAAGCTGGTGCGCTACTGCGTCAAGTACAACAAGCGCGTGATCTTCCCGTCGACCTCCGAAGTCTATGGCATGAGCCAGGATAAGTACTTCGACGAAGACACCTCCAACCTGGTGGTGGGCCCGATCAACAAGCAACGCTGGATCTACTCGGTGTCCAAGCAACTGCTGGACCGCGTGATCTGGGCTTACGGCGCCAAGGGCCTGAACTTCACCCTGTTCCGTCCGTTCAACTGGATGGGCCCGCGCCTGGACCGCCTGGATTCGGCCCGTATCGGCAGCTCCCGCGCGATCACCCAACTGATCCTGAACCTGGTGGAAGGCACCCCGATTCGCCTGTTCGACGGTGGCGAGCAGAAACGCTGCTTCACCGACATCGCCGACGGCATCGAAGCCCTGGCGCGCATCATCGATAACGACAACGATGCGTGCAACGGCCAGATCATCAACATCGGCAACCCGGAAAACGAAGCCAGTATCCGCCAGTTGGGCGAAGAGCTGCTGCGCCAGTTCGAAGCCCACCCACTGCGCAGCAACTTCCCGCCATTCGCCGGGTTCCGCGATGTCGAGAGCAAAGCGTTCTACGGCACTGGTTACCAGGATGTGGCGCACCGCAAGCCAAGCATCGCCAACGCCAAGCGCCTGCTGAACTGGGAGCCAACCGTAGAAATGAGCGAAACCATCGGCAACACGCTGGACTTCTTCTTGCGTGAAGCGATGCTCGAAATCGCGGACAAGAAGTAATGCAGGCAGGTCTGCGCATCGACGTCGACACCTACCGTGGCACCCGTGAAGGGGTGCCACGGCTGCTCGACACCCTGGATGAAGCCGGGCTCAAAGCGACGTTCTTCTTCAGTGTCGGGCCGGATAACATGGGGCGCCACTTGTGGCGCCTGATCCGCCCGCAGTTCCTGTGGAAAATGCTGCGCTCCAACGCCGCCGGCCTGTATGGCTGGGACATTTTGCTGGCCGGCACCGCCTGGCCGGGCAAGCCGATCGGCCGTGACCTGGGGCATTTGATGCGCCAGGCCAAGGCCGCTGGGCATGAGGTTGGCTTGCACGCCTGGGATCACCATGGCTGGCAAGCCAATACCGGGCGCTGGAGCGAGGCCCAGTTGGTGGAGCAGATTCGCCGCGGGGTCGACACCTTGAGTGACATCCTCGGTGAACGCGTCGACTGTTCGGCTGCCGCCGGTTGGCGCGCCGACGAGCGCGTGGTGCAGGCCAAGCAAGGGTTCAACTTTCGCTACAACAGCGATTGCCGGGGTACCAGCCTGTTTCGGCCGACATTGGCCGATGGCAGCGCCGGTACGCCACAAATTCCGGTAAACCTGCCGACCTTCGACGAAGTCGTCGGGCCGGTGGTGGCTGCCAACGACTTCAACCACTTCATACTTGACCGGTTTACCGCGTCGGCACTCAACGTCTACACGATCCACGCAGAAGTAGAAGGGATTCTGATGGCCAATGATTTTCGCCAGTTGCTCGCCCAGGCAGGGCAGCGCGGCATCGACTTCACCCC
This sequence comes from Pseudomonas syringae, assembly GCF_021606685.1. Lineage (GTDB taxonomy): Bacteria > Pseudomonadota > Gammaproteobacteria > Pseudomonadales > Pseudomonadaceae > Aquipseudomonas > Aquipseudomonas syringae_R. The sequence goes on from NZ_WKCB01000026.1 coordinate 21,396, forward strand.
GCTGGGCGCGCTGTTGCCTGCCGACCTGACCACCCTGCCCCAGCAACAACTGGTGCGCGGCGCCCTGAGTGGCCGTGAAGGTTGGCTCGGAGTGCAACAGGCATGATCCGGCGCTGGGCATTGCCCCTGCTCCTGTTGGCCTTTGGCCTGTTTTACCTGGTGCCGCTGGCCACCCACGGCCTGTGGATTCCGGATGAAACCCGCTATGCGCAGATCAGCCAGGAAATGCTGCTGACCGGCAAGTGGGCCTCGCCGCACTTCATGGGCATTCGCTACTTCGAGAAGCCGGCCGCCGGCTACTGGATGATCGCGCTGGGCCAGGCGATCTTCGGCCAGAACCTGTTCGGCGTGCGCTTTGCCTCGGCCTTGAGCACCGGCTTGAGCATCCTGCTGGTGTACCTGGTGTCGCGCCGCCTGTGGAACGACCCGCAAAAAAGCCTGGTCAGCAGCGTGCTCTACATGAGTTTTGTCAGCGTCGCTGCGCTGGGCGGGTACGCCAACCTCGATCCGCAGTTCACCTTTTGGGTGAACCTGACCGGCGTGGCGCTGTGGTTCTGTTTCGACTGCAAAACCCACAAGGGTCGCTTGGCCGCCTGGGCCGCACTGGGTTTTGCCTGCGGCATGGGCTTCATGACCAAGGGGTTTCTGGCGTGGCTGTTGCCGGTGTTGATCGCCCTGCCCTACGCGATCTGGCAAAAACGCTTTCGCGAACTGCTGGGCTACGGCCTGGTCGCCGTTGCGGTCGCGATTTTGGTCAGCTTGCCCTGGGCGCTGGCCGTGCACCTGCAAGAGCCAGACTACTGGAACTTCTTTTTCTGGCACGAGCATATCCAGCGCTTTGCCGGCGAAGATGCGCAACACTCCGAACCACTCTGGTATTACCTGCCGCTGCTGGTGGTGTTCTGCCTGCCGTGGATGGCCCTGCTGCCCGCGACCTTCAAGCAGGCATGGCGCGACAAACGCAGCGCCAAAATCGGCTTTGTGCTGCTATGGCTGCTGATGCCACTGGCGTTCTTCAGCCTGGCCAAAGGCAAGCTGCCCGCCTACATCATGCCGTGCCTGTTGCCCATGGCCTTGCTGATGGGCTCGACCCTGGCGGACAAACGCGCCCAAGGCCGTGGCCGCGTCTTGCGCATCAACGGCTGGCTGAACCTGGTCCTGGGCGTGGTGGTTTTGCTCGCCCTGACGTGGTTCCAACTCAAGAAGCCCGTGTACGAGCACGATCATGAAACCCTCAGCCTGGTGCTGGTGTTCACCTTCCTGTTCGCCTGGATCATCGTCAACCTGCTGCAGGCTGCGCGGCCTCTGCAGGCGTGGGCCGCGCCGGCGATCGGCGGTTGGCTGCTGGTCGCGTTGCTGCCCGCCGCCCTGCCCCACTCGGTGGTGTACAACAAGACCCCGGATCAATTCATCATCGACCACCTGCCGGAGCTGCAACCCGCCGGCGCGCTGTTGAGCAATGACCTGGGCGCGGCGTCCGCCTTGTCGTGGCGCCTGCAACGCCCGGACGTGACGCTGTACAACACTGTCGGCGAAGTGAAATACGGCCTCGGCTACCCGGACGCCAGCCATCACAAGGTCGACACCCGGCACATCCGCAAGTGGATGAACACGGCGCGCAAAAAAGGCTCGGTCGGCGTGGTGATGCGCGTAAAAGGTGACGACGAAATGGCCGAAGTGGCGTTGCTGCCCGCTGACGGTCAGCGCTATGAGCAAGGCAACCTGGTGATTCTGATCTTCCCGCAGGTTGCTCAATGATCACCCTGCTGCTGTTGCTCGCCGCCTGCCTGCTGACCTGCATGGGCCAGGTGGCGCAGAAGTTCGCCGTAGAACGCTGGCGTGACCTGCCCGGCGGCTGGGCGCAGAAACTGCGCTCGCCGTGGCTGTGGGCGGCACTGCTGTGCCTGGGCCTGGGCCTGCTGGTGTGGTTGCTGGTGTTGCAGCGCCTGGAAGTCGGCATCGCCTACCCGATGCTCAGCCTGAACTTTGTGCTGGTCACGCTGGTGGCGCGCTTCGTGTTTCATGAGCCGATCGACCGCCGCCACTGGCTGGGCGTGGCGCTGGTGATTGCCGGCGTTGTGCTGCTGGGGCGCCACGTATGAGCCGCGCTACCGGCTTCGCCCTGGCGTTGGGCAGCGTGGCGCTGGTCAGCGCCGCCCAGTTGGGCATGCGCTGGAGCATGACGCGCTTGCCACTGCCCAACGAATGGCTCAGCGCGCACATCGACCTCGGTGCCCTTGGCGTGGTGGCGCTCGCGATCTTCGCCTATGCGTTATCGATGCTGTGCTGGCTCGGCGCGCTCAAGCACCTGCCGCTGGGCCGGGCCTATTCGCTGCTGAGCATCAGCTACGCGCTGGTGTACCTGCTGGCCGCCAGCCTGCCGGTGTTCAACGAACCTTTTTCGCTGTCAAAAACCCTCGGGGTGGCCTTGGTCATCCTTGGGGTGCTGGTTATCAACTCTCGCCGTGCTAGCGCCGCAAGCCCCAGGAATGCCCCATGAAAATCAGTGTATTTGGTAGTGGTTATGTCGGCCTGGTACAGGCCACTGTATTGGCCGAAGTCGGGCACGATGTCATCTGCATGGACGTCGACCAGCACAAGGTCAAACAGCTGCAACAAGGCCACGTGAGCATTTTCGAGCCTGGGCTGGCGGCCATGGTCAAGGAGAACCTGGAAAGCGGCCGCCTGCATTTCACCTTTGATGAAAAGCTTGCCGTCGAGCATGGCGAAGTACTCTTTATCGCCGTGGGCACCCCGTCGGATGAAGACGGCTCGGCCGACCTCAAATACGTACTGTCGGTGGGCGATGCCGTGGCCCGGCATCGGAGCGAACCGGTGATCCTGGTGGAAAAATCCACCGTACCGGTCGGTACCGGCGACACCCTGCGCGCCCACATCGAAAAAGCCTTGCGTGTGGCTGGCCGGCAGCTGGAATTCGATATCGTCTCCAACCCGGAGTTTCTCAAGGAAGGCTCGGCCGTTGCCGACTGCCGCCGCCCGGACCGCATCATCATCGGCTGCGAGCGCGAAGACGTGCGCGAGGTGATGCGTGAGCTCTACGCGCCCTTCAACCGCAACCACGACCGCATCATCTTCATGGACCTGCGCAGCGCAGAACTGACCAAGTACGCCGCCAACTGCATGCTGGCGACCAAGATCAGCTTTATCAACCAGATCGCCGAGCTGGCCGAGCACCTGGGGGCGGACATCGAAGCCGTGCGCCTGGGCATCGGCGCCGACTCGCGCATCGGCTACCACTTCATCTACCCCGGTTGCGGCTACGGCGGCTCATGCTTTCCCAAGGACATGCGCGCCCTGATCCACAGCGCCAAGCAGGCCAACTGCTCCAGCGACCTGCTCGAAGCCGTGGAAGCGATCAACCAGCGGCAAAAGAGCAAGCTGTTCGAACGGGTCAACGCGTTTTTCCAGGGCAACCTGCGCGGCAAGACCTTCGCCCTCTGGGGCCTGGCGTTCAAGCCCAACACCGACGACATGCGTGACGCGCCAAGCCGCGTGCTGATGGAAGCGCTGTGGGCTGCCGGCGCCAGTGTGCGGGCATTCGACCCGGAAGCCATGCAGGAAACCCAGCGCCTCTACGGCGACGAAACCCGCCTGATGCTGATGGGCACCCCGGAGTCCACGCTGGTGGGGGCTGACGCGCTGATCGTGTGCACGGAATGGCAGCAGTTCAAAGCGCCTGACTTCGACCTGATCCACCAGCGCCTGAACACCCCGGTGATCTTCGACGGGCGCAACCTGTATGACGGCGAGCGCCTGTCGCGCAAAGGCTTCCAGTACTTCCCGATGGGCCGCGGGGATTCCTGCCAGTTGCCGATTCCCCAACAGCAATGGGTGCCACAGGTTGTGGAAGCCTGATACGTGAACACCGCACAACCGCCGCTGCTAAGCCCTACGATCCGCCGCCAGTCCCTCGCCTTGGGCGTGCTGGCGTTGTTGCTGTTTATCGCCGGCAACTGGCACCAGGCGATCATCGGTTTCGACTCACGTTTTGTGCTGTTTGCCCAGGAAATGCTGCGCCACGGGCCGGGGTTTTTCCCCACCACCTACGGCCAGCCTTACGCCGATTACCTCGCCACCTCAACCCTGCTGACCTGGCTGCTGTCGTTGCCGCTGGGCCAGGTCACCAGCCTGACGGCCTGGCTGCCCACGGCGATGGCCAGTGCGGTGATCGTGACCCTGGTGTACCGCCTCACCGCGGCGCATTCCCAGCGCTGGGGCCTGCTGAGCATTGCGATACTGCTGCTGAGCAGTACCTTTATCAGCGAAACCCGCTCGGTGTCCCTCGATCAAATGCTCGCCGCCATTACCCTGGCGGTGTTCTACCTGGGCTATGCCCATGACCACTGGGGCGCGGGTAAACGCCTGCATTGGCTGTACCTCCTGCTGATCCTCGGTTTCGCGATTCGCGGGCCGATTGGCCTGGTCATTCCTACGGGCGTGCTGTGCAGCTATTACCTGGTCAACCGGCAGTGGCGCCCACTGTTCAGTTTTGGCTCGCTGGCCCTGGCGCTGCTGCTGGCGTGTGTCGGCTTGCTGCTACTGATGGCCAAGCTCAGTGGCGGTGAAAGCTTCATGCAGGACGTGATCCGCATGCAGTTCCTGGGACGCATGGACGGTAGCGAAGGCAGCAGCGGCGTGCTGTATTACTTCACCAGCTCACTGGGCAACTACGCCATGGCCTACCCCATGGCGCTGTTGGTGCTGCTGGCGGTAGCTGCTGGTGGGCGGCGCGCGCCATCGCCCGCGTTGCAATTGGTGCTGTATTGCGCGGCCGCGGGCTTGCTGGTGATGCTCGGCCTGTCGATCCCGCAGGCCAAGAAGGCGCGTTATGTACTGCCGATGCTGCCCATGGCGGCGATCATTGCGGCGTATCCCTTCCATGTCACCCAAGGCCGACTGTTTGCCGGGTTGCGGGGGCTGATGCTGGTTATCTGGACGGCGCTGCCAGCCCTCTTGATCGCTGCGTTGGTGGTCGCGCGCCACCACTATCCGCAACCGTTGAGCCAGCTCGGGCTGGTGTTCGGCGTGCTCGGCGCGCTTCAGCTGGTGGCCCTGTTGGCGGCCTGCAGGAAGCGACTGCGGCCGCTGGCGCCGGCACTCGTCGCCGTGGTGGCGGTGTGGGCCACGTATATCGGCGTGGTCGAGCCGCTGCAACGCACGCTCTATGACACCCGCACCTTTACGCTGCAGGTGCACGACCAGGTACTGCAACAGCGCGCGCCGGTGGTGTTGCACGGTCTGGGCAAAGACGCCAAGGCGATCAAGTACATGGTCAACCTCGACTGTGACCAGGTCCCGCTGTTCACCCAGCAGCCGGCTGACCTCACCCCGCTGCAAGGGCCCGCCTGGCTGGTGATGAGCGAGGCGGATTTTGTCGCCTTGAAAGACCCGCGCTTTCGCACCCTCACCCCGACCCTGACCGGTGAGTTCGACAGAAACCCCTACGTATTACTGCACCTGGCCCAAACCCCGCGACCTTGACGCCTCCTGCGCAGAAAACTCCTACGTAGCTATGCGTAATGGCTGGTGCCATTTCTCTTTCCCGGCGACGGAACCCAACGGTAAACTCGATTGGCATGTGCGGTAGCCCTCTACCGCCACGGGTTATGGATAACAACAAGGACGCGCTGAGCCGCCGTAGCCACTGCGGTTTACTGCATAAGAGGACGATGCCGTGCCAGATGACAGTTCACGCGACACCTGCGCGGCCCTCGCCCGCGATGAAGACCCGCTCGATGAAGTGCACGTCGGTTATCTGCCCGTGCCGCCGCTGCATCGGCTGATGGAACTGCGCGATGCCCTGGTCGCGCTGAACGGGCCGCTGGGCAGCGACCCTGGGCTGCAGGCCAACCTGCGCAAACGCCTGATCAACGAAGACACCGACAACCGCGTGCTGGGAAAGCTCAATAGCCCCATCCCGCCTTGATCGCACCGTGCTTCACTCCATTATTTTTGTAGGTGAGCCTCATTAATATGCATTGGCGCGACGGGGGCTGACGCGGCACACTGCGCAGGTTCCTTCCCCCAAATGTTGGAACTTTCAAAGGGCTTTTCCGGGCAACCAGACAAGCCTTTTTTTTGCCTGCCGTTTATGGATTGCCTTTCGATGCTTGCTCGCTGGTTACCTGCTGCTATCAACACCCGCCCCACAGAATGGAGCCGTGCCGCCATTGGCATGGCCCTGGGTACGCTGTTCAGTGTCTGGCTGTGTGCCCAGGTATTTGGCATGGAGGTGGCGCTGCATTTACTCGGCCCCCTGGGGGCGTCTGCCGTGTTGTTGTTTGCGGTGTCATCCGGCGCGCTGGCGCAGCCCTGGTCGATCATCGGCAGCTACCTGTGCGCCGGGGTGGTGGCCTTGCTCGTGGCTCGCGTGCTCGGGCGTACGCTGGGTGGCTCATGCCTGGCGGCCGGCATGGCCGTGGTGCTGATGTGCTGGCTGCGCTGCCTGCACCCACCGGCCGGTGGCCTAGCCATGACCCTGGTACTTGCCGACCCCGCCTCCGCCGCGTTGGGCTGGCATGAGTTGGGCGCCGTGCTGCTCGGTGCCGGCGCGCTGTTGACCTGCGCGCTGGCCTACAACAACGCCACACGCACCCGCTACCCCAAGGGCGCAGCGCAAGCCCCGGCGGTCATCCTGCCTGTCGCGAAGGCCGGTCCAGACCCTGCCATCACCGCTGCCGACCTGAAACTGGCACTGGCCGACATGGAACAGTTCTACGACGTGGCCCCCACGGAGCTGGAGCAACTGATCCACGCCGCCGAAGGCCACGCCAGGCGCCGCAGCATCGGTGAGGTGCTGGCCAGCCGGGCACCCTGAGCCGGGGTTCAACCTGCTGCATAAATGCAACAACGACCTGCACGATTCCGGGTTGTACGGGGCAAATTTGCACTGGTACGATCAGGCGATGGTTCGTCCGCGAACATCTAGATAAAGAACAATAAAAGCAGGGAGTTACAGATGACTGCTCAGGTTTCATCCCAAGCAAGCAGCGCCGATGTACCGCAGCACGACGTACTGGCCCACGTGCGTAACCATATTGGCCACCTGACCCTCAACCGCCCCGCCGGGCTCAATGCCATTACCCTGGGCATGGTGCGCAGCCTGACGCAGCAGTTGCAGGCCTGGGCTGACGACCCCGAGGTGCACGCCGTGGTCCTGCGCGGTGCCGGCGAAAAGGCCTTCTGTGCCGGCGGCGACATCCGCTCCCTCTACGACAGCTTCAAACACGGCGACAGCCTGCACCAGGATTTCTTCGTCGAAGAATATGCCCTGGACCTGGCCATCCATCATTACCGCAAACCCGTACTGGCACTGATGGACGGGTTTGTCCTGGGCGGCGGCATGGGCCTGGCGCAAGGCGCGGATCTGCGCGTGGTCACCGAACGCAGCCGCCTGGCCATGCCCGAAGTTGCGATCGGGTATTTCCCGGACGTCGGTGGCAGTTATTTCCTGCCGCGCATTCCCGGCGAGCTGGGGATTTATCTCGGCGTCACCGGCGTGCAGATCCGCGCGGCCGACGCGCTGTACTGCGGCCTGGCGGACTGGTACCTAGACAGTCATAAACTCCAGGCCCTGGACCACGCGCTCGACCACCTGCACTGGCACGAGTCGCCCCTCAAGGATTTGCAGGGTGCACTCGCCAAACTGGCCGTGCAGCAGCTGCCCGACGCGCCGTTGGCGGCCCTGCGCCCGGCCATCGACCATTTCTTCGCCCTGCCCGATGTGCCCAGCATCGTCGAACAACTGCAGCAAGTCACCGTTGCCGACAGCCATGAATGGGCTCTCAACACGGCCCACCTCATGCAGACCCGCTCGCCCCTGGCCATGGCCGTGACCCTGGAAATGCTGCGACGCGGCCGTCGCCTGCCGCTGGAACGCTGCTTTGCCCTGGAGCTGCACCTGGACCATCAATGGTTCGAGCGTGGCGACCTGATTGAAGGGGTTCGCGCGCTGATCATCGACAAGGACAAGCTCCCGCGCTGGAACCCGCCGACGCTCCATGGGCTGGACAACACCCATGTCGACAGCTTCTTCCATAACTTCGAGCAGGTTGCGAACTAAATCATGCAAGACATTGAATACACAGAAGAACAAGTAATGATCCGCGACATGGCACGCGACTTCGCGCGGGGCGAGATCGCGCCCCACGCCCAGGCCTGGGAGAAAGCCGGCTGGATCGACGACGCGCTGGTGGCGAAGATGGGCGAACTCGGCCTGCTGGGCATGGTGGTGCCCGAAGAATGGGGCGGCACCTATGTCGACTACGTGGCCTATGCGCTGGCGGTTGAAGAGATTTCAGCCGGCGATGGCGCCACGGGTGCGCTGATGAGTATCCATAATTCAGTCGGTTGCGGGCCGATTCTCAACTACGGCAGCGATGCGCAGAAACACACCTGGCTGGCTGACCTCGCCAGCGGCCAGGCGATTGGCTGCTTCTGCCTGACCGAGCCGCAGGCCGGTTCCGAAGCCCACAACCTGCGCACTCGCGCCGAGCTGCACGACGGCCAGTGGGTGATCAATGGCGCCAAGCAATTTGTCAGCAATGGCAAGCGCGCCAAGCTGGCGATCGTATTTGCCGTAACCGACCCGGCCCTGGGCAAGAAAGGCCTCTCGGCGTTCCTGGTGCCTACCGACACCCCGGGCTTTGTGGTCGACCGCACCGAACACAAGATGGGCATTCGCGCGTCGGACACCTGCGCCGTCACCCTCAACCAGTGCACAGTGCCCGAGGCCAACCTGTTGGGTGAGCGTGGCAAAGGCCTGGCTATCGCCCTGTCGAACCTGGAGGGCGGGCGCATCGGTATTGCGGCCCAGGCACTGGGTATCGCCCGAGCGGCGTTTGAGGCCGCGTTGGCCTATGCGCGCGAACGGGTGCAGTTCGACAAGGCAATTATCGAGCACCAGAGCGTGGCCAACCTGCTGGCGGATATGCAAACCCGCTTGAATGCTGCGCGCCTGCTGATCCTGCACGCCGCGCGCCTGCGGTCGGCGGGCAAGCCATGTTTGTCGGAGGCGTCACAGGCCAAGCTGTTTGCTTCGGAAATGGCGGAGAAGGTTTGTTCTTCAGCGATGCAGATTCATGGGGGGTATGGGTATTTGGAGGATTATCCGGTGGAGCGTTACTACCGGGATGCGCGGATTACGCAGATTTATGAGGGGACTAGTGAGATTCAGCGGATGGTGATTGCTCGGGAGTTGAGGAATTATCAGCTTTGATGGGGGGGTATATCCGTTATTTGGGTGATGGCTGATATTGGTTCCGCCCTTACGGCGGGTCACTTTGGAAAAGAGCCCCAAAGTAACCAAAGGGCTCTTGCCCCAACACTCGGCACCTCGCTCATGCTCGGTGTGCCCTCACTCCGGCTTTGGAGCGTGGGCCGCCGCGATGGGCCATCCTTGGCCCAGCGCGGCTAACCCGGCGTCCTGCCGGGTTGCCCACGCTCCAAAGCCTGCGTTCGGCCAGCGTGTTTTGATGGGGCGTCTAAGATCAAGATCACGATCAAAAGCTTCAGATCAAAAGATCGCTGACTTCGTCAGCGCAAAGGATGTAAGGGCCGGATCAAAAACACAGACAAGCGAGGCGGCCTGGCAGCCGACCTGATCCTTGAGGCCGTACTCGGTTCAAATGTGGGAGGGGGCTTGCTCCCGATAGCGGTGTGTCAGCCAATGCATCTGTGACTGACCCACTGCTATCGGGCGCAAGCCCCCTCCCACATTTTGACCGCAATCAACAGACGTAACTCCGGTCAGGTTCAAGGCGCCAAGCCAGCCCACAAACCGCGCTTTTGCTCTACAGTCTGCGGGCGGGCACGCCGAAGCGTGAGCGAGGTGCCGAGTGATGGGGCAAGAGCCTTTTGGTTACTTTTGGGCTCTTTTCAAAAGGGATCCGCTGTAAGAGCGGGAACCATATCAGCCGTTACCCAAACACCGACTAAAACCCTATCTGTCCTTAAACTCCGCCGCCCGCTTGCCCACAAACGCCGCCATGCCTTCCTTCTGATCCTGCGTCGCAAACGCGGCATGGAATACCCGGCGCTCAAAGCGCACGCCTTCCGACAGGCTCACTTCAAACGCGCGGTTCACGCTCTCCTTGACCATCATGCTGATCGGCACCGACTTGCCGGCAATCAGCGTGGCGACCTTCAAGGCCTCTTCCAGCAACTCATCGGCCGGCACGATGCGCGCCACAATCCCGCAGCGCTCGGCTTCCACCGCATCGATAAAACGCCCGGTCAGGCACATTTCCATGGCCTTGGCCTTGCCTACCGCGCGGGTCAGGCGCTGGGTGCCGCCCATGCCCGGCAGCACGCCGAGGTTGATTTCCGGCTGGCCGAACTTGGCGCCGTCACCGGCCAGAATAAAGTCGCACATCAATGCCAGCTCGCAGCCGCCGCCCAAGGCGAAGCCGTTAACCGCGGCAATGATCGGCTTACGCCGGTTGGCCACGCGGTCGCTGTCGCTGAACAGGTCGTCCAGGTAGATCTGCGGGTAGGTCAGCTCGGCCATTTCCTTGATATCGGCGCCGGCGGCGAAGGCTTTTTTCGAGCCGGTCAACACGATGCAGCCGATGTTCGGGTCGGCTTCCAGGCCGTCCAACGCCTGGTTCAACTCGCTGACCAGTTGCGCATTCAGCGCGTTCAGCGCCTGCGGGCGATTCAGGGTAATCAGCCCGACGCGGCCCTGCACTTCGAGCAAAAGGGTGTCGTAACTCATGTATCGGCTCCTTAAAGATTGCGTGAAATGACCATGCGCTGAATATCGCTGGTGCCTTCGTAAATCTGGCAGACCCGCACATCGCGGTAGATCCGCTCCAGGGGGAAGTCGCTCAGGTAACCGTAACCGCCCAGGGTTTGCAAGGCGGCCGAACAGACTTTTTCGGCCATTTCCGAGGCGAACAGCTTAGCCATCGAAGCTTCCACCAACGCCGGCTTGCCGCTGTCGCGCAGCGCGGCGGCGTAATGCACCATCTGCCGTGCGACCGCAATTTGCGTGGCCATGTCGGCCAGGCGAAACGCAACAGCCTGGTGCTCGATCAGCGGTTTGCCGAAGCTTTCGCGTTCGCGGGCGTAGTCGCGGGCGGCTTCAAAGGCGGCGCGCGCCATGCCGACCGACTGCGACGCGATGCCCACGCGCCCCCCTTCCAGGTTGGCCAGGGCGATCTTGTAGCCTTCGCCCTCCTCGCCCAGGCGGTTGGCGACGGGCACCTTCACATCCTCAAACAGGATCTGGCAGGTATCGGACGCGTGCTGGCCGAGTTTGTCTTCAACCCGCGCCACGGTGTAGCCCGGCGCGTCGGTGGGCACGATAAATGCGCTGATCCCGCGCTTGCCCGCTGACGGGTCGGTCACGGCAAACACGATCACCACGCCGGCGTTCTGCCCGGAGGTAATAAATTGCTTGCAGCCATTCAGTACGTAGTGGTCGCCCTCAAGGCGCGCGCGGGTTTTCAGGCTGCTGGCATCGGAGCCGGCTTGCGGCTCGGTCAGTGCAAATGCGCCGAGCATGGCGCCACTGGCCAGCGGCTTGAGGAATTGCTCTTTCTGCTGGTCGTTGCCGAAGGTCAGGATGGGCACGCAGCCCACCGAGTTATGCACGCTCATGATGGTCGAGCAGGCGCCATCACCGGCGGCGACTTCTTCCAGCGCCATGGCGTAGGCCAGGTAGCCGGTGTCGCATCCGCCCCACTGTTCCGGCACCAACATGCCGAAAAAACCCAGCTCGGCCATTTCGCCGATGGCTTGCTTGGGAAAACGGTGCTCGCGGTCCCATTCGGCGGCGAATGGTTTGAGGCGTTCCTGGGCAAATTGCCGGGCCGCCTCGCTGATTTGCAGTTGTTCGTCATTGGGCAGCATAAAACATCCTTAATACAGGCATTCAACGGCCATGGCGGTGGCTTCGCCGCCACCGATACAGATGGCGGCAACGCCACGCTTGAGACCTTTCTGGCGCAGCGCGGACAGCAACGTCACCACAATCCGCGCGCCGGACGCGCCAATCGGGTGACCCAGCGCGCAGGCGCCGCCGTGCACGTTGACCTTGGCGTGAGGGATTTCCAGCTTGCTCATGGTCACCAGGCTGACCACCGCGAAAGCTTCGTTGATTTCGAACAGGTCGACGTCGTTGAGCGTCCAGCCGGTCTTGCTCATCAGCGTGCGGATTGCACCCACCGGCGCCACGGGGAACAGCCCAGGCTCATCGGCGAATGCTGCATGCCCGCGGATCACCGCCAGCGGTTTGAGGCCGCGCTTGTGCGCCTCGGACTCACGCATCAGCAACAAGGCCGCCGCACCGTCGGAAATTGAACTGGAGTTGGCCGCCGTCACAGTGCCGCCTTCGCGGAACGCCGGTTTCAGGCTGCCGATCTTGTCCAGCCTGGCCTTGGGCGGCTGTTCGTCGTGCAGCACGGTTTTCTGTTCCTTCCCGACAGTGACCTGTACCGGGACGATCTCGGCGGCGAAGCTGCCGTGGCTGATGGCATCCTGTGCGCGGGTCAGGGAGGCGACGGCGAACGCATCCTGGGCTTCGCGGCTAAAGCCATTCAGGCCGGCGCAGTCTTCGGCAAAGGTGCCCATCAGGCGGCCTTTGTCGTAGGCGTCTTCCAGGCCGTCGAGGAACATATGGTCGAGCACCCGGCCGTGGCCCATGCGGTAGCCGCTGCGTGCGCGATCGAGCAGATAAGGCGCGTTGGACATGCTTTCCATGCCGCCGGCGATGACCACGTCGACACTGCCGGCCAACAGCGCGTCATGGGCGAGGATGGCGGCCTGCATGCCCGAGCCGCACATCTTGTTGAGCGTGGTGCAGCGCGTCGCCATGTCCAGCCCGGCGCCCAGTGCGGCTTGCCGTGCCGGGGCCTGGCCGAGGCCTGCGGGCAGTACGCAGCCGAACAGCACTTCGTCCACCGCATCGGCGGCAATGCCGGCCCGCTCCACGGCGGCGCGTATCGCGGCGGAGCCCAGTTGTGGCGCGGTCAGGCTTTTGAGGTCGCCCTGGAAGCCGCCCATGGGCGTGCGCACGGCGCTGACAATCACGATGGGATCAGTCATGGGGCAATCTCCTTACTTGGCAGCCATGCGCAAGGCACCGTCGAGACGGATCACCTCGCCATTAAGCATGCTGTTTTCGATGATGTGCCGCACCAGCGCGGCGTATTCACCGGGTTTGCCCAGGCGCGGCGGAAATGGCACGCCAGCCGCCAGCGAATCGCGCACTTGCGGGGTCATGCCGGCCATCATCGGGGTTTCGAAAATGCCCGGGGCGATGGTCATCACGCGAATACCAAAGCGCGCCAGCTCACGGGCGGCGGGCAGCGTGAGACTGGCAATTGCGCCTTTGGAGGCCGCATAGGCCGCCTGGCCGATCTGCCCGTCAAACGCGGCCACCGAAGCGGTGTTGATGATCACGCCGCGCTCGCCATCGGCACTTGCCTCGGTTTCAGCAATGGCCGCTGCGGCCAGGCGCAGCAGGTTGAAGCTGCCGATCAGGTTGACGTTGATCACCTGGGCGAAGTTTGCCAACCCATGAGGGCCGTTTTTGCCGAGGATCTTTTCACCGCGCACGATACCGGCGCAGTTCACCAGCCCATGCAGGCCACCAAAGGCCGCTACGGTAGCCTGTACCGCCGCTTCAGCAGCGGCTTCCTGGCTGATATCCGCCACGGCGCTGCGGGCATTCTCGCCCAGCTGCTTGGCCTTGGCCGCCACCGCATCGGCGTTCAGGTCTACCAGCATCACCTTGGCACCGGCCCCAACCAACATGTCAGCGGTGGCCGCACCGAGGCCCGACGCGCCGCCGCTGACCAGGAATACCTTGTTTTCAATCTGCATTATTATTGTGTCCTTGACGTGAACTGTGCCCGAATCGGCGAAATAGTCGCCCCCGCGCGCGACAGCGGCAATGGTCAAAGCCTTCAATATAGCTGACTGGTTTGGCCAATCATCGACGCGGCTGATCAGCCGGTCAGCCCAAGCGATTGGACGGCGTTGGCATCAGCTTCTAACCTGAGGGCCTGCGCCACCTGAGAAGCCCCGCCCCGCCATGATCGTGCGTCCCAAACCCAACTTGCTGGGCATCCTGTTTTCCCTCAAAGGCTCGATTGCCAAGCGCATTGCTTTGCGCAGCTTGCTGGTCACGCTGCTGGCCTCGGTGATCGTGTTGGTGGAAACCCTGCACCCGGCGTATTTCTCCAAGGTCAACGCCACGCCCTTCACGCTGCTCGGGTTGTCGCTGTCGATCTTCATGAGCTTTCGCAACAACGCCTGCTATGACCGCTGGTGGGAAGGCCGCAAGCAATTGGGGCAGATGATCATCGATGTGCGCTCGCTGATTCGTGAAACCCAGCTACTCACAGACCCGCTCGAACGCGCCAATCTGCTGCGCGCGCTGTGTGGGTTTGCCCACGGCCTGATTGCGCGCCTGCGCCATGAAGACGAAGCGCGGGCAATCGCGCCTTGGGCGGAGGTGGAGCCTCAGCATCCCAACCTGCCCGACAAGGTCTTGCAACAAGTGGGCGCGCGCTTTTCTGTGTTGACCGAGCTAGGCGTACTCAGCGAATGGCGCTACACCCAGCTGGAAGCCCGGCTGGTCAGCCTCAGCCAGGTCCAGGCGTCGTGCGAGCGGATCAAGACTACGCCGCTGCCCTTCCCCTATACCCTGCTGCTGCACCGCACCATCTACCTGTTCTGCATTCTTCTGCCGTTTGCCATGGCCGAACCACTGGGATGGCTGACACCGGTGTTTACCGCCATCGTCAGCTACACCTTCTTTGGCCTGGATGAAATCGGCGATGACCTCGAAGACCCGTTCGGCTTCGATGAAAACGACCTGCCCTGCAACGCCTTGCTGCGTACCCTGGAGCGCGAAGTGCGCGCCGCGCTCGGCGAAACCGACTTGCCGCCGGCCTTGGAACCGGTGGATTACGTGCTGACCTGAAGCCGGTTTGACACCTGCCCTGGTCTGACCGAAGCTGATGGCTTTGCTCTAGCTGCTCAAGCTTTCGGACGCCTGCATGTCAAAGTCACGCCGTTACTCCATCGTCGGCCTGTGCGCCCTGTTGTTGATTGTGCTGATCACCTGGTATTTCTCCCGCGCGACCCCGGTCGCCGTGCCTGCTGCCATCGCCCATGGTTATGCAAAAGCCTTGAAACAGGCGCATAACGGTGAGCCTGGCGCGGCGCGCGTGCTGTATCAGCAGTTGGGCCGCCAGGATTTGTCCCCTGAACGCCGTGCCGCGTTGCACGTCGAGTTGCCCAACTACCCGAGCCCCCAGGCGCTGAAGCTGGCCGACAAAGACCTGACGAGTGAGTCGCCGCAGGTACGCGAGGCCGCGATCCATAGCATCGTCGGCCTGGTGCCCACCGGCCAGCGCACGCTGTTGCTCGGCCCGGTACTGGAAGACCCCGACCAGAACGTACGCTTTGCCGCCGCCAATGCCTTGCTCGGGCTTTCCCCCGACACCCTGGGGCTGTACTTCGGCCCACTGCAACAGGTGCTGGATGAGTTCGTGAAAACCCTCAAAGCGCAGCCGGAAACCGCCGAAGGCTGGATTCAACTGGCGCGCCTGTACATCCACAGCGCGCTGCTGCCCGAGGCGCAGAATGCCCTGGAACAGGCCATGCGCCTGCAACCGGACAACCTGCAAGCCGGGGTCGCGCAGATCGAGTTACTGGATAAACAAGGCAAGACCGACGAGTCCCGCCAGTTGCTGGCGCGGCAGTTGGCGGCGCACCCCGAGTCCGCCTACCTGCAGCACGCCCTCGGCCTGTGGCTGCTGCACCATGGCGAGCGCCCTTATGCGCTGCTTGGCCTGTCCAAGGCGGTGGAGCTTGAGCCGGACGACCAGGATTATCGCTACGACCTGGCCACCACCCTGCACGCCCAGCAGGAACTGGAAGCCGCCCAGCGCCAACTCGAAGAAATCCTCCAGCGCCACCCGGCCAATCGCAAGGCACGCGTGCTGCTGATCAACTATTGGAAAGAAAGCGGCCAACTGCAGAATGTGCAGGTGCTGCTGGCCCAGCTCGAGCAGCAGAACCCCGACGATCCTGCGCTGCAACAAGGCCTGTAGACGCGCCCTGCGGGCATTTTGGGGGAAAGGTTGAACCGTGGCACAGCGCTACGGTCAAGAGAACATGGCGCGTCCACTTGGCCGCGCATCCTCTACTCGCATGTGACCTGAGGGCACTTCTTGTCTACATCCAACGCGCAGTTATCCGAAAAAGCGGCCACCGGCATCGAAGGTCTTGATGACATTCTTTCCGGGGGGCTTTCGCGTAGCCATCTGTTCCTGCTGGAAGGCGAACCTGGCACCGGTAAAACCACCGTCGCTCTGCATTTCCTGCAGGCCGGCGCGAAAGACGGCGAGCGATCGCTGTACATCACGCTGTCTGAAACCGAACGCGAGTTGCGCCAGGGTGCCAAGTCCCATGGGTGGGACCTGGACGACAATATCCATATTTTCGAGCTGACCCCGCCGGAGAGCCTGCTCGACGCCGAGCACCAGCAAAGCCTGCTGTACTCCTCCGACCTTGAACTGGGCGAGGCCACGCGGCAGATTTTCGAGGTGGTGGAGCGGGTCAAGCCGACCCGTGTAGTCATCGACAGCCTCTCGGAAATCCGCCTGCTGGCGCAAAGCTCGCTGCGCTATCGCCGGCAGATCCTGGCGATCAAGCATTACTTCGTGCGCTACGACGCCACGGTGCTGCTGCTGGACGACCTGACCACCGAATCCCTGGATAAAACCGTGCACAGCGTGGCCCACGGCGTGATCCGCCTGGAAGAACTCACGCCCAACTACGGTGCCGAACGCCGCCGGGTGCGGGTGGTGAAATACCGTGGCCAGAAGTATCGCGGCGGCTTCCACGATTTCACCATCATGCACGGCGGTGTACACGTGTTCCCCCGCCTGGTGGCGGCCGAGCACCGTGGCGGCTACGTGCGCCAGACCCTGAGCAGCGGCATTCGGGAAATGGATGCGTTGATGGGTGGTGGCGTCGAAACCGGCTCCAGCAGCCTGATCCTCGGCCCGGCCGGTACCGGCAAATCGCTGATCTCGATGATCTTTGCCGCCGCCGCCGTGGCGCGGGGTGAAAAGGCCGCACTGTTTATCTTCGACGAAGAGCTGGGCTTGCTGTTCGAGCGCATGAAAAACATGGGCATCGACCTTGAAGCGCTACAGGAGACCGGCAACCTGCTGATCGAGCAGGTGGATGCCGCCGAGCTGTCCCCCGGCGAGTTCTCACACCGCGTACGCCGTTGCGTCGACGAGCGCGGGATCAAAACCGTGGTCATCGACAGCATCAATGGCTACCAGGCCGCCATGCCGGAAGAGAACGCGCTGATCCTGCACATGCACGAACTGTTGCTGTATCTCAACCGCCGCGGTGCCGCGACCTTCATGACCGTCGCGCAGCACGGCCTGGTCGGCGATATGCAGGCCCCGGTCGACATCACTTACCTTGCCGACACTGTGATTCTGCTGCGTTACTTCGAGGCCCTCGGCAAGGTACGCCGTGCGATTTCGATCATCAAGAAACGCACCGGCTCCCACGAGTCCTCTATCCGTGAATACCGCATCAGCAGCCGTGGCCTCACGGTCGGCGAACCACTGGACAACTTCCAGGGCGTATTGCGCGGGATCCCGACCTACATGGGCGCCGGCTCCCCTCTGCTCAAGGATGAGGGATAGTGCCCAGCCTTCCCGGCGTTTCCGAACGCGCAATCATCCTGGCGCCCTTGGGGCGTGACGGCACGCTGGCACTGATGATGCTTAACGAAGCGGGCTACAACGGTATTGTCGCCAGTAACCTGACGATGCTGTGCGAGGCGCTGGAACACGGCGCCGGCCTGCTGATCATTGCCGCCGAAGCGTTGCGCGGCGTCGACCTGGAGCCGCTGCTGGAGCACTTGCACCAGCAGCCAGCCTGGTCGGACTTGCCCATCGTACTGATGACGCACCATGGTGGCAGCGAGCAGAACGGCTCGTCCCACCTCAGCGGCCTGCTGGGCAACGTGACGTTCCTGGAGCGCCCTTTCCACCCGATCACCTTGATCAGCCTGGTCAGCGCCGCCCTGCGGGGCCGGCGCAGGCAATACGAAGCCCGCGACCGCCTGATCGACTTGAGTGAAAGCGAACTGCGCCTGCAACGCACCCTGGAAACCCTGGAGCAGCAGGTCGAGGAGCGCACCGCGCAATTGCGCCACAACGAAGAAGCCCTGCGCCAATCCCAGAAAATGGAGGCCGTCGGCCAATTGACCGGCGGCATCGCCCATGACTTCAACAACATGCTCACCGGGATCATCGGCAGCCTCGAACTGCTGCGCCGCCGCGTATCCCGTGGCAAGTTGGACGACCTCGACGGCCTGATCGACTTGGGCGTCACCTCGGCCAACCGCGCCGCCGGCCTCACCCACCGCCTGCTGGCCTTCTCGCGCCGCCAGTCGCTGGACTCCAAGTCGGTCAACCTCAATGAGCTGGTCACCTCCATGGGCGAGCTGCTGCAACGCAGCATCAACGAAAGTATCACCCTGCAAATGCGCCTCGCCGACCAGCTGTGGTCGGCCGAGGCCGACCCCAACCAGTTGGAAAGTGCCCTGCTCAACCTGGTCATCAATGCCCGCGATGCCATGCCCAGTGGCGGCAAGTTGGTGGTGGAAACCACCAATCGGCGCCTGGACAACGTCTTCACCGCCGCCTATGGCACCCTCACCCCCGGCGACTACGTGGAGCTGAGCGTCAGCGATAACGGTTGCGGCATACCAGAGAGCGTCATCGGGCGGGTGTTCGACCCCTTCTTCACCACCAAACCCATCGGCCAGGGTACCGGCCTGGGCTTGTCGATGATTTACGGTTTCGCGCGCCAGTCCCATGGCCATGTGACCATCCACAGTGAAGTGGGCAAGGGCACCACGGTGAGCCTGTTTCTGCCGCGCTTTGTTGGCGAGCTTACCGCCGATGTGCGTCTGGACCCTGCCCTGCTGCCATTCGCCAACGCCGGCGAAACCGTGCTGATCGTCGAGGACGATCCGGCGGTACGGGTACTGGTGAGCCAGGTGCTGAGCGAACTGGGCTACGCCTTTGTCGAAGCCGGTGATGCCGACAGCGCGCTGCCGATCATCGAGTCCAGCCAACGCATCGACCTGATGATCAGCGATGTGGGCTTACCGGGCATGAACGGGCGGCAACTGGCGGAGATCGGCCGGCAGATTCGCCCCGACCTCAAGGTGTTGTTCATCACCGGGTACGCCGAGCATGCGGCCGTGCGCGGTGGCTTCCTCGACCCTGGCATGCAACTGATCACCAAGCCGTTCACCTTTGAGTTGTTGACGGCCAAGGTGCGCGAGATGATCAGAAACTAGGGCTGCCAGGCAGCCCTAGGGTTTTACGCCAACAAGCGCTGGATATGCTCTTGCAGCGTGTCCAGGTCAAACGGCTTGGCCAGGATCGGCGCGTTGCGCGTGATCGGGCTGTTGCAGTCGAGGATTTCCTGCGGATAGCCGCTGATAAAAATCACTTTCAGTTCCGGGCGTACCTTGAGCGCCGGTTCAGCGATCTGCACCCCGGAAATCCCGCCGGGCAGGCGGTAATCGGTAACCATCAGGTCCAGGTGCGGCTTGGTGGCGAGGATTTCGAAGGCTTCCTTGCCATTGATCGCCTTCAAGACGCGATACCCCAGACCCGCCAGGTACTCACCCAGCACGAACATAATGGATTCGTCGTCCTCGACGATCAGAACGACATCTTGTGCATCTTCACTCATGGGAAGCCTTTGTCCGGTCATTAGCTGCAATTACGACCATGGGGTCACGCAGAGGTTGCGTCGGGGCGACGATCGATTTCATTGCGACTGCTCAAGGGGCAGGCACACCCGGAACAGGGCGCCCTCGCCTATCTGGCTTTCGACCTCGATGGTGCCGCCATGGGCCGCAACGATCTGCTCTGAAATAAACAGCCCGAGGCCCAGACCTGCTGCTACCTGGCTGGCAGAGACCCGCTCGAACTGCTGGAAAATGCGTTTCTGGTTTTCTTCGCTGATGCCGATCCCGTGATCGCGCACCTCCACACGGGCTTCGCCATGCTCGCGGTATACGCGCACCTCCACCGGGCTTTTGGCCCCGTAGCGCAAGGCGTTGGTCAGCAGGTTGGTGACCACCTGCTCGATGCGGAACTCATCCCAGTTGCCCTCCACGGGACCCTCGGCGACCAGGTGCATGGAGGAGCCGGCAGCCGCCACCTGCGGCGCGAAATTCTCCACCAGGTTGCGCACCAGTTGCGCCAGGTCGAAACGCCCCGGGCGGATCGACAACTTGCCGGTGCGGATGCGCGACACGTCGAGCATGTCTTCGATCAGGCGGATCAGGCTCTGGATCTGGCGCTCATCGCGGTCGACCATGGCGTGCATCTTGTCCAGGGTGAACGCGGCGGCGTTATCACGGGCCAAGTGCATCTTGCGCAGTTGGGTTTCGAGGATCAGCCCGTTCAGCGGCGTACGCACTTCATGGGCGACGATCGACATGAAGTCATCGCGCATGCGCACCGCTTGCTCCAACTCGGCCTGGGCGGACTGCAGGCGTGTCAGCAACAGCTCCTGTTCACGGCGGCTGCGCTCCAGCGCTTCGACCTGCTGCTTCATCGCCTTGCTCTGGCGGTACAGGTCGACGAACACATTGACCTTGCTCTTCACCGCATGGATATCCAGCGGTTTATGCAGAAAGTCCACGGCGCCGCTTTCATAGCCCTTGAACGCGTAATTGAGTTCACGGCCGGCGGCGCTGACGAACACAATCGGGATGTTCTTGGTTTTTTCGGTGCCGCGCATCAGCTCGGCCAACTCAAAACCGTTCATGCCGGGCATCTGCACGTCGAGAATCGCCATGGCGAATTCGTGTTCCAGCAACAGGGACAACGCCTCGTCGGCGCTCAATGCCTTGAAGACCTGGCGATCCTCGCGCTTGATCAGCGCTTCGAGGGCCAGCAGGTTTTCCGGCAGATCGTCGACGATCAGCAGTTTGGCCTGGACATTACTTAACATGGGGAGGATTCCAGCAAAGCCAGCAACGAGCCAATTTGGCTCAGCGTGAGAATATGATCAGGTGTTTGCAAGGCCAGGGCCGCCCGTGGCATCACGGCGATCCGTGCCTCATCAGGGTCTTGCACGACCGTGGTGCCACCCAACTGTTTAACGTGCGCCAGGCCGCGCGCGCCGTCCTGGTTGGCACCGGTCAGCAGGATGGCCAGCAGCGCCTTGCCGTAAGCATCGGCGGCGGAGGAAAACAGGTAATCAATCGCCGGTCGGGAATGGTGCACACGGTCCTCCTGGCTCAGGGACAGGCTGTGGTCGTGCTCCACCGAGAGGTGATAGCCGGGCCCGGCGAAGTACAACGTACCCGCTTCGATCACTTCCTTATCCTGCGCTTCCCGTACCGGAATCCGCAGGCGCCGCGCGAACACTTGCGCCAGTTGGCTACGGCGCTCATCCGGCAGGTGCAGCACCGCAATGATCGGCAGGCCAAAGCCCTGGGGCAATTCGCCGAAAATATTCAACAACGCCTCGACGCCGCCGGCGGAGGCGCCGACGACGATGGCTTCAATCCCGCGAATCGGGGTCGCTTGCGCGTCGTTCATGATTTTCGGTAGATCCGTTCCTGCTTGACCAAGGGTTCGAATTGCTTGCTGTACGCGGAAAAATCCAGGGTTTCCTTACTGCCGAGCACCAGGAAACCGCGATGGCACAGTGACTCATGAAACAATCCGAATGCGCGATCCTGTAATTTTTTATTGAAATAAATCAGTACGTTACGGCATGAAATTAATTGAGTTTCTGAGAATACACTATCCGTCGCCAAGCTGTGATCGGCAAAGGTCACGTTCTCACGCAGGGTTTTGTCGAAGATCGCGTAGTCGTACGCCGCCGTGTAGTACTCGGCGAACGAACGCTGGCCACCGGCCTGCTGATAGTTGGCAGTGTAAGCCCTTACATTCTCCAGGGAAAAGATACCCTGCTTGGCTTTGTCCAGGGACGCCGGGTTGATGTCCGTGGCATAAATGATAGTGCGCTCCAGCAACCCTTCTTCGCGCAGCAGGATGGCCATGGAGTACACCTCCTCGCCCGTGCTGCACCCGGCGATCCAAATCTTGATCGACGGGTAGGTCTTGAGCAGCGGCACCACCTCCTGGCGGATCGCGAGGAAGTGCGACGGGTCGCGAAACATCTCGCTCACCGGAATCGTCAGAAATTGCAGCAGTTGCATGAACGCCGCCGGGTCGTGCAGTACCCGCTCCTGCAGCGCCGAAATCGTCGCGCAGTCAAACTGGCGCAGGGCGTGGGCCACACGCCGCTTCACCGACGCACCGGAGTAATCACGAAAGTCGTAGCTGTACTTGAGGTAAATCGCCTCAATCAGCAGGCGCAGCTCAATATCGCTGCTTTTATCCAAGAAACATTGCTCCACTTAAATGCGTTCCATCTTGGGTAGCCACACGCGAATCAACGAGAACAGACGATCCAGGTCAATCGGCTTGGCCAGGTAATCATTGGAGCCGGCTGCGAGGCAGCGCTCCTGATCGTCCTTCATGGCCTTGGCCGTTACTGCGATGATCGGCAGTTTCTTCCAGCGCGGGTCCTGGCGGATCAACGTGGTGGCTTCATAACCGTCCATCTCCGGCATCATCACGTCCATCAGCACCAGATCGATATCGTCGACTTCATTGAGTTTGTCGATGGCTTCGCGGCCGTTACGCCCGATCACCACCACGGCGCCTTTGTGCTCAAGGGCACTGGTGAGGGCGAAGATGTTGCGCACATCGTCGTCCACCAACAGGATCTTGCGCCCCTCGAAGACCTTGTCGCGGCTGCGGGCCGTCTTGAGCATCTTCTGGCGGTCATGGGACAACTGCGATTCAACTTTGTGCAGAAAGAGTGTGACCTCATCGAGCAGGCGCTCCGGCGAGCGGGCGCCCTTGATGATGATCGAGCGCGAGTACTTGCGCAGTTCAGCCTCTTCGTCGCGGGTCAGGTTGCGCCCGGTGTAGACGATCACCGGCGGGAACGAGCAGATATCCTCGGTGGCCATGCGCTTGAGCAACTCGTTACCGAGCATGTCCGGCAGCTTGAGGTCGATGATCATGCAGTCGTAGACGTTGGTGCGCAGCAGGTCCAGCGCGGCCTGGGCATAACCGACGTCGGTGATTTCGATGTCATCGTCGCCGATCAGACGGGCAATGCTGTCGCGCTGCAGGTCATCGTCTTCCACCAGGAGCACGCGCTTGACCTTCTGGGTCAGCTTGGCTTCCAGCCGGGCAAACACGTCCTTGAGCTCTTCGCGGGTGGTCGGTTTCACCGCATAACCTATGGCGCCCATGTGCATGGCGGCTTCGACGCGGTCTTCCACGGAAATCACGTGCACCGGGATGTGTCGGGTCTTGGCGTGCTCCTTGAGGCGTTGCAGCACGGTCAGCCCGGAATGGTCCGGCAAGCGCATGTCCAGCAGGATCGCGTCGGGGCTGTACTCTTCGGCGAGGTTGTAACCCTCGTCTGCGCCATGGGCGACCAGGCAGTTGTAGCCCAGTTCGTGCGCCAGGTCGAAGAGGATACGCGCAAAGTTCGGCTCGTCCTCCACCACCAGGATGCAACGCGTGGTGAACGGCGCTTTGTCGCGGTCGTCGACAAAGCGCGGGATGTGCGCGAGGTCGGCCAGCGGCAGCGGCGAAATCGCCACCGGCGTGGGCACCGGGGCCGTCACTACTTGGCGCGGCTGCTCGATCGGCGCCGCGTCTTCCGCGCGTTCCACGTACTGCTCCGGCAGCACCAGGGTGAACGTGCTGCCCTTGCCGGGCGCGCTGGTCACGCTGATATAGCCGCCGAGCAAGGTGGCCAGGTCGCGGGAAATCGACAGGCCCAGGCCCGTGCCGCCATAACGGCGGTTGGTGGTGCCGTCAGCCTGGCGGAACGCTTCGAAGATGCTTTCCTGCTGGTCCGGGGCAATCCCGATACCCGAATCGCGCACGGTAAAAGCAATGCCCTCCCCCGGCGCGCGGGACACCGACAGGCTTACATCGCCCTGCTCGGTGAACTTGACCGCGTTGGACAGCAGATTCTTGAGGATTTGCTCCAGGCGCTGGCGGTCGGTGAACAGCATCAACGGCGCGTCTGCCTGCACCTGCACCTGGAATCCCAGCTTGCGGTCGGCGGCCAGCGGCTCGAACATGCCGCGCAGGCCATCGATCAGGCGGGCCACGCTGGAGTTCTCCGGGCGCACGTCGAGCTTGCCGGCTTCCACCTTGGAAATATCCAGGATGTCGTTGATCAGGTTGAGCAGGTCATTGCCGGCCGAATAGATCGACTCGGCGAACTTGACCTGCTCGGCACTGAGGTTGTCCTGCGGGTTTTCCGCCAGCAACTTGGCCAGGATCAGCGAGCTGTTCAGCGGCGTGCGCAGCTCGTGGGACATATTCGCGAGGAATTCGGACTTGTACTTGCTGGAGCGTTGCAGCTCATCGGCGCGGTCTTCCAGCTCGACCTGGGCCTGGTTCAGCTCGATGTTCTTGCGGTCCATGGCGTCGCGCTGGTCGGCCAGGGTCTGGGCCTGTTCGGCCAGTTGCTCGTTGGTCTGTTCCAGCTCCGCCTGCTGGGTTTCCAGGTGAGCCTGGGATTCCTTGAGGATGCGCGACTGTTCTTCCAGCTCCTCGTTGGCGGTCTTGAGTTCTTCTTGTTGCACTTGCAGCTCTTCGTTGAGCTGCTGGGTTTCGGCCAACACTTCCTGCAAACGCTGGCGGTAGCGCGCAGCCTCGATGGAGGTGCCGATATTGCCGGCAATCAGCTCCAGCAACTCCACGTCGCGGTCATCCAGCGCGCGCAGAAAGCCCAGCTCGATCACACCATTGACCCGCCCATCATCGCTGGTCGGCACCACCAGCACGCTGCGTGTCGGGCCATCGCCGAGGCCGGAACTGACCTTGAAGTAACCCACCGGCACATCGTCCAGGCGAATCAGGCGATCCAACTGCGCGGCCTGGCCGACGATGCCTTCGTCGCTGTAGATCGACTGCTCCAGCTGCTCCTGGTCACGCGAGAAGCCGTAAGAGGCCACGCGCCGCAGACCGCCGTGCTCTTCACGCACGTACAAGGCAGACACCGCCGAGCCCATGTACTGGGCAAAGAACTGCAGGATATTGCGGCCCAGCATGTTCAGCGTCAGTTGGCCCAGCACCTGTTCGGCCAGTTCGGTCTGGCCGTTGCGCAGCCAGGCCTGCTGCTCCAGACGCCGCGCGATCTTCTGTTGTGACGCGAGGTTTGCGCTGTAGCTCTCTGACAGGGCAAGTAAATTTTTTCTGCCGATGTACGCCAGCACCCCACTCAACCCGAGCACAAAAACCAGGTAAAGCGTGACGCTGATCACCGTGGTACGGGTGACGTCCTGATTGCGCGCGATCCGGAACGACTGCTCCATCGCCACCGCATCCGCGTATTCCTGGCGAATCGCGTCGGTCAGGCCCTTGCCTCGGCCGGCCTTCACCGCCGCGCGGTAGTCGCCGCTCTGGCGTTGCAGGTCGATCATCGATTGCGCGTACTTGTTCCACTCAGCTTGCAGCGACTCCAGGCGCTTGAGGCGATCCACCTGCTGCGGGTTGTCCGCTACCAGCTCCTGCAAATTGCGCAAATCGCCAATGATCCGCGGCTTGGCCACTTCATACGGGTCCAGAAAATGCTCATCGCCGGTGATCAGGAAGCCGCGCAGGCCGGTTTCCAGGTCCACCGTCAGCTTGGACGACTCATTGAGGTTGTTGATGACCCGGTCGGTGTGTTCCACCCACTGGATCACCGACAGCAGATAAGTGATCAGGCAGACAAAAAACACCGCGCTGAGCACGCCCACACCAAGAGGCAACGCCACATTTCGGCCGAGCAGTGTTCGGAAGCTCTTTTCATCGACTGACGACGCGGGAGTCATGGGCATGCCTTGTCCAAGTGGGAAAAAACGCAGAGTTTGCCCGAACTTGAGGGGCAAGGGCTATGTTTCTGCGTTGATTTGGCGCAAATGCCTACGCCATTCCTATAAGTTTCCTGCTGATTTACGTCGCAATTCGTCAGCTCGATTACACAAAAGAATACATATGCCAGTAACGAATCAGGAACGGATTCTCCTCCTCCCCACACTCAGAATCGCGCTTCAAGACCACGGAGGATCTTTTGCGAGCTGCCATTTCTGACTAAAAAGGGTTATCCGAATGAGCATTGCCAACGTGTCACCGCAATCCGTAAGCCTCCTGAGCAACGTTATCGTCGCAACGCCTGAAAACCCGACGCAAAGCCCGCCAAGCAATCCAGCAGAGTCAACACTTCAAAGCAACGCTGAGGCGCTTTCCCCTCCCCCAGTCAAGACCATCCGGCAACTGCTGGCCGATCAGGGCAGTCTGCGCAACCTGGCCAGCAAGCTCCGCGCGATCAGTGCACCGCCCGGGCCCAGGGCGAGGTTCATACACAGTTTGCACACTCATGTTCTGACGCCGAACCCGGAATCATCCTATGTCTCGAAGGAAGACAAGCCTTTGACCCTGGACGCCTTAATCAAAAACCTCGGCTTCAAACTGCCGCGCGGCCCCGCCGAGGCCAACGCGTTAGCGCACGTGTTGGAGCAAAAGGCCGCGTCACTTGTTCTCGGGAATCTCGGTGGAGCGCTTTCCTGGCCAATACCGATGTCGCGAAACGACCAGGTCAGGCTCGCCAGCTTTCTCTTCTCCCCAGATACGGGTGTGCCAGGCTTGCCGCTGCCGCGTGATGGCAAACGCACGCTCGGTTATCTGTTGAGCGGCAGTTCGGTAACGCCAAGCGACTTGCAAGACCCTCCCAAGGCCCTGCAAAAGTTACTCGACAGCCCAAAGGCTTTGGCCTTGGGGACAGCCCTGCAAACGTTTTTTGGAGGGGCATTCTCCGACGCCAGCATTTACGACTATGTGTTGGCGGCTATTCACATTGGGTTAGATCCCGACGCTAGCGTCTCGCGTCAGCGCAACCGAGAAGATGATATCGACCTGATGCAACCCGCATTTTTGGGGCGTTCACCCTCAACAGTTGTTGAACACCTGACTCGTAGACTGATCAATTACGGACGGGCGACGACGGATTCCGCCAAACTCGGGGCGTATCTGCTGTTATCCAAGGAAAACCCGCAGTATTTAATCAAAGATATCCCCGATCACGTCACAATCGGCAGCCAAGCCTGGACCGGCCTGACCATCGCAGCGCAAACCATAGAAGCCGAGCGGCCGGGCGCGGTGGCCGGTATGACCTTTGCTCAAGTCATGAGCTACCCGGTAGGCACCGAGGATCGCTCGCCCGCCACCGAATACGCTCAAACCAAGGCCTTGGTGGACTGGGGTGTCGCCAACGGTGTTATCAGCAGAAACGCCGACGACAGCTACATGCCGCAGCAGATCGAGCGCGTCAGAACCGAATTCAATCAGCAACTTGACGCGCGTCTGTCCGCCAGCAAAGAACTGAATAGGGAGATACCGACGCTAAAGGAAATCGCGCTCAAGGAACTGGAGAACCGATTTGGCGATCTGGGGGCGCTGTTCGAAGCGAAGGTGCTCGGTACAGATGCATACAACGGTGAATCGTCACAAATCGGCTTGGTTGGAACGCATTCGATGCTGGACATCGCCATGATGGGCATACCGAACCTGAGGCCCCTGGTGTCGAGCGACCCCCGCATACCGATCAAGGCGCTGAACGAAAACCTGAAATTTGACGCCTCGGTGGCTTTCGAGGAGCAATTTGCGGCCTCAATCAAACGGAAAAAGGACGCCGTCAGCACGACCATCAGACACCTGGTCACTGAGCTCACGTTGCAGGAACCTGACAGCCTTCGATCTGGAAAAATCAGCTTTTATCAAGAGGGCTCCTACACGCTGGGCACCGATCTATGGGGGACGACCCCAGGTCGGCATAAACCGGAGCTGATCCTTAAAACTGAACTGAGAGGCGTGGCACAGGCCTACGCCATCAACTTCAATGCAGGCACTATTAAACGAACGAGCCTGGACCGGGCCAAAGTTCAAGAATCAAGGCAAGGCAACGTGGTCTCTGCGACCAAAGAGTTCAAGCCCGCCGGCATGCCGTCGGAGCTTACCCATGAACAGCCAGTCAGCAACGTACCGCTCAACAGCTTCAACAGCCTGCGTGCACATGCGATTGCCGACGCTTTTGTTGCACACCTTGAACTCGACGACCCCGCGATAAAAGAACAAGCCCGCGGGCAAACGACCCTGGACAAACTACAGGGCGGCCCCAAACCCCTCAGCGAGTTTTTGTTGAACCTGGTCCCCTTCAGGTCGGCCATTGTCAATTTCCAGAATGGAAACTACGGCGACGGCGCTTTCGATCTGACGCTGGATGTATTCGGCTTTCTAACGGCAGGTTTGGGGACCGCCGGCAAACTCATCAAGATTGGCCACTCCGCTCTGTCTAAGGGCACCAAGATCCTAAAGGGCGCCAAAGTGGTTGGCGCGGCTACGATTGGTGTACTCAACCCCCTGAGTGGTTTGGGGGATGTGGCGGCAGGCGCCGTGAAACTGGGCGACAACGGTGTACGCTTCTTGTTGGCCAAAGGTCGTCAGGCGGTCAACCAGCTCAAGGGCGCGACCGGCAGTTATAACCTGCTCAAGGCGGCTAGCAAAGAACTCGGGGTGGTCGCAACGGGCACTTATAAAGTCGGCGAACAGGCCTTCGAATGCGGCGCAGTGCTGAGCAATGGCAAGTGGTATGCCTTCCATCCAATTACCGGCCGCGCTTACGGCCCGGCACTGCCCATGTTTAACGCCAAAAGCATCGCGATGGGCGGTGAGATGCAAAACTTCAGAGTGTTGGACAATGGCCTGGGCATGTCCGAAGACATGACAAAACGCGGTCTCCGGCTGACGCTGGATGCCCACGGGGCGATTCCGCCGGGAGCAACCTCCGCCTACATGGATGTAAACGGTAACCTGCTCAGCCCCAATGAAATCCTGGATGTTTTGAAAGCGCACAACGTTGACCTGAACAAATACACCGAAATCCGTTTGACGATGTGCCATTCCGGAGAAGGCGCAGGGCAGTCCTTTGCAGCACAACTTGCCAGGCTTACCCATAAGCCCACTGAAGGCTTTTTAGGGGTGATGTACGGGGGTGGCGAATTAGAGGATGTCGCCGCACGCATGTTCAAGAATGGCGGCGCCAAGCAGCGCGAATATATTGAGCAAAATATCAACGGTCAGAAGAAAGCAGTGGTGAAGTATCAGCTGTCGAGTGTGACGCCCGACGGTCGAGGCGTATACACGGGCCTCCCTGACTACAACCCCGTTCGCTTCGATGCCGCTGGCGTACAGATGGCGGCGAAGCCGCCGCGTAAGGCTTACACGGCAGAAAAGGTGGAGGTATCGACAGGAGAGCGCAGGCATTCAGATATCGATTTATCCGAGTACGACCTCACCTGATCGATAAACCCGGCTAAGCGCTTGGCAAGCCCTGTTTGCCGGGTGCTCAGCCTGCTTTGCGCGACTTTTGCGCGCATTGCCGTCACAATGCTGGCATTCCAGGGAACTTACTTGGATCGACAAGACTCAGGGATCAGAGTGGTCGTTAAATAACCTAAGACCTACCTCTCCAACTCCTCAGGAATTTTCCCTATGTGCGCTGCCCCCTCCACCATCCTAGTAGTCGAAGACGACGCCATTGTGCGCATGCTGATCGTCGATGTCCTCGAAGAACTGGAGTTTTCGGTGGTTGAAGCAGCGGACGCTGAAGAGGCCTTGAAGGTGGTCGAAAACCCCAGCCAAGTCATCGACCTGATGATGACCGACGTGGGCCTGCCCGATATGGACGGCAAGCAACTGGCGACCAAAGTACGTGAACTGCGCCCCACCCTGCCCATCCTGTTTGCCAGCGGCTACGCGGAAAACATCGACGCATCCGCCGGTATGCAGGTTATTGCCAAGCCGTTCTCCATCGATCAGCTGCGCGATAAAGTCAAATCGATGCTTCCCGCCTAAACAACTAATTCCTTCAGGTTGCTAGCGCATCTGGGTTTAGCTGCTAATTTCAATCGACATGTCCTACAGCGTTTACGCATAAGGACAGCCCGAGCGCGGAGACGCTTTCGGGCCAGTCGCCATGGGCTGCCGCTGAGCCCCCGTCCCGATCCTCACACTGGCTACACCTCGGCATTATCGACCTTAGCCTGTTCGATTCACCGGCTGGCGGCCATCGCCATCGACGCCTCGCCGCCCGGCTTGCTCGGTGCGCTGGTGCAGTACCAAAACGTTACATTCATAACCTGTCCCAAGGGCTGGTACCTGCGTTCCAGCCGCAGTTCACGTTGTTTGCAGGGATTAACGTGACGTTCGGCCAATAAAACGGTTAACTCGGCGCTTTGATCCCACGCCCCAGAAAAGAACTCTTGGAAGGACGCAACAACATGATTGGAAAACCGACGCGCCTGCTTGTGGCGAGCCTCTGGATACTGATGAGCAGCGGCGCTTGGGCCGACTTCACGGCAACCCCGAGCGAGGCCCGGGCCATCGCCAAGGAAGCCTACCTGTATGGCTACCCGGTCATTGAAATGTACAAGACGCTCTATACCCAGGCCGTCGACAAGGGCGGTGCCAACTTCAAGGCACCGTTCAACCGCATCGGCAATACCGCCCAGGTTTTTACCCCCAAGGACACCGCGTTCGTGACCCCGAACTCGGACACGCCCTACTCCTTCGTGTGGCTGGACCTGCGCAGCGAGCCGCAGGTGCTGACCCTGCCCAAGATCGAAGACAACCGCTACTACTCGGTGCAGTTGATCGACCTCTACACCCAGAATTTCGCCTACCTGGGCACCCGCAGCACCGGCAATAACGGCGGCCACTACATGATCGCCGGGCCCGACTGGAAAGGTCAGCAACCGGTGAACGTGGATCGCTTGGTCTACAGCGAAAGCAACATCGCCTACGCCCTGTACCGCACGCAGTTGTTTGATGAGAAGGACCTGAGCAAGGTCAAGCAGATCCAGAACGGCTATAAAGTGCAGCCGCTGAGTAGCTACGTGAAGCAAGCTGCTCCACCCAAGGCGCCGCGGATCGACTGGCCCAAGCCAATGGCGACCATGACCGAAGGCCCGCAGCTGTTTCGCTACCTGAACTTCATGCTGGCGTTTGCCGCGCCGCAGGACAGCGAAAAAGACCTGCTGGCACGCTTTGCCAAGATCGGTATCGCCCCGGGCGCGCCGTTCAAGGTCAAGGACTTGACCGCCGAGCAGCGCAAGGCCCTGGAGGACGGAATCAGCGATGCCCGCGCCGAATTTGCGGCGTTCAAGAAAGACAAGATCGATACCCATCAGGTGCCCAGCGCCGACCTGTACGGCAGTCGCGACCACCTGCAAAACAACTACCTGTACCGCTATGCCGGCGCCGACATGAGAGTTTTCGGTAACTCCAGCGATGAGGCGGCCTACCTTGAGTACTTTGTCGACAGCGAAGGCAAACCCGCCAACGGCGCCCGGCACAGCTACACCCTGCACTTTGCCAAGGACCAACTGCCACCCGCCGACGCCTTCTGGTCGCTGACCATGTACGACGGCAAGACCAAGCTGCTGGTGCCCAACCACAAGAAACGCTACCTGATCAACTCGCGCATGCTGCCTGGCCTCAAGCGGGACGCCGATGGCGGCCTGACCCTGGCCTTGCAGCACCACGAGCCGCCGAAAGCCGAACAGAGCAATTGGTTGCCAGCCCCACCCGGCCCGTTTTACGCAGTACTGCGCATTTACCTGCCCAAGCCAGAGGTGGGTAATGGTCAATGGAAACTGCCACCGTTGACACCGCTCAAGTAACATCGCTTACCCGGTCGCAACAGAGTTAGACCGGGAGGATGCCGCCAACTCGTATTACGGTGGTTTGGCGGCCATTGAAACGCGGGCTACTTGCCTTGGTGCAGCTTGAGGTAGGACTGATGCAGGTCCGATGCCCAACCATCGATCACGCCTTTGACGTCATCGGCTTTCATCACCTGCGCGTCGTTTTCCAGCGGTTTGCCGGTGCCCTTGCGCACCACTTGCGCGATGACCTTGTTACTGGCGCCATCGAGGAACTGCGCCTCGGTGCCGAGGGTGGTTTCCTGGTCGCGGATGCCGGTGCCGGTGCTGACCGCTGCAGCCACCAGGGCCACCGGAATGAACTCATAGGGCTTGAGCCCTTCAGTCTTGCTGCTGACCGCGGTAATCGCCGCGCGCACCACAATCACCCCAGGGCCGGGGCCGTTGGCGAGGGGCAATGACTTGGCCAGCTCACGCTTGAGCGCCTGGTTGTAGTAGGTATTGATGCCGTTGAGGGTGCTGTCGGGGATCTTCGCGGTGGCCTGGGGCTTGGGGTAAAACTGGGTCGGTTCGATGTACACCGCGTGGTAGTGGCTCAGGTTGAGCGTGGGGTCGACCCAGCGCATGACCTCGGCGCCGGACGGCGACTTGGCTTCCTTGAGCTGGCTGTAGTCGGAAAGAAACCCCGAGTACTCGTCCGGTTGCGTCACCTTGCTGGCACAGCCGCTGATGCCGATTGATGCGACGCACAACGTGCTGATCATTAGCCTTAGTTTCATCATTGAACTCCTTGGCAGTCATCATCGAAATACTGAGCTGTAGGTATAGCCAATCCTGGCGCGATAGCGCTTTTTTTCATCCGTTGGTTTGACAGGAATGCCGCCCGCGTAAACGCTGCACGAAGCTGGAGCACGCCGCAGAGCGTCCACGCATCAAGACAGTAGACCTCTTAGCCGCGTTCGCGCGGAATCAGGCTCTGTAACTGCGAGGCGAGGAAGTTGGCGTCGAAAGCAAAAGTGTCCGGGTCTTTCAGGCCGTTGGTTTTCTTCCATAGCCAGTCGTTTTTATCCGCTGGCAGCACCAGCGAGACGCTGCCGTGGCGGGCGGCGGTCAGGCCCATGACCGCCACAGAGATCAGGCCGCCGGCGCCCATCACGTCCGGTACGAATTCCACGGTTTTGCCGGTGATTTGCACAATCAGTTTTTCGCTGCTGAAGGGTGACGTCTCCACCGGCACGCTCGGCCCGCTGGCCACATACGCCTCACGATGAACCTCCAGCAAGCCGACGCTTTTGACCGGCTGCAGCCATTGCTCGATCTGCCCGAACACCTCGTCGAGCTTTTGCGCCCAACGCGCCGACTGCAGGTCAAATTGCTGTTTCTTGTGCGCTTCGCTATCGGCGTAATGACGAAGCATCTCGCCCAGTTGCTGTACATCGTCCATTGCGGATTTCCTTGGGTGAGCCAGGTAACGAACCCCGATCATGGCAGATGCGGCCGCTGCGCGGGTGGCTTAAAACTGCACCGGTGATTTCGTCGGCAACTGCGTATGACTAATCCACGGCCGATGAGTAAGGTGGGGCTATCGTCTTTTTCAGGAGCACCCCATGCGTACCATTGGCCTTATCGGCGGCATGAGCTGGGAGTCCAGCGCCGAGTATTACCGCCTTATCAACCAACAGGTGCGCGACCAACTGGGCGCGCTGCGCTCGGCGCAACTGCTGATGTACAGCGTAGACTTCGGCCCGGTGGAACAGGCTCAGCACGCCGGGCGTTGGGATGACGCCGCACTGATCCTGGAAGACGCCGCCCGCCGCCTGCAAGCCGCAGGTGCCGAGTGTGTGGTGCTGTGTACCAACACCATGCATCGGGTGGCGCCGCGTATCGAAGCGGCGGTGTCGATTCCGTTCCTGCATATCGCCGACGCGGCTGGCGCGGCAGCCGTGGCGGCAGGCACCCTGACGGTTGGCCTGCTGGGCACCGCATTCACCATGGAGCAGGACTTTCTCACCTCGCGCCTGGCCGCGCAGGGCCTGACGGTGCTGGTGCCGGAGGCGGACGAGCGCCAGGCCGTGCACCGCATCATCTATGACGAGTTGTGTGTCGGCGTGATCAGCGATGAGTCCCGACGGACCTACCAGCGGGTGATCGAAGCCCTGGCGGCACGCGGTGCGCAGGCGATCATTCTGGGGTGTACGGAGATCAGCTTGTTGGTCAAGCCCGAACACAGCGACTTGCCGTTGCTGGACACCACCGCGCTGCATGCGCAGGCCGCGGTGGTGTTTGCCTTGCAGGATTAAACCGCGGTGCGCAGACGCGCCATGCTCAGGGTGTCGACGAACACCCCATCACGCAGGGCGTAGTCACGCAACCGCCCTTCGACCTCAAAGCCGAATTTACGGTACAGGCGATGCGCGGCTTCGTTGTCGGCGTACACCGTGAGTTCCACCCGGTGCAGGTTCATCCAGTTGTCGGCCACGTCCAGCGCCGCCGTCAACAGCTTGGAGCCGACGCCCTTGCCTTGCCACGCCGTGGCGACGCCCATGCCGAACGAGCCGACATGGCTTTGCCGCACGCGCAGGTACTGCTCCAGCCCCAGTTGCCCGATCACCTCGCCGCCGTGCACCGCAACCAGTTGCAAACGCCGTTCGTTGTCCATGACCAGGCGTTTGCGCCACGCTTCTACCGTCTGAAAAGGCATTTGCAGCACCTGACGGCACACCGCCGGTTCGTTGTAGAGCGCGGTGACGCCCTCAAGGTGGGCCTCGGTAAAGCGCTGGATGACAATATGGGGTTCCGGTGCGTGCATGGTGCTTCATCCTTTGAAAGACACGTGGCCGCCCAGTGTAGGCGGCCTGCCTGCGCGCTGGCTAGGGTGCAGGCGCCGTGGTCCACAACACCGGCCAGTCGCCGTAACCGACCCCGGTGCAGCGCGGCATCATCTGCAACTCACGCAGTTGAAACCGCTTGCCGTCAAACACCCAGACGCCGCCGGCACCGCAATCGCCGATCCCACGCTGTTTGTAGAAATAACTCAAGGTGCCCGTGGCTTCGTCATAGCCCACCGAACCTTGCAGCGCAGCGCCATCCAACGGCAACGGCTGAATGTTCAGCGCCGTTTCGGTGTAGGGTGCCAGCCGCTCACGACTGCTGAGTGCGTACTCGCAGTTGTAGGCCGCGCAGTCATAGCGCACCACGCTCATGGCGAGCTGAGCACTCAGGGCGCCGACTTGTGCTTCGGGCGGCAGGTCGGTATCGGTCAGGGTGATGGCTTTGACCGCAACCGCCGCCAGCGCGCGTTGTTCCTTGGCGCTCAGCGCCGCTGGCGGCTGGAATTTGCCCAGCACCGGTGCCGGCAAACGCGCGGCAACAGCGCTGGCCGCGCCCTTGCCTGGGCGGGCCAGCGCCGTCACGTTATCGACCCTTCCCTGCACCGCATCCATCAACAGCAGCGAGGCACTCAGCCCGCTCAGCGACACATGCGCGTCCTTATCACCCGGCAGCTGCAAGCGCTGGCCACTGCGCAGCCGCTGCAACCAGCGCCGCGCCGCTGCTTCCTCGATCACGCCATAGGACTGCACCTCGGGATCACCGCCCTGATCGTCCAGCTCGACGTGCAAATCCTGGGTCAGGGGTTGGCCGAGGGGCTGGCCATCCAGCTGCAAGGTGGACAGGTCCAGCGCCTCGCCGCGATGGTCAAAACGCAAACGCAAATACCCCTGGGGACCGGCCTGGTGCCAGATATGCAAGGTCAGCGAGCTGTAGTCTTCTTCATCGACGCCGCTGGGGGCACTCAGGGCGTGGCAATTGCGCAGGTTGTCGCAACCGGTCACCCATTCCTTGATGTCTCGCAGCAGCGGCACGGTTTCAGCGGGCGTTTGGGCGAAGGCTTGGGTGGCGGTGCCGGTCAGCAACAGGGCCAGGAATACGGGGCGCGTCATCGGGACTCTCCGTGTCGAAAAGGCGCGGATTGTCCCATGTTCACGGCCTTACGTCAGCGCCCGGCGGCGGTTCGCCACAGCCGCGCAATATCCGTTGCGCGTTCGCGCAACAAACGTGGCGCTTCGCTGCAGGCTTGCTCCAGGCTCATCGGGCCGGAGGGCAAGGCAAAGGCGGCGTCAACGCCATGGGCGTACATCTGTTCATAACCGTCGCCCAAGGTGCCAGCGATGACGATCACTGGAACGCCGTGTTGCTGCGCGATACGCGCTACGCCAAACGGCGTCTTGCCGCGCAGGGTCTGCGCGTCGAAACGGCCCTCACCGGTGATCACCAGGTCGGCCCCGCGCATGGCGGCGTCCAGCCCCACCAGTTCGGCGACCACCTCCACACCGGCACGAAATTGCGCACCGAGGAACGCCTTCGCGGCAAACCCCAGGCCGCCCGCAGCGCCGCTGCCGGGTTCATCGCGCACATCCTTGGGCAAGACCTCGGCACAGTGGTCAGCGAAATGCCGGAGGGCGGCGTCCAGCGCTTGCACCTGTGCAGGGCTGGCGCCCTTTTGCGGGCCAAAAATCGCCGAAGCGCCGTGCGGGCCACACAGCGGGTTGTTCACATCGGCAGCGATTTCAAAACGCACGTCGGCCAGGCGTGGGTCAAGCCCTTGCAGGCTGATGCGTGCCAGGCCCGCCAACGCCAGACCACCCGGCGCCAGGGCCTGGTCGTCGGCGTCGAACAGGGCCACGCCGAGGGCTTGCATGGCGCCGGCGCCGCCATCGTTGGTGGCACTGCCGCCAATCGCCAGGATGATGCGCTGGGCGCCCAGGTCCAGGGCGGCGCGGATCAGTTCGCCGGTGCCATAGGTGCTGCTGATGCAGGCGTCGCGCTGCCCCGGCGCGACCAGTTGCAGGCCGCTGGCCTCGGCCATTTCGATGATTGCGGTGTGGCTCTCGGCCAACCAGCCCCAGTGCGCTTGAACTGAATCGCCCAGGGGGCCTTTGACCGTTTGGCTGCGCAGCTCGCCGTTGCACGCAGCCAACACCGATTCGACCGTGCCTTCGCCCCCATCCGCCATTGGGCATTGCACCAACTCTGCGTCAGGCCACACCTGCGCCAAGCCTTGGGCGATGGCCTGGGCCACGCCTTGGGCACTCAGGCTGTCCTTGAACGAGTCGGGGGCGATGATGATTTTCATGGGCTTTCTCCGGTTTTTATACCGCCCATGCTGCCAGTTGGCACCGGCAATAACGCCGGTCCGATGCACAAGTGCGGGTGAGCTTTGTTGTTCATTCTCACAAAGCCTGGGGCAAGAGCTGTACGCCCAGGTACAGGGCGAGCATGCCATCCAGGGTCAGTGGGTCGACGCCACTGAGTTCGGCGATGCGCTCCATGCGGTAACGCAGGCTGT
Source organism: Pseudomonas syringae (assembly GCF_021606685.1). GTDB lineage: Bacteria > Pseudomonadota > Gammaproteobacteria > Pseudomonadales > Pseudomonadaceae > Aquipseudomonas > Aquipseudomonas syringae_R. Next base: position 58,598 of record NZ_WKCB01000026.1, read on the forward strand.
TGCGGTGAATGCCCAGCGCGTCGGCACAGGCCTGGCTTTGCCCGTCGTGCTCGCACCAGCTGCGCAGCGTTGCCAGCAGTTGGCCGTTGCTGTCCTTGGCCAGTACCTTGCGCAACGGGTTAAGCAGTTCGTCGAGGGCATCGTCGTGACGATGGCGCCAGAGCATTACCGGCAAGCGATAGCGGTTGAGGGTCAGCAGCCGCGACTGAGGCAGCACATCGCGACCATAGGCCAACAGATCACTGACCCGCCGGTAACAACGGCGCAACCCCGCCAGGCCATCGGCCTGGCCGCCCACGGCCACCCGCAGCACCGACCAGCCGAGGCCTTCGAGTTTTTCCAACAGGCGCGGGTTGTCGACCTGCGCGGCAGCAGGTCGGCACCACAGCAGGGAAAACTGTGCCGAGCTGACACACCAACTGTCCGGGTAGCGCGAGGTCAGCCAGGCACTCAGCGCCTCTGCCGATTGCCCGACCCCCAGTTCGAATAAATAGGGCGTACGTGCCAGCTGCGGCTTGAGGCCCAGTTGCTGGGCTTCGTCCACCAGGCGCGGTGAGTCGCCGTTGTCGGCCAGCAGCAACGCCAGCAGGTCATCGCAACGCTGGCGTCGCCATTGTTGCTCGACCTGCTGATGGCGATGGCTGACCAGCATCTCGGCGGTCATGCGTACCAGCTCGGCGTAGGTGCGCAAGCCTTCCGGTTCACCGGTGATGCCCAACACGCCGATCAGCCGCTGGTCGTGCATCAGCGGCAGGTTGATACCCGGCTGCACGCCCTTGAGGTGCTTGGCGGTCTGCCCGTCGATCTCCACCACGCGCCCATTCGCCAGCACCAACTGCGCGCCTTCGTGGCGGGTGTTGATGCGCTCGGGCTCGCCGCTGCCGAGGATCAGGCCTTGGCTGTCCATGACGTTGACGTTATAGGGCAGGATCGCCATGGTGCGATCGACAATATCCTGCGCCAGGTCATGATCCAGCTCGAACATGGGGCCATTTCCTTAAAAAGCGGGTTGTTCACAGGCACAGCGCAAAGGGTGCTTCACTGTGCGCCAGCACAAAGACAGTACCCTATCGCGTCACCGAGACTGATTGGGCGATCAACGTTAACCTCGCATCGCAAAAAATCATAATAAAGAGAGACTCCCATGTCACAGAGCGCCGCTGTCACACTGGCCAACGATGACGATAAAAACGCCATCTACAAGCGCATCACCCTGCGCCTGATCCCCTTCATTTTTATCTGCTATCTGTTCAACTACCTCGACCGGGTAAACGTTGGCTTTGCCAAGTTGCAGATGCTCGATGCATTGAAATTCAGCGAAACCGTGTACGGCCTGGGTGCCGGGATCTTCTTTATCGGCTACGTGTTGTGCGGCGTACCGAGCAACCTGGCGTTGACCAAGTTCGGTCCACGGCGCTGGATTGCATTGATGATGATCGTGTGGGGCACCTTGTCGACCTGCCTGCTGTTCGTCACCACGCCGACGCATTTCTACACGCTGCGCCTGTTCACTGGTGCCGCCGAAGCGGGTTTCTTCCCCGGTGTGGTGCTGTATCTCTCGCAGTGGTTCCCGACATTCCGCCGTGGCCGGATCATGGCGCTGTTCATGTCGGCGATCCCGGTGTCGGGCCTGCTCGGCAGCCCGTTTTCCGGCTGGATCCTCAACCACTTCGCCGCCGGCCAAGGCGGTTTGGCCGGCTGGCAGTGGATGTTCCTGTTGCAGGGCATCCCCACCGTGATCCTCGGCGCCCTCGCCTACTTCCTGCTCAGCGACAGTTTTGCCCACGCCAAGTGGCTCAAGCCCCACGAGCGCGCAGTGCTGGAAGCCGACCAGGCCACGGACCTGGCGAACAAGCCGAAAACCACCACCGATTCCCTCGGCGAAGTGTTCAAGAACCCGGCGATCTGGGCGTTCGGCCTGATCTATTTCTGCATTCAGAGCGGCGTGTACGCGATCAACTTCTGGCTGCCGTCGATCATCAAGAACCTGGGGTTCAGCGATAACCTGGTGATCGGCTGGCTGAGTGCGATCCCCTACCTGCTGGCGGCGGTGTTCATGCTGCTGGTGGGCCGCTCGGCAGACTTGCGCAAAGAACGTCGCTGGCACTTGGTGGTGCCGATGCTGATGGGCGCCATTGGCCTGGTGATCGCGGTGAACTTCGCCACCACGCCGGCTATCGCCATCCTCGGCCTGACCATCGCCACCATGGGCGCCCTCACCGGCCTGCCGATGTTCTGGCCGGTGCCGACCGCCATGCTCAGCGCAGGCGCAGCGGCTGGCGGCTTGGCGTTGATTAACTCCATGGGCCAGATGGCCGGCTTCCTCAGCCCGTATATCGTCGGCTTTGTGAAGGATGCCACCGGGTCTACGGATGTAGCGCTGTATATGCTCGCGGCGGTGATTGTCGCCGGTAGCGTACTGGCGCTGCGGATGACGCGCACCCTCAAGGTCTAACGCAGTGATGTGGGAGGGGGCTTGCTCCCGATAGCGGTGTGTCAGACGACTTATCTGTCGATGACCCACCGCTATCGGGAGCAAGCCCCCTCCCACCTTTAGCCCTGTGTTTACAGCAGGCCGCCGCCGTCGATATCGATGACGCTGCCGGTCATGAAGCCATTCTCCATGGCCAGCACATACA
>NZ_WKCB01000027.1 GCF_021606685.1 Pseudomonas syringae
CACAGTGGCTTTGCGGTGTTCATACATTGTGTGTCTGGCACCGATCAAATGTGGGAGGGGGCTTGCTCCCGATTGGCACAGGCGACTCGGTCTATCAATCGGGCTCACACCCCTTGAGCACCAACCGAATAATCGTCTGCGCCGCCGCCTCATAATCCGCTTCATCGAGCTTGGCCTTGCCGGTCACTGCCGAGATCTGCCAGTCAAAATCGGCGTAGGTCTGGGTCGCTGCCCAGATGCTGAACATCAGGTGATTGGGGTCTATGGCGGCGATCAGGCCGCGATCCACCCAGCTCTGAATGCAGTCGATATTGTGCTTGGCCTGGGCATTCAGCTGTTCGACCTGCTCGCTGCTCAGGTGCGGTGCGCCGTGCATGATTTCGCTGGCGAATACCTTGGAGGCAAAGGGCAGGTCGCGTGAGATGCGGATTTTCGAGCGGATGTAATTACTCAACACTTCCTTGGGTTCGCCCTGCGGGTTAAAAGGCGTGGACGCGGCCAGGATCGGCTCGATAATGCTTTCGAGCACCTCGCGGTAGAGGTTGTCCTTGGACTTGAAGTAGTAATAGACGTTGGGCTTGGGCAGCCCGGCCTTGGCGGCGATGTCGCTGGTTTTGGTCGCGGCGAAGCCCTTGTCGGCAAACTCCTCGCTCGCCGCCCGCAGGATCTTTTCTTTGTTGCGCTCGCGAATGGTGCTCATAAACCAGAAGATTCCTTGCCAGGACAGGCGGTTGCGCATGGTAGCACCGGCTCTGCGCAGCGCTCAAGAAACCTGCCGGCGTGGCGTGGCGAGGTCGCCCGCCGCTTGCGCAAGGGCTACAGCGCGTACTCTGCTACGCGCTGCAGCGATCAGCGTCAGTTGCTTAGTGCGCGATAGCCTTGTTGGCTGAATTCCACAAGCTTCCTGGCCGGGGAGTTATCGAGGGTAAAGTCCTCTGGACTCAACGTTTCGCCCAGTAATTTATACGTACTATGGAAAGTGCCTTCGACCACTCCATTATTGCGTTTGGGTTCGTCACCCACCGACTTGTCGATGTATTGAAGGACGCGCTCGGCATCTGCGGCGATATGCCTGCGAATGTGTTCGGGGAATTTGGGATTGTTCCAATCCCCGCCGAGTACTTTCTGGAAGTCCTTCAGCACTGAGCTCGGGGTGGGTGCGTCGAACGCCTTGAACAGAGGGTTGGCGGTAATTTGCTCAAGGCTACGGTTGTCGCCAGGTGCCAGCCCGGCATGGGCGGTGGGGACGGTGTTCTGCGTTGGGGCCTGATTCAGGGGCTTGAGAACGCCATAACCCTTGGCGGCAAATTCGCGCACGCGGTCTTGTTCTGAAGGCTGTCCGGCTGTGGAAACATCGGACAGTTGCCCGTCGCCTCGTTGGTTGGGTTCAGCGTCAATATGCTTCAAGACCTGTACCAAGTTGAACATGGCGTCGGCCCGGGATTCAAGGTCTCGATTAGAGAGGGAGAAGTCGCCAACATGGCGCTTGAGGTCATTAAGCAGTTCGCCCCGGCTCGCGCTCCCTCCTGGTGGGAAAGGGTTGCTCAACCACAATGGGCCAGAGTTGAGAATAGGATTGTCGTATTCGATCTCAAGCTCAGTACGCCTATCCCCCAAGGGCCTGCCACTCGGTGACGGCACTTGCGTGTTTCCCTCTACGCCCATGGCCGAAGCCGGTGCTTGTTTTGCTGCACTCGTGGCGGCGGACTGATTGCCAGGAAATTGGATCGTGTCAAGGCGCGGACTATTAATGTGCATGTTTGTTACCTTGAATTGAATGTGCATCGTCGGAAATAAGGTGCTGAGTGGACGCTTCATTTCCTGTCAATTTGAACGCGAGACTTTTTGGTTCGAGTTTATGTGGCGTTGTCGAGTCAGGTGGTTCCGGAGAGTGCGGTGGTTTCTTCGTAGGCTGAAGCAGGAGGTTTGCGCTTTGAGCTGAAGGAAAAGTGACCTCACCCAAGCCGCCACTGCGCTACTGGCCTCCTGGAATTGATCGGCAGCCTGGGCAGTGCAGGCTCGCTTCCCTGAACGTCGCCGCGTTATATTCGCGGCACTCTCACCGCAGGAATGTCCTCCATGGCAGGAAGCAGCTTACTGGTACTGATCGACGACATCGCCGCTGTGCTCGACGATGTGGCGTTGATGACAAAAATGGCGGCGAAGAAGACCGCCGGTGTACTGGGTGATGACCTGGCGCTCAATGCCCAGCAAGTCTCCGGCGTGCGCGCCGAGCGCGAAATACCCGTGGTGTGGGCAGTGGCGAAGGGTTCGTTCGTCAATAAGCTGATCCTGGTGCCGGCCGCCCTGTTGATCAGCGCGTTCGCGCCCTGGGCCGTCACGCCGCTGTTGATGCTCGGCGGTGCCTACCTGTGCTTCGAGGGTTTCGAAAAGCTGGCCCATAAGTTTCTCCACAGCAAGGCCGAGGATCAGGCCGAGCATGCACAACTGACAGAGGCTGTGGCAGACCCCGCAACCGATCTGGTGGCCTTCGAAAAGGACAAGATCAAAGGCGCGATCCGCACCGACTTCATCCTCTCCGCCGAAATCATCGCCATCACCCTCGGCACCGTGGCCGATGCGCCGCTGATGCAGCAGGTGATCGTGTTGTCGGGCATTGCGATTGTCATGACCATCGGCGTGTACGGGCTGGTTGCCGGTATCGTCAAGCTCGATGATCTGGGCCTGTGGCTCACCCAGAAGCCTGGCCAGGCGGCGCGCAGTATCGGCGGCGCCATCCTGCGCGCGGCACCTTACATGATGAAAAGCTTGTCGGTGATCGGCACGGCGGCGATGTTCCTGGTGGGCGGTGGGATTCTCACTCACGGGGTGCCGGTGGTGCATCACTGGATCGAGACCGTCAGCCAGGGCGCGGGCGGCGTGGCGTGGTTGGTGCCGCCGCTGCTGAATGCGGTGGTGGGAATTATCGCGGGTGCGCTCGTACTGGCGGTGGTCAGTGTGGTCGGCAAGACCTGGAAAACGCTCAGGGCATAAGGGGTGGGCACAAAAAAAGGCCATTCAATCGAATGGCCTTTTTTTGTGGGTCTTGCTTACTCGGCAATCTGCAACTTGCGCGATTCCGTATAGATGTAGCGCACCTTCTCATACTCGAACGGCGAGTTCATCTGGCCGTAGCGGAAGCTGGTCTGGTAGCGCTTGTCGACCGCGCGCAGGGCCCAGACTTCCGGGTGGTTGGAGCTGACTTCCGCTACGTTGAGGAAGTTGATCTGATTTTCAGCGGTGTAATCCACCAGCAGCCCGGTGGTGTCACGCAGGTTCGACGGCCCGAAGACCGGTAGCACCAGGTAAGCGCCGCTGGGCACGCCGTAGAAGCCAAGGGTCTGGCCGAAGTCTTCGCTTTGGCGCGGCAGGCCCATGGCGGTCGCCGGGTCCCACAGGCCGGCGATGCCGATGGTGGTGTTGAGCAGCAGGCGTCCGGTGGTTTCCAGGGAGCGGTGGCCCTTGAGTTGCAGCAGGCTGTTCAACAGGTTGGGCACGTCGCCCAGGTTGTTGAAGAAGTTGCTGACGCCGGTGCGCAGGAAGCTTGGGGTCACGTAGGTGTAGCCGTTGACTACCGGCAGGAACACCCATTGGTCGAAGCGGTAGTTGAAGTGGTACACGCGGCGGTTCCACGACTCCAGCGGGTCATACACGTTCAGGGCGTTGACGGACGAGCGTTCAAATTCACGTTGGTCCAGGCCCGGGTTGAACTTGAGCTTGGTCAGCGGTTCCTTGAACCCATCGGAGCCCGCCACAGTCGGCTCGTGGGCCTTGCTGTTGTCGGCATTGGCCACGCCTGCGCACATCAAGGCAGCAAGCAGCAGAAGATATTTAGCCACGGAAGAACTCCAGCATGGCGTCGGCGTTGACGCGGTAATTGAGGTTGCCGCAATGGCCGCCCAGCGGGTAGACGGTCAAGCGATCGCCGAAGGTTTTACGCAGGAAACCGAGGTCGCCAGGGCCGAGGATCACGTCGTCGGCGTTGTGCATGACGGCGATTTTCGGGTTGGTGTGCAGGTAGTCCTGGAGGGCGTACAGGCTGACCTGGTCGACCAGTTGCAGCAGGCTGCCGCCGTCGGAGCGCGCACGCCACATCGGAATCACTTGTTCGGTGAGGTAGCAGTCGAAGTCGCATTGCAGCGCACGCTTGAGGAACGGCGTAAGGCTGGTGCCTTCGGTGATCGGGTATTTCGGCGGGATGATCAGGCCGCGGCGGTTGATCAAGTCCGAGGTAAAGGCAATGTCGGCGGCCGAGAAGCGGAACGAGGTGCCGATCAGCATGGCCATCTGTTCGTTGGTCAGGTGCTGCTTGGACTGCTGGAAGTCATAGAGCAGGGCGTCGTTGAGGTCGATATAGCCCTTTTGCTGGAAGTAACGGGTCAGCTTGTTCAGCACCAGCTCATAAAAAGTGGTGGTGTTATTGATGCCCTTGACCTCGGTCTGTACCAGCTTGTCGAGGTTGGTGATCGAGGTGTAGAGGTTGACCGGCGGGTTGAGCAGCAGCACTTTCTTGAAGTTGAAACTGCGGCGTGTCTCGTCCAGCTTGCTCACGAACGCCGCGTCCAACGCACCCAGGCTGTAGCCAGTGAGGTAGAAATCGGTGACCGGCAGCGAGGCGTTCTGCGCACGCACGGCCTGCATCACGCGGTACATGTCTTCGGCATCTTCCTGGCTGATGCCGGGGGTGGCAAAGCGCGAAGCCGAGGCGATGAAGTCGAAGCTGGTTGGCGAAGACAGCTGCACCACGTGGTAGCCGGCCTGGTAATACAGCTTTTTCAGGTATTCGTTGATGCTGCTGTCGAACCGCGCACCGGTGCCGGCGATCAGGAAGATCAGCGGTGCAGCGCGGTCTTGCTTGGCGATGCGGTACGTGAGCTTCTTCACCGCCCAGAAGTTGTCCGGCAGGCTGAACTCGCGCTCGGGACGCATGTTCAGGGTGTAGTCGGACTGGTTGATCTCGTCATTGCTCGGCAAGGTGGGCCTGAGGTCTGGCGGCGTGGTGGCGATGGTCGCTTCGAACGGATTGGTCAAAGGGAAGCCATAGGTGGCTGGGTCGACGTCGACGGCCAGTGCTGACGCACTCAAAAAAAGGCTGCCCAGCAAGGCAGCGCAGCGCAAGGAACGGAGCATGACTTAATCCCTAAGAGGAAACGTGCTGAATGAAGTTCGCAGGCTATGACCACCGCGTTGCCACCGAAGTGCCAGCTCTCGGCACGAAAAATCGGAAAATAACGTAGGAATCGGGGTAATAGTAGCCAGACGATACACTTTGGCACGCATACCTGAACACTTATTGTATGTATGCACCTTGCTAAAGGCCGCCGGGGCATTAAGCTGAGCGCCGTTTTTGCCTATCGGAGTGCCCCATGTCCCGTCGCTTGCCGTTGATATTGCTGCTTATTGCCCTGCCATTGTGGTTGGCTGCCAGTTATGGCGCGCGTTACGGTTTTATGGAGGATGGCCGCTGGGTCGGCCTGTGTGCCGATGACGCCAGCCGCTGGGAATGCCAACTGCGCGCGAACCTGGGGTTGATGATTCACTTCAAGGTGCTGGGGTGGGCGGCATTGGTGTCGGCGGTGCTGGCGTTTTTTGTGCCGGGCCGTGCAGGTTGGGGGTTGGCAGTGCTGGGGATGGTGTTCGGGTTGCCGGCGTTGGCGTTGTACAACACCACGTTAGCGGTGTTTGCGGTGGTGATTGCAGGGTTGCGGTTGGTCAGGAAGCCTCGGGTTGCCTGACAGGGCATCATCGGGGGCAAGCCCCCTCCCACATTTGACTGTATTCACACGTTGAAATGTGTGAACCCGGTCCAGTGTGGGAGGGGGCTTGCCCCCGATGGCGCTGTTAAGCCTTACGCACCCGCAAGCAACGCCACAAGGCTGCAACCATCAACAGACTTACTACCGCCCAACCCCACGCCTGTTGATTCAACAGACCTTCGCGGTACAGCTGCGGCGCAATTCCAGCACCGATGATAAACGCCAGCAGCGCGATTTCCCGACGCGGTCCGGTCACCGGCCGCACCAGGTACACCAACGCCGGCAACACCAGCGCCGCACTCGGAAAGCTGCGGTAGCGCGGGTCAAATACCAACGACAGCATCATCACCGCGCCGGCAAACCCGGCGATAGCCACCAGCCAGCCCGCGCGGCGTTCCAGCCGATTGAACGCCTGTTCGCGCCAACCCTCCCGAGCGCTCAATGCCAGCGCGGCGTGGGCCAGCACCAGCAGGTTCAATCCCATCAGCAGGCCTGCCCATACCCATTCATCATTGAAGCGCGCGGTCACGCGGGTCAGTTCGGCCCACGTGCCAATGGAGCAGGCGGCCACCGCACCCAGCAGTGGCAGAGCGAGCGCCGCACGAGTGCTACGAACACGACCGCCAAGCACCAGCGTACCCAGCAGAATGATCCCGCCCACGCCCAGCCACAGCGGCCAGTACGGCACATTGGTCACCGGCCCGGCGAGGATGCCCTTGTCCTGACGGTCCGCATCAAACAAGCCCCAATACCCGCCGACCGCACCTTCACTGGCGCGTTTCCACGGCTGGTCAAAGGCTTCGATCAGGTTGTAGTGCCAGCCATTGGCCTCGGCCATGGCCACGAAACCGCGCATGAACTTGGCCTCGTTGACCCGGCTCGGCACCGCTGTTTCGCGCTGGCGGCCTTCGCTGGGCCAGCCGGTTTCGCCGATCATCACGTCTTTGGGCGCAAATTTGTGACCGAATGTCTGGCGTACATCGCCCACGTGCTTGAGGGCCTGGTCGATGCCCGAAGGGTCATCTTCCCAATACGGCAGCAGGTGGATGGTGAGGAAATCCACGGCCGGGGCGATTTCCGGGTGTTGCAGCCAGAACTCCCAGACGTCGGCATACGTGACCGGCTGCTTGATCTGGCTTTTTACCTTATGGATCAGCTTCACCAGTTGCGTGGCGGTGACTTCCTTGCGCAGCAGCGCTTCGTTGCCGACGATCACTGAGGTCACCACGTCGGGGTGGGCGTTGGCAGCAGCGATCAGCTCGTCGATTTCTTTTTCGGTGGCCACCGGGTCACTGCTGACCCAGGCGCCGGCCATCAGCTTCAAGCCATGCTTGCGCGCCATGTCCGGCAGGGCTTCCAGGCCAGTCATGGAGTAGGTGCGAATGCATTCGAAACGCGTGGCCAGCAAGGCCAGGTCGGCGTCCATGCGCTCGGGGCGCAGCGTGAACGGTTGGTCGAAGGGCGATTGGTCTTTGTCGAACGGCGTATAGGACGCACATTGCAGCTTGTGGCTGGCGCTCGCGACGTCGGGCAGCACCACCGGGCGGCCGAGACCATACCAGTAGCCGACAAGGGCCAGCAGGCCGAGGATCAGAGCGAAACAATAGGGCAGGGCAGGGAAGCGGGCATTCGCGGGCATGGTCGGCTTATCTGGGGGAGCAAAGGCGCGCATCTTACCCGGAATTGCCCCGTCCCAGTGGGGCTGCATAATTTTGACATGCAAAGTTCGGGCGGGATTTGGTCGCCAAGTCCTACAAAGCGTCCTGCTGGCTATGTGATGTCGTTTCTTGCTTGCATGAGGTCGCTGACAGAGCAGGTCGATGGCGCCGGCAGGTTGATTATCGAAGTGTCAGCACTCCACTGATGTCGCCGCCACCGGATCGATGCGCGTGAAGGGGGCGCGGGTGCACCACATAACAACAGGTTGACGTCGCTCGGCATCCGCCGGGCGCAGCACTTTCGGGGAAGTACGATGAAGATGCGACGACTCTTGGGCGCAGCTGCCACGCTGGTAGTTGCGATGAGCTCCACACTGGCCAGTGCCGACAGCAAAACCCTGAGCATCGGCTATGTGGACGGTTGGTCCGACAGCGTTGCCACCACCCACGTGGCGGCAGAGGTGATCAAGCAAAAGCTCGGTTATGACGTGAAACTGCAAGCGGTCGCCACCGGGATCATGTGGCAGGGCGTGGCCACCGGCAAGCTCGACGCCATGCTCTCCGCCTGGCTGCCCGTGACCCACGGCGAGTACTGGGCCAAGAACAAGGACAAGGTGGTCGACTACGGCCCCAACTTCAAGGATGCGAAGATCGGCCTGATCGTGCCGGAGTACGTCAAGGCCAAGTCCATCGAAGACCTCAAGACCGACACCACCTTCAAGAACAAGATCGTCGGCATCGACGCCGGCTCAGGCGTGATGCTCAAGACCGACGAAGCCATCAAGGCCTATGGCCTGGACTACAAGCTGCAAGCCAGCTCGGGCGCCGCGATGATCGCCGAGTTGACCCGTGCCGAAGACAAGCAGGAGTCCATTGCGGTTACCGGTTGGGTGCCACACTGGATGTTCGCCAAGTGGAAACTGCGTTTCCTCGACGATCCAAAAGGGATTTACGGAGCCGCTGAAACCGTCAACAGCATCGGCAGCAAAGGCCTGGAGAAGAAAGCGCCGGAAGTCGTGGCCTTCCTGAAGAAATTCCAGTGGGCCTCCAAGGACGAAATCGGCGAAGTCATGCTGGCCATTCAAGAAGGTGCCAAGCCTGATGCAGCGGCCAAGGATTGGGTGGCCAAGCACCCAGAGCGTGTCGCTGAGTGGACGGGTAAGTAACATCCCCTGATCTACCCCTGTGGGAGGGGGCTTGCTCCCGATAGCGGTCTGTCAGCGATACATGTGCTGGCTGATCACTGCTATCGGGAGCAAGCCCCCTCCCACATTGATTTCTCCCCCTGCAAATGTTTCTGCACCCCCACAATCCCTCGCTACACTCGATCTAAGACTAAGGTCGTCTGGAACCTGTCCCGCAGCCGAATACAGTGGATATGTTCCAAAATAATAAAAAGCTGTGCTGCGAGGATAAAAACAATGAACGACAGCATTTACCTCTCGATTCAAAACAGCCCGCGTTTCAAGGAGCTGGTGAGAAAAAGGGAACGGTTCGCCTGGATTCTCTCGGCGATCATGCTAGGGCTTTACTCCGCTTTCATCCTGTTGATCGCCTACGGGCCACAAGTGCTGGGGGCCAAGATCAGCCCCGGTTCGTCGATTACCTGGGGCATTCCCCTGGGCGTCGGGCTGATTGTGTCGGCCTTTATCCTGACCGGCATCTATGTGCGCCGGGCCAATGGCGAGTTTGACGACCTGAACAATGCGATTCTCAAGGAGGCTGCGCAATGATCCGGCGTCTACTGGCTCTATTCGGCGCTTCGCTCTTTGCTCCTGCCCTCTGGGCGGCGGACGCATTGACCGGCGAAGTGCACAAGCAACCGCTCAACGTCTCCGCCATCGTGATGTTCGTCGCGTTCGTCGGTGCCACCCTGTGCATCACCTACTGGGCGTCCAAGCGCAACAAGTCGGCGGCCGACTACTATGCGGCCGGCGGCAAGATCACCGGTTTCCAGAACGGCCTGGCAATTGCCGGCGACTACATGTCGGCGGCGTCCTTCCTGGGGATTTCCGCGCTGGTGTTCACCTCCGGCTACGACGGCCTGATCTACTCGATCGGCTTCCTGGTGGGCTGGCCGATCATTCTGTTCCTGATCGCCGAGCGCCTGCGTAACCTGGGTAAATACACGTTTGCCGACGTGGCGTCCTACCGCCTCGGGCAAACCCAGATCCGCAGCCTGTCGGCCTGTGGCTCGCTGGTGGTGGTGGCGTTCTACCTGATCGCGCAGATGGTCGGCGCGGGCAAGCTGATTCAACTGCTGTTCGGCCTTGATTACCACGTAGCGGTGATCCTGGTGGGCATCCTGATGTGCATGTACGTGCTGTTCGGCGGCATGCTGGCGACCACTTGGGTGCAGATCATCAAGGCAGTGCTGCTGCTGTCCGGTGCTTCGTTCATGGCACTGATGGTGATGAAGCACGTCAACTTCGACTTCAACATGCTGTTTGCCGAGGCGATCAAGGTTCACCCTAAAGGTGAGGCGATCATGAGCCCTGGCGGCTTGGTGAAAGATCCGATTTCGGCATTCTCCCTGGGCCTGGCACTGATGTTCGGTACCGCCGGCCTGCCGCACATCCTGATGCGCTTCTTCACCGTAAGCGACGCCAAGGAAGCGCGTAAGAGCGTGCTGTATGCCACTGGCTTCATCGGCTACTTCTATATCCTGACCTTTATCATCGGCTTCGGCGCGATCCTGCTGGTCAGCACCAACCCGGCGTTCAAGGATGCTGCAGGCGCTCTGTTAGGTGGTAACAACATGGCGGCGGTGCACCTGGCCAACGCGGTGGGTGGCAGTATCTTCCTGGGCTTCATCTCGGCCGTGGCGTTTGCCACCATCCTGGCAGTGGTTGCCGGCTTGACCCTGGCGGGTGCCTCGGCGGTGTCCCATGACCTGTACGCCAGCGTGATCAAGAAAGGCAAGGCCAACGACAAGGATGAGATTCGCGTATCGAAGATCACCACCGTCGCTCTGGGTGTCCTGGCAATCGGCCTGGGTATCCTGTTCGAAAGCCAGAACATCGCGTTCATGGTCGGCCTGGCGTTCTCGATTGCCGCCAGCTGTAACTTCCCGGTGTTGCTGCTTTCCATGTACTGGAAGAACCTCACCACCCGTGGCGCCATGATCGGCGGCTGGCTGGGCTTGATCAGTGCCGTGGGCCTGATGGTTCTCGGCCCGACCATCTGGGTGTCGATCCTGCACCATGAAAAAGCCATCTTCCCGTACGAATACCCGGCGCTGTTCTCGATGATCATTGCGTTCGTCGGTATCTGGTTCTTCTCCATCACCGACAAGTCGGCGGCGGCAGAGAAAGAGCGTGCGCTGTACTTCCCGCAGTTTGTGCGTTCGCAGACTGGCCTGGGGGCGAGTGGGGCGGTTAACCACTAAGGGTTGTTGCTGAACAAGAAATGCCCCGGTCGCAAGGCCGGGGCATTTTTTATGCCTTGGGTTCTGTGTTGGCTGTGCTGGCCTCATCGGGGGCAAGCCCCCTCCCACAGTTAGCCGAGTACAACCTTTGGAATGCGGTTCAATGTGGGAGGGGGCTTGCCCCCGATGGCGGTACACCAGGCCCCACAAACAAAAACGGCCTCCACTAAGGGAGGCCGTTCTCGGTACAACTAAGCTGATTGCTTACTTGCGATCTTCCAGCTTGGTAATGTCACGCGACTCGTAGCCGGTGTACAGCTGGCGCGGGCGGCCAATCTTGTACGGGCTGGAGAGCATTTCTTTCCAGTGGGAGATCCAGCCCACGGTCCGCGCCAGGGCGAAGATCACGGTGAACATGCTGGTTGGAATGCCGATCGCCTTGAGGATGATCCCCGAGTAGAAGTCGACGTTCGGGTACAGCGAGCGTTCGATGAAGTACGGGTCGGTCAGGGCGATCTCTTCCAGGCGCATGGCCAGTTCGAGTTGCGGATCGTTCTTGATGCCCAGTTCCTTCAACACTTCGTCGCAGGTCTTCTTCATCACGGTGGCGCGTGGGTCGCGGTTCTTGTAGACCCGGTGACCGAAGCCCATCAACTTGAACGGATCGTTCTTGTCCTTGGCCTTGGCGATGAACTTGTCGATGTTCGAGACATCGCCGATTTCATCCAGCATGGTCAATACGGCTTCGTTCGCACCGCCGTGGGCAGGGCCCCACAGTGCGGCGATACCGGCGGCGATACAGGCGAACGGGTTGGCACCCGAAGAGCCTGCCAGGCGTACGGTAGAAGTAGAGGCGTTCTGTTCATGGTCGGCGTGGAGGATGAAAATCTTGTCCATCGCAGCGGCCAGCACCGGGCTGATCGGTTTGATCTCGCACGGCGTGTTGAACATCATGTGCAGGAAGTTTTCCGCGTACGTCAGGTCGTTGCGCGGGTACATCATGGGTTGACCCATGGAGTACTTGTAAACCATCGCGGCCAGGGTCGGCATCTTGGCAACCAGGCGGATCGCGGAGATTTCACGATGCTGCGGGTTATTGATGTCGAGGGAGTCGTGATAGAAGGCCGACAGGGCGCCGACCACACCGCACATGACGGCCATCGGGTGGGCGTCGCGACGGAAGCCGTTGAAGAAGGTCTTCAACTGCTCGTGAACCATGGTGTGGTTCTTCACGGTGCTGACGAACTGGGCTTTTTGCTCGGCTGTTGGCAATTCGCCATTTAGCAGCAGGTAGCAGGTTTCCAGGTAGTCCGACTGTTCGGCGAGTTGCTCGATCGGGTAGCCGCGGTGCAGCAGAATGCCATTGTCACCATCGATATAGGTGATCTTCGACTCGCAAGAGGCGGTCGACATGAAGCCTGGGTCGAATGTGAAACGGCCCGTGGCCGTCAGGCCCCGTACGTCGATAACATCGGGACCAACGGTGCCGGTTAAAATGGGCAGCTCGACGGGGGCTGCGCCCTCGATGATCAACTGCGCTTTTTTGTCAGCCATGTGGCCTCCTATTTATGCTTCAAATCATCAGACAGACCCCCCACGCAGGGCCCGCACCACTATATTGATATAAATCCAGATGTCAATTTGCCTAAAGTCTTGCGCCAGAAGGCTTTAACCGTACTTTTTCGTCGAAATTGACTGCCATTTACGCCTTTTATCCCGTCAGCGCAATCAGCTATTAGGGTGAGGAGCGCGCGTTGTCATTAGTAACCTAACTGTCTATACTCGGCCACCGACCGCCAAGGGCTTTTGGGCTTGCTTTCATTGGGGGTCGCACTCCCTGGGTGGTGCTTACCTGACCAGTGCACTCCCCAACAACTTTGCCCTGATTGTTAGGGGCTCTTCAGTGTGAAAAAAAGCCGTGAATAGCCAACGACCTGTAAACCTAGACCTAAGGACCATCAAACTCCCCATCACCGGCGTTACGTCGTTCCTGCACCGTGTTTCCGGCATCATCCTGTTCCTGGGCTTGGGCATCATGCTTTATGCATTGAGCAAATCCCTGGGTTCCGAGGAAGGTTACGCCGAGGTGAAGGCATGCTTGACCAGCCCGCTGGCCAAGTTCGTAGCATGGGGCCTCCTGTCCTCTCTTCTGTATCACCTGGTAGCCGGTGTGCGCCACTTGATCATGGACATGGGCATCGGTGAGACGCTGGAAGGCGGCCGCCGTGGCTCGAAAATCATCATCGCCATTTCCGTGGTGCTGATCGTTCTCGCAGGAGTTTGGATATGGTAACCAGCGTTACGAACCTTTCGCGTTCGGGCCTCTATGACTGGATGGCGCAGCGTGTGTCTGCGGTTGTTCTCGCGGCTTATTTCATTTTCCTGATCGGATACCTCGTCGCAAACCCGGGCATCGGCTATGAGCAATGGCACGGCCTGTTTGCCCACAATGCGATGCGAATCTTCAGTCTGCTGGCCCTTGTAGCCCTGGGCGCACACGCCTGGGTCGGCATGTGGACCATCGCGACCGACTACCTGACGCCGATGGCGCTGGGCAAGTCCGCGACCGCAGTCCGTTTCCTCTTCCAGGCAGTCTGCGGCATTGCAATGTTCGCGTACTTCGTCTGGGGTGTGCAGATTCTTTGGGGTATCTGATTCATGGCTAACATTCCAACTATTTCCTTCGACGCCATCATTATTGGTGGCGGCGGTGCTGGCATGCGCGCAGCGCTGCAGCTGGCCCAGGGTGGTCACAAGACTGCCGTGATCACCAAAGTGTTCCCGACGCGTTCGCACACTGTATCGGCCCAGGGTGGCATCACCTGCGCCATCGCCTCCGCCGACCCGAACGATGACTGGCGCTGGCACATGTACGATACCGTCAAGGGTTCCGACTACATCGGTGACCAGGACGCTATCGAATACATGTGTCAGGAAGGCCCGGCTGCGGTGTTCGAGCTGGACCACATGGGTCTGCCGTTCTCCCGTACCGAGCAAGGCCGTATCTACCAGCGTCCATTCGGCGGCCAGTCGAAGGACTACGGTAAAGGCGGGCAGGCTGCCCGTACCTGCGCCGCATCCGACCGTACCGGTCACGCGCTGCTGCACACCCTGTATCAGGGCAACCTGAAAGCCGGTACCACGTTCCTGAACGAGTACTACGCGGTTGATCTGGTGAAGAACGCCGACGGTGCATTTGTTGGCGTGATCGCCATCTGCATCGAAACCGGTGAAACCACCTACATCCGCGCCAAGGCGACTGTTCTGGCGACTGGCGGTGCTGGCCGTATCTACGCGTCGACCACCAACGCCCTGATCAACACCGGTGACGGCGTTGGCATGGCACTGCGTGCCGGCGTGCCGGTGCAAGACATCGAAATGTGGCAGTTCCACCCGACCGGTATCGCCGGCGCCGGTGTACTGGTGACTGAAGGTTGCCGTGGTGAAGGTGGATACCTGATCAACAAGCACGGCGAGCGTTTCATGGAGCGTTATGCTCCGAACGCCAAAGACCTGGCAGGCCGTGACGTAGTAGCCCGTTCGATGGTTAAAGAAATCATCGCCGGCAACGGCTGTGGCCCGAACGGCGACCACGTACTGCTCAAGCTCGATCACCTCGGCGAAGAAGTCCTGCACAGCCGCCTGCCTGGTATCTGCGAGCTGTCCAAGACCTTTGCTCACGTTGACCCGGTGGTTGCTCCGGTTCCGGTTGTTCCAACTTGCCACTATATGATGGGCGGCGTGCCGACCAACATTCATGGCCAGGCGATCACCCAGAACGCCGAAGGCGTGGACGAAATCATCCACGGTCTGTTCGCGGTAGGTGAAGTGGCCTGCGTATCGGTGCACGGTGCCAACCGTCTGGGCGGCAACTCGCTGCTCGACCTGGTGGTATTCGGTCGCGCTGCCGGCCTGCACCTCGAGAAGGCGCTGACTGACGGCATCGAATACGATGACGCTACCGACGCCAACATCGAAACCGCCCTGGCCCGTCTGAACGCTCTGAACGAGCGCACCGATGGCGAAGACGTGGCTACCCTGCGTCGCGAGCTGCAAAGCTGCATGCAGAACTACTTCGGTGTATTCCGTACCGGCGAATACATGCAGAAGGGTATCGCCCAGCTGGCTGACCTGCGTAAGCGCATCGCCAACGTCAAGATCAACGATAAGAGCCAGGCGTTCAACACCGCTCGTATCGAAGCCCTTGAGCTGCAAAACCTGCTGGAAGTGGCCGAAGCGACCGCAATCGCTGCCGAGGTTCGTAAAGAGTCCCGTGGTGCTCACGCCCGTGAAGACTTTGAAGACCGCGACGACGAAAACTGGTTGTGCCACACCCTGTACTTCCCGGGTGACAAGCGCGTAACCAAGCGTGCCGTGAACTTCTCGCCTAAGACGGTTCCGACGTTTGAACCGAAGATTCGGACTTACTAAGGGTGGCTGCCATGTTGAAAGTCAGTGTTTACCGCTACAACCCTGATCAGGACGCTGCGCCGTTCATGCAGGAATTCCAGGTCGATACCGGTGGCAAAGACCTGATGGTGCTGGATGTATTGGCCCTGATCAAAGAGCAGGACGAAGGTTTCTCGTATCGTCGCTCTTGCCGTGAAGGCGTTTGTGGCTCCGACGGCATGAACATCAACGGCAAAAACGGCCTGGCGTGCATCACGCCGCTGTCCGCCGTGGTTAAAGGTAACAAGCTGATCGTTCGTCCGCTGCCAGGTTTGCCGGTTATCCGTGACCTGGTCGTCGATATGAGCATCTTCTACAAGCAATACGAGAAAGTTAAGCCGTTCCTGCAGAACGACACGCCGGCTCCGGCCATCGAGCGTCTGCAGTCCCCTGAAGAGCGTGAAAAGCTCGACGGTCTGTACGAGTGCATCCTGTGCGCTTGCTGCTCGACCTCGTGCCCGTCCTTCTGGTGGAACCCGGACAAATTCCTGGGTCCAGCTGCTCTGCTGCAAGCGTACCGCTTCCTGGCAGACAGCCGTGACACCAAGACGTCCGAGCGTCTGGCTTCGCTGGATGACCCGTTCAGCGTATTCCGCTGCCGCGGGATCATGAACTGCGTCAACGTATGTCCCAAAGGCCTGAACCCGACTAAGGCCATTGGTCACATCCGTAACATGCTGCTGCAAAGCGGCGTGTAACTGACGTTGTAGTAAAAGCAGGACCGTTGTGCCCGTAAATGCTGCGGCGCAGGCTTCAACCGGCGCCGTAGTTTTAACTTGAGCAGCGACTTACAAAGCCGCGGCTCTTATTTTGAAGAAATGAGACAAGCAGGGGCATTCGGGTTGGTACCCGAACTATCAGCGTGATCCTAAGTGGCTTGTTTTGGTCGCTGCACTTGGCCTTTTGCAAGCAAACTCGGTGTTTTCGCCGGTGGTGTCCCCAAATCGAGGGTGACCAAGCATGCAAGAAAGCGTGATGCAGCGCATGTGGAACAGCGGCTATCTTTCAGGTGGTAACGCTGCCTATGTGGAAGAGCTTTATGAGCTCTACCTGCACGACCCTAACGCTGTGCCAGAAGAATGGCGCACCAAATTTCAGACGTTGTCTTCAGACGGCAACGCTGCCACCGATGTATCGCATGCAACAATTCGCGATCAGTTTGTGCTGCTGGCAAAGAACCAGCGCCGCGCCCAACCGGTTTCCGCCGGTAGCGTGAGCAGTGAGCACGAGAAGAAGCAAGTTGAAGTACTGCGACTGATCCAGGCCTACCGGATGCGTGGCCACCAGGCGGCCCAGCTTGACCCGCTGGGGCTCTGGCAGCGTCCTGCACCTGCTGACCTGTCGATCAATCATTACGGCTTGACCAATGCCGATCTTGATACGACCTTCCGTGCCGGCGACCTGTTCATCGGCAAAGAGGAAGCGAGCCTACGCGAAATTCACGAAGCGTTGCAGCAGACATATTGCCGCACCATCGGCGCTGAGTTCACGCACATCACCGATTCCGAGCAACGCCACTGGTTCCAGCATCGCCTGGAAGGCGTGCGCGGCCGCCCGGTGCTGTCCGCCGACGTGCGCAGCCATCTGCTCGAGCGCGTGACCGCTGCTGAAGGTCTCGAAAAATACCTGGGTACCAAATACCCGGGCACCAAGCGTTTTGGCCTGGAAGGCGGCGAAAGCCTGATTCCGATGCTTGACGAGCTGATCCAGCGTTCCGGTTCCTACGGCACCAAGGAAATCGTGATCGGCATGGCTCACCGTGGTCGCCTGAACGTGTTGGTCAACACCTTCGGCAAGAACCCGCGTGAGCTGTTCGACGAGTTCGAAGGCAAGAAGAAGGTCGAGCTGGGTTCCGGTGACGTTAAATACCACCAGGGCTTCTCGTCCAACGTAATGACCACCGGCGGTGAAGTTCACCTGGCCATGGCCTTCAACCCATCCCACCTGGAAATCGTTTCTCCAGTGGTCGAGGGTTCGGTTCGTGCTCGCCAGGATCGTCGTAACGACACCACCGGTGAGAAGGTTCTGCCGATTTCCATCCACGGTGACGCGGCATTCGCCGGTCAAGGCGTGGTCCTGGAAACGTTCCAGATGTCGCAGACTCGCGGCTTCAAGACCGGCGGTACGGTTCATATCGTCATCAACAACCAGGTCGGCTTCACCATCAGCAACCCGCTGGATGCGCGCTCTACCGAGTACGCGACCGACGTTGCCAAGATGATCCAGGCGCCGATCCTCCATGTGAATGGTGATGATCCGGAAGCTGTGTTGTTCGTGACCCAGTTGGCCATCGATTACCGCATGCAGTTCAAGCGTGACGTGGTCATCGACCTGGTTTGCTACCGCCGTCGCGGTCACAACGAAGCGGATGAGCCTAGCGGCACCCAGCCGTTGATGTACCAGCAGATCACCAAGCAGCGCACTACCCGTGAGCTGTACGCCGAAAGCCTGACCAAGGCCGGCGTGCTGGATGATGCGCGTGTTCAGGCGAAGATCGATGAATACCGCAACGCGCTGGACAACGGTCTGCATGTAGTAAAAAGCCTGGTTAAAGAGCCGAACAAAGAGTTGTTCGTGGACTGGCGCCCGTACCTGGGTCACGCCTGGACTGCACGTCACGACACTTCGTTCGACCTGAAAACCCTGCAGGAACTGTCTGCCAAGCTGCTGGAAATTCCAGAAGGCTTCGTGGTGCAGCGCCAGGTTGCGAAGATCTACGAAGACCGTCAGAAGATGCAAGCCGGCGGCCTGCCGATCAACTGGGGTTACGCCGAAACCATGGCGTACGCGACCCTGGCGTTCGAAGGTCACCCGATCCGCATGACCGGCCAGGACATCGGCCGTGGTACGTTCTCGCACCGTCATGCCGTGCTGCACAACCAGAAAGACGCGGGCACCTACATCCCGCTGCAGAACCTGTACGAAGGCCAACCACGTTTCGACTTGTACGATTCGTTCCTGTCCGAAGAAGCGGTACTGGCGTTCGAATATGGCTACTCGACCACCACGCCTAACGCGCTGGTGATCTGGGAAGCCCAGTTCGGCGACTTCGCCAACGGTGCCCAGGTGGTTATCGACCAGTTCATCACCAGCGGCGAGCACAAGTGGGGCCGTCTGTGCGGTCTGACCATGCTGCTGCCACACGGTTATGAAGGTCAGGGTCCGGAGCACTCCTCGGCCCGTCTGGAGCGTTACCTGCAGCTGTGCGCCGAGCACAACATTCAGGTGTGCGTGCCGACTACCCCGGCCCAGATCTACCACTTGCTGCGTCGCCAGGTGATCCGCCCGCTGCGCAAGCCGCTGGTAGTGCTGACCCCGAAATCGCTGTTGCGTCACAAATTGGCCATCTCGACCCTGGAAGATCTTGCCGACGGTTCGTTCCAGACCGTGATTCCAGAAATCGACACCCTGGACGCCGCCAAGGTCACGCGCCTGGTTCTGTGCAGCGGCAAGGTCTACTACGACTTGCTGGAAAAACGCCGTGCCGAAGGCCGCGAAGACATCGCCATCGTGCGTATCGAGCAGCTTTACCCGTTCCCGGAAGACGACCTGATGGAGGCCATCGCGCCTTACACCAACCTCACCAATGTGGTGTGGTGTCAGGAAGAACCGATGAACCAGGGCGCTTGGTACAGCAGCCAGCATCATTTGCGTCGCAGCATCGGCAATCACAACAAGGCCCTGGGCCTGGAGTACGCCGGTCGTGATGCTTCTGCTGCACCTGCGTGTGGTTATGCGTCGATGCACGCCGAGCAGCAGGAAAAACTGCTGCAAGATGCTTTCACTGTTTAACGCCTTCGCGCTGACTGAAACCGAATTTTAAGGACCCACAGATAATGGCTATCGAAATCAAAGCCCCGTCATTCCCGGAATCGGTTGCCGATGGCACCGTTGCCACCTGGCACAAGAAACCAGGCGACGCCGTAAAGCGTGACGACCTGATCGTCGACATCGAGACCGACAAAGTCGTTCTGGAAGTGTTGGCCGAAGCTGACGGCGTACTGGGCGCAATCGTTGCCGAAGAGGGCGCTACCGTCCTGTCGAACCAGGTACTGGGCTCGATCGAAGCAGGCGGCGCTGCTGCCGCTGCTCCAGCCGCCGCTGCTGCTGCTCCGGCTGCCGCACCTGCTGCTGCCGCGCCGGCTGCCGCTGGTGAAGACCCAATCGCTGCACCGGCTGCGCGTCAGCTGGCGGAAGAAAATGGCATCAACCTGGCTTCCATCAAAGGCACCGGCAAAGACGGCCGTGTGACCAAGGAAGACGTGGTAGCTGCCGTTGAAGCCAAGAAAAACGCTCCAGCCGCCGCACCTGCCAAGGCTGCTGCCCCGGCTGCCGCTGCGCCTGTGTTCGCCGCTGGCGACCGCACCGAGAAGCGCGTACCGATGACCCGCGTACGTGCCACCGTGGCCAAGCGCCTGGTTGAAGCTCAGTCGAACATGGCGATGTTGACCACGTTCAACGAAGTCGACATGACCGAAGTCATGGCCCTGCGTTCGAAGTACAAGGATCTGTTCGAGAAGTCCCACAACGGCGTACGCCTGGGCTTCATGTCGTTCTTCGTGAAAGCGGCCACCGAAGCGCTGAAACGCTTCCCGGCAGTCAACGCTTCCATCGACGGCGGCGACATCGTTTACCATGGCTATGCAGACGTCGGCGTTGCCGTGTCCAGCGACCGTGGCCTGGTGGTTCCGGTTCTGCGTAACGCCGAACTGATGAGCCTGGCTGAAATCGAAGGCGGCATCGCCGGCTTCGGCAAGAAAGCCCGTGACGGCAAGCTGACCATCGACGAGATGACCGGCGGTACCTTCACCATCACCAACGGTGGTACCTTCGGTTCGATGATGTCGACGCCGATCGTCAACCCGCCGCAAGCTGCGATCCTGGGCATGCACAACATCATCCAGCGTCCGATGGCCATCAACGGCCAAGTCGTGATCCGCCCGATGATGTACCTGGCGCTGTCGTACGATCACCGCCTGATCGATGGTAAAGAAGCCGTGACTTTCCTGGTGACCATCAAGAACCTGCTGGAAGACCCGGCTCGTCTGCTGCTGGATATCTGATAGAAGCAGCTGCAGGCTCCGGGCAAGCCGCCACATAGGGCGGCTTGACCTGGGGCTTGCGGCTTGAAAGCTTGCTGCTAAATAGAGGAACTATTTTCATGTCGCAGAAATTTGACGTTGTAGTGATTGGTGCAGGCCCTGGCGGTTACGTTGCCGCGATCAAGGCCGCACAACTGGGCCTCTCGACTGCTTGCATCGAAAAATACACCGACAAGGAAGGCAAACTGGCACTGGGCGGTACTTGCCTGAACGTTGGTTGCATTCCTTCCAAGGCGCTGCTGGACAGCTCCTGGAAATTCCACGAAGCCCAAGACGGCTTCGCGATCCACGGCATCAATCATGCTGGCGTGACCATGGACGTACCCGCAATGGTCGGCCGTAAAGCCAACATTGTTAAAGGCCTGACCTCCGGCGTTGCCACCTTGTTCAAGGCCAACGGCGTCACTTCCCTGCAAGGCCACGGCAAGCTGCTGGCCGGCAAGAAAGTTGAAATCACCAAGCCAGACGGCTCGGTTGAAGTCATCGAAGCCGAAAACGTGATCCTGGCACCAGGCTCGCGTCCAATCGACATTCCGCCTGCTCCAGTTGACCAGAACGTGATCGTCGATTCGACCGGCGCCCTGGAATTCCAATCGGTTCCAAAACGTCTGGGCGTGATCGGCGCTGGCGTGATCGGCCTGGAACTGGGTTCGGTCTGGTCCCGCCTGGGTTCTGAAGTGACTGTGCTGGAAGCCCTGGACACGTTCCTGCTGGCTGCCGACACCGCAGTGTCCAAAGAAGCGCTGAAAACCCTGACCAAACAAGGTCTGGATATCAAGCTGGGCGCGCGCGTTACCGGTTCCAAGGTCAACGGCGAAGAAGTCGTGGTGACCTACACCGATAAAGAAGGCGAGCAGACCATCACCTTCGACAAGCTGATCGTAGCCGTGGGTCGTCGTCCAGTGACCACCGACCTGCTGGCCTCCGACAGCGGCGTGAACATCGACGAGCGTGGTTTCATCCACGTTGACGATCACTGCGCTACCACCGTGCCTGGCGTGTACGCCATCGGCGACGTGGTACGCGGCATGATGCTGGCGCACAAGGCTTCCGAAGAAGGCATCATGGTTGTCGAGCGCATCAAGGGCCACAAAACCCAGATGAACTACGACCTGATCCCATCGGTTATCTACACCCACCCGGAAATTGCATGGGTCGGCAAGAACGAACAGCAGTTGAAAGCTGAAGGCGTTGAAGTTAACGTCGGCACCTTCCCGTTTGCCGCTTCTGGCCGTGCCATGGCAGCCAACGACACCGGTGGTTTTGTCAAAGTCATCGCTGATGCCAAGACTGACCGCGTATTGGGCGTCCACGTGATTGGCCCGAGCGCTGCAGAACTGGTTCAGCAGGGCGCGATCGGTATGGAATTCGGCACCAGTGCCGAGGACCTGGGCATGATGGTCTTCTCCCATCCGACCCTGTCCGAAGCGTTGCACGAAGCAGCGTTGGCAGTGAATGGCGGCGCCATCCACATCGCCAACCGCAAGAAGCGCTAAGCGAGATAATAAGAAACCACGGCGGAGTTGCCCGTCGTGAGCCTTGCGCGCAAGACTCACCGCGGAATATCCGCTGGACGCAGTCTTGCGCAGCTTTACGGGCGTTAAGCCCAGCAAGTTGCGCAAGCAGCAGTCACAGGTGGCGCGGCACTCATAATGAGCGCAGCGCCGAATGCGCAGTACCTAACGAAGACGGTAAAAAGCATGAATCTTCACGAGTATCAGGGTAAGCAGCTGTTCGCTGAATACGGCCTGCCAGTTTCCAAGGGCTACGCAGTAGACACCCCGGAAGCAGCAGCAGAAGCCTGCGACAAAATCGGTGGTACCGAGTGGGTTGTCAAAGCCCAGGTCCACGCGGGTGGTCGCGGTAAAGCGGGCGGCGTTAAGCTGGTTCGCAGCAAAGAAGACGCCAAGGCCTTCGCACAGCAGTGGCTGGGCAAGCGTCTGGTGACTTACCAGACTGATGCCAATGGCCAGCCAGTCACCAAGATCCTGGTTGAATCGTGCACTGATATCGCTAAAGAGCTGTACCTGGGCGCTGTCGTTGACCGTTCGAGCCGTCGCATCGTGTTCATGGCTTCCACCGAAGGTGGCGTGGACATCGAGAAGATCGCTCACGAAACCCCAGAAAAAATTCTGAAAGCCACTATCGATCCACTGGTTGGCGCTCAGCCATTCCAGGGTCGTGAGCTGGCTTTCCAGCTGGGCCTGGAAGGCAAGCAAGTTGCCCAGTTCGCCAAGATCTTCGTCGGTCTGGCCAAACTGTTCCAGGATCACGATCTGGCCCTGCTGGAAGTGAACCCGCTGGTGATCAAGGCTGACGGCGATCTGCATTGCCTCGATGCCAAGATCAACATCGACGCCAACGCCATGTACCGTCAGCCTAAGCTGAAGACTTTCCACGATCCGTCGCAAGACGATCCGCGCGAAGCGCACGCTGCCAAGTTCGAACTGAACTACGTAGCCCTGGAAGGTAACATCGGTTGCATGGTCAACGGTGCTGGCCTGGCCATGGGTACCATGGACATCGTCAACCTGCATGGCGGCAAACCAGCCAACTTCCTCGACGTGGGCGGTGGTGCTACCAAAGAACGCGTTACCGAAGCCTTCAAGATCATCCTGTCCGACTCCAACGTCGCTGCAGTACTGGTCAACATCTTCGGCGGCATCGTTCGTTGCGACATGATTGCCGAAGGCATCATCGGTGCAGTGAAAGAAGTTGGCGTTAAAATCCCGGTTGTTGTTCGCCTCGAAGGTAACAACGCTGAACTGGGCGCTAAAGTACTGGCAGAAAGCGGTTTGAACATCATCGCGGCTACCAGCCTGACCGACGCTGCTCAACAAGTTGTCAAAGCTGCGGAGGGCAAATAATGAGCGTCCTGATCAATAAAGACACCAAAGTTATCTGCCAGGGTATTACCGGTTCGCAAGGTAGTTTCCACACCCAGCAAGCCATCGAATACGGCACCAAGATGGTTGGCGGCGTAACTCCGGGCAAAGGCGGCACCGAGCACCTGGGTCTGCCAGTGTTCAACACCGTGAAAGACGCTGTAGCTGCCACTGGCGCCACCGCCAGCGTGATCTACGTTCCAGCTCCTTTCTGCAAGGATTCCATCCTGGAAGCAGCATTCGGCGGCATCAAGCTGATCGTTTGCATCACCGAAGGCATTCCTACCCTGGACATGCTGGACGCTAAAGTTAAGTGCGACGAGCTGGGCGTAGTCCTGATCGGCCCTAACTGCCCAGGCGTGATCACCCCAGGCGAATGCAAGATCGGCATCATGCCAGGTCACATTCACTTGCCAGGTAAAGTCGGTATCGTTTCCCGTTCCGGCACCCTGACCTACGAAGCTGTGAAGCAGACCACTGACGCCGGTTTCGGTCAGTCGACTTGCGTCGGCATCGGCGGTGACCCGATCCCAGGCTCCAACTTCATCGACATCCTGAAGCTGTTCCAGGAAGACCCTAAGACCGAAGCGATCGTCATGATCGGTGAGATCGGCGGTTCGGCTGAAGAAGAAGCGGCTGCCTACATCAAGGCACACGTGACCAAGCCGGTTGTTTCCTACATCGCTGGTGTGACTGCCCCTGCGGGCAAGCGCATGGGCCATGCTGGCGCAATCATCTCTGGCGGCAAAGGCACTGCAGACGAGAAATTCGCTGCGCTGCAAGACGCAGGTGTAAAAACCGTGCGTTCGCTGGCAGACATCGGCAAGGCCCTGGCCGAGCTGACCGGTTGGGCTGTCAAGTAAGCCTCGCGCTTAACTGACGCTTCACCACACAAAGGCCACCTTAGGGTGGCCTTTGTGCGTTCTGGGTTTGTTCATTTGTCAGGCATGTACTCGGTTCAATGTGGGAGGGGGCTTGCCCCCGATGGCGGTGTTTCAGTCAGAGATGTTTCAACTGACACTCCCTCATCGGGGGCAAGCCCCCTCCCACAGTTGCCTGTATTGTCAAAATTAAGTACGAAAACGCGACATTTGAATGTCGCTTATCGGACAGTCCGCCCCGCAACAGTGCGTTTGTCAGTCGATTTCTGTACTCTGGCCGCCTCTTTATGCGCCCCCATCCCAAAAGGAAGCTGCGCGCTAGACCGGTCGGCTCCCATAAGGGCCGGCAGTATTTCCCTCATCCACAGGGAACCCCTCTCTAAATTCCGATTCAGTAGTGTGGTATTTCCCGAAATGAAAGTGTTGAAAAGCCAGGACATCCTGGCGTTGGGCTTTAT
This sequence comes from Pseudomonas syringae, assembly GCF_021606685.1. Taxonomy (GTDB): domain Bacteria; phylum Pseudomonadota; class Gammaproteobacteria; order Pseudomonadales; family Pseudomonadaceae; genus Aquipseudomonas; species Aquipseudomonas syringae_R. Next base: position 24,557 of record NZ_WKCB01000027.1, read on the forward strand.
GACCTTTGCCCTGTTCGTGGGCGCCGGCAACATCATCTTCCCGCCTATCGTTGGTTTGCAGTCCGGGCCTCATGTCTGGATGGCGGCGCTGGGCTTTTTGATCACCGCGGTCGGTTTGCCGGTGGTCACCGTGGTTGCCCTGGCCAAGGTCGGCGGCGGTATGGATGCATTGAGCAGCCCGATCGGCAAGATCGCCGGTGGCCTGCTCGCGGCGGCGGCGTATCTGGCGGTAGGCCCGCTGTTCGCCACCCCGCGTACGGCGACCGTATCGTTCGAAGTCGGCCTGGCGCCGCTGACCGGCGAAAGTCCGCTGGCGCTGTTTCTTTACAGCTCGGTGTACTTCCTGGTGGTGTTCTTCGTGTCCCTGTACCCAGGTCGACTGCTGGACACCGTGGGTCGCTTCCTCGCGCCGCTGAAGATCATCGCCCTGGCCATCCTCGGCATCGCCGCGTTTGCCTTGCCGGCCGGTGATGTCGGTGTCGCCACCCCGGAATACGTGGCTGCGTCGTTCTCCCAGGGCTTTATCAATGGCTACCTGACCATGGATACCCTGGGCGCACTGGTGTTCGGCATTGTGATCGTCAACGCGATCCGCTCGCGTGGCGTCGAGTCACCCAAGCTGATCACCCGCTACGCGATCATCGCCGGGCTGATTGCCGGTGTGGGCCTGGCGCTGGTGTATGTCAGCCTGTTCCGCCTGGGTTCGGGCAGCCATGCAGTGGCTGCCGGTGCCGCCAATGGCGCTGCCGTTCTGCACGCGTACGTGCAGCACACCTTCGGTTCCCTGGGCAGCGGCTTCCTGGCGGTGCTGATTTCCCTGGCATGCCTGGTCACTGCGGTGGGCCTGACCTGCGCTTGCGCAGAGTACTTCAGCAAAATCCTGCCGCTGTCCTACAAGGCCCTGGTAGTGATCCTGGCGTTGTTTTCGCTGTTTGTGTCCAACCTGGGCCTGACCAAGCTGATTGCCTTCTCGATCCCGGTCCTCACTGCCATTTACCCGCCGTGCATCGTGCTGGTGGCCCTGAGCTTCTGCAAAGACTTCTGGCAGGAGCAGGGCCGCATCGTCGGCCCGGTGATGCTGGTGTCGTTCATCTTTGGCTGCATCGATGCGCTCAAGGGCGCTGGTCTGGCTGGCTGGATGCCGTCGCAGTTGGCGAACCTGCCATTGAGCGAGCAAGGCCTGGCATGGCTGGTGCCGTCGGTGATGACCCTGGTTGTGGCTGTGGTGATCGACCGTATGCTCGGCAAGCGTAGCGAAGCGATCGCTTAACCAGCGGTTTCGCGCAGTACCGAAATGCCCCGTATCAATCGATACGGGGCATTTTTTATGCTCGAGAGGCTACAACCTTCTAGAGTTGGAATGCTTTCTAATGTGGGAGGGGGCTTGCCCCCGATAGGGGTGGGTCAGCCAACAGATGCAGTGACTAGCAGTAAGCAATCGGGGGCAAGCCCCCTCCCACATTTTGACCGCGCCAGACATACACTCTTGTTTAAAAGGACCTACATGTCGTTTGTCGAAACCAATCAGATCCACCTGCTTGCCGCACTTTGGTTTGTCCTGTGCTGGGGCGGTTACACCCGTTATGCCACCTGGAAAGCCCGAGACACCGCGTGCCTGGCGAGCGTGCTGCACCTGTACCGCGAAGACTGGATGCGCCGCATGCTGCTGCGCGACAACCGTATCGCCGACGCCAGTGTGATCGGCAACCTGGAGCGCAACGCCTCGTTCTTCGCCTCCAGCACCTTGATCATCCTTGCGGGCATTCTCACGGTGCTCGGTGCCTCCGAGCGCGCAGTGTCGCTGCTGGCAGACATCCCCATGGTGCAGCAGGCCTCCCAGGGCATGTCGGAGATCAAGTTGCTGTGCCTGGCGCTGGTGTTTGTCTATGCGTTTTTCACGTTCAGCTGGTGCATGCGCCAGTACAACTTCGCCGCGGTGCTGGTGGGTTCGGCGCCGATGATCGGCGAGCGGCATGTGTCGGAACAGGAGCGCAAGGCGTTTGCCCTGCGTGCCGCGCGGGTCATCTCGATGGCCGCCAACCAATTCAACTTTGGCCTGCGCGCTTATTATTTCGGCATGACCATGCTGGCGTGGTTTGTCAGCCCCTGGTTGTTCATGTTGATGAGCAGCGGGGTGGTGTTGGTGCTGTATCGCCGCGAGTTTCATTCCGACGTACTGCACGTGATGGTGTATACGCCGACCGATACACCTCTGCCGGAGCCTGTTAAAGAAGCGGCTTAATTAACCCTTCGAATAAAAACGCCGGACAAAGAAAAGCCCGCTATTTAAGCGGGCTCTCTTTTTACAGCCAGGCTATTTCATGCCGCGGTATCAGGAACCGGTGGCAGGGGTAGCAGGTGCTGCTTCTTTTGCGGCGGCGGCGTTCGATTCAGCCTGAGCTTTGGCAGCATCGGCGTTTTCTTTCGCAGCGTCGTTCACTTTATCCTGAGCCTTCGCCATATCTTTCTGAGCTTGCTCAGAGTGCGCGGCGGCGTCTTGGGCTTTGTCTTCGGATTTTTTATCGCAGGCAGCGAGACCGAGGGCAGCGGCCAACATCATGGAAACAGCTAAAGTTTTGCGCATGGGGTGTTTCTCCTTATTGAAGATATCTACTGGCCTTTCGAGCGTGGGCGTTCAGCATTAGTTCCTTTTCTTCTACAGATATATAAACCACGCCTCTCGAGGAACTTTCGCCCACGCTGCCCACTCCGCCGATCACCATTAATAAGAGTCTGGACTTAATGACTGAAACCCTTCTTTTAGAGCGTGCGACACGTTTTGTTTCAGCTTTGCGCCATTGTCAGGTCTTGGGGATTAACGTACATGACGCCAGCGAGGAGGGCATCACGCTGGTCCTGCCCTATGCCGCGCATCTGGTCGGCGATCCCATTACCGGCGTGATCCACGGCGGGGCATTGACCTCCCTGATGGACACCGCCTGCGGCATGGCCACGTTGTGCGTATTGCCGGAGTTCGAGGTGTGCCCGACCCTGGACCTGCGCATCGACTACATGCATCCGGCTGCGCCGCACACACCCGTGTATGGCTTTGCGCAGTGCTACCGCGTGACCACCGACGTGATTTTCACGCGCGGCTTCGCTTATCAGGATGACCGCCAGCAGCCCATCGCCCATGTCGTCGGCACGTTCATGCGCATGGGCAAACGCATCAAGGGCGCGCACGGGTTGGGCAACGCCATCAAGGGAGAGCAGGCATGAAACACCGATTCAAGACCCGCCTGGAGCAGGCCCATGAACGCGGCAACTACGAGGCCCTGCTGGACCTGGTCCCCTACGCCAAACTGATCGGCATCGAATGCACACGTTTGGGGGATGAGCTGCTGTTTCGCCTGCCGGCCAACAAGGACAACATTGGTAACCCCATATTGCCCGCGCTGCATGGCGGCGTGATTGCTGGCTTTATGGAACTGTCGGCGGCGCTGCACTTGCTGGTGTTCACCGGTGCGCCGGGCATCCCGAAAATCATCGATTTTTCCCTGGATTACCTGCGCGCCGGCCAGTTTCGCGACACTTACGCTACCTGCCAGGTGTGGCGCCAGGGCCGACGCGTGGCGAATGTGGCGATCACCGCATGGCAAAGCACGGCGGCGGAGCCGATTGCCACCGCCCGCGCGCATTTCAAGATCGAGGAAGCAACCCGCCCTTGAAATCCTGGTCTTAGCCCCCAACTTTGATGACAACCCGCCGCCAACCCTCAAGGGTGCGGCCACTGCCATCCAATTGGAGTTTGATGACCATGAGTGTGGAAACTCAAAAGGAAACCCTGGGCTTCCAGACCGAGGTGAAGCAACTGCTGCACCTCATGATCCATTCGCTGTATTCCAACAAGGAAATCTTCCTTCGCGAATTGATCTCGAACGCCTCTGACGCTGTCGACAAATTACGTTTCGAAGCCCTGTCCAAGCCTGAGTTGCTGGAAGGTGGCGCCGAGCTGAAAATCCGTGTGAGCTTCGACAAAGACGCCAAGACCGTCACCCTCGAAGACAACGGTATCGGCATGAGCCGCGAGGATGCGATCACCCACCTGGGGACCATCGCCAAATCCGGCACTGCCGACTTCATGAAGAACCTCTCGGGCGATCAGAAGAAAGATTCGCACCTGATCGGCCAATTCGGCGTGGGCTTCTACTCAGCCTTCATCGTGGCCGACAAGGTTGAAGTGTTCAGCCGCCGCGCCGGCCTTGACGCCAGCGAAGGCGTGCACTGGTCCTCCAAAGGTGAGGGCGAATTCGAAATCGCCACCGTCGACAAGGCTGACCGTGGCACGCGCATCGTGCTGCACCTGAAATCCGCTGAAGATGAATTCGCCGACGGTTACCGCCTGCGCAACATCATCAAGAAGTACTCCGACCATATCGCGCTGCCGATCGAGTTGCCGAAGGAACAAGCGGCTGTCGAAGGTGAAGACGCACCTGCCCAGGAATGGGAAGTGGTCAACCGTGCCAGCGCCCTGTGGACCCGTCCTCGCACTGAAGTGAAGGATGAGGAATACCAGGAGTTCTACAAGCACATCGCCCATGACTACGAAAACCCGCTGAGCTGGAGCCATAACAAGGTCGAAGGCAAGCTGGAATACAGCTCGCTGCTCTACGTGCCGGCCCGTGCTCCGTTCGACCTGTACCAGCGCGAGGCGCCCAAAGGCCTCAAGCTCTACGTACAGCGCGTGTTCGTGATGGACCAGGCGGAATCTTTCCTGCCGCTGTACCTGCGCTTCATCAAAGGCGTGGTCGACTCCAATGACCTGTCGCTGAACGTGTCGCGGGAAATCCTGCAGAAAGACCCGATCATCGACTCCATGAAGTCGGCGCTGACCAAGCGTGTGCTCGACATGCTGGAAAAACTGGCGAAGAACGAGCCTGAGCAGTACAAGGGCTTCTGGAAAAACTTCGGCCAGGTCATGAAAGAAGGCCCGGCGGAAGACTTCGCCAACAAGGAAAAAATCGCCGGTCTGCTGCGTTTTGCCTCCACCCAGGGCGAGGACGGCGAGCAGGTTGTGGCGCTGGCCGAGTACCTGGCACGCGCCAAGGAAGGTCAGGACAAGATCTACTACCTGACCGGCGAAACCTACGCCCAGGTCAAGAACAGCCCGCACCTGGAGGTCTTCCGCAAGAAAGGCATCGAAGTGCTGCTGCTGACCGACCGCATCGATGAGTGGCTGATGAGCTACCTCAGCGAGTTCGACGGCAAAACCTTCCTCGACGTCGCCCGTGGTGACCTGGACCTGGGTAACCTGGACTCCGAGGAAGAGAAGAAAGAAGCCGAAGAAGTCGCCAAGGCCAAAGAAGGCCTGGTTGAGCGGATCAAGACTGCCCTGGGCGAGGCTGTCAGCGAAGTGCGGGTTTCCCACCGTCTGACCGATTCCCCGGCAATCCTGGCCATCGGCGAACAGGACCTGGGCATGCAGATGCGTCAGATCCTCGAAGCCAGCGGCCAGAAGGTTCCGGATTCCAAGCCGATCTTCGAATTCAACCCGGCTCACCCGCTGATCGAGAAACTCGACGGCGAGCAGAGCGAAGAGCGTTTTGGCGACCTGTCGCACATCCTCTTCGACCAGGCGGCCCTGGCCGCCGGCGACAGCCTGAAAGACCCGGCCGCTTACGTGCGCCGACTGAACAAGCTGTTGGTGGAACTGTCGGTTTAACACCGTTGTAGAAAAACCCGCTTCGGCGGGTTTTTTCGTTTTACTGCACCTCAACTGGAGTAAATGATGAGCCAAGTCACTGTGCGTTCCGTGGTCTATCAGATTGATGGCCAGTCGTATGAGAGCCGTCTGGCGTTCGATGCCAGCCACAAGAGCCCGTTGCCGGGCCTGCTGATGGCGCCGAACTGGATGGGTGTGAGTGCCGGCGCTGAAGAAATCGCCAAGTCCGTTGCCGCCAAGGGTTATGTGGTACTGATCGCCGACCTGTACGGGCAGACCGTGCGCCCGTCGAACGGCGACGAAGCCGGCGCGGCAATGATGCCGTTGAAGAATGACCGCGCGCTGCTGAACAAGCGCATGCAGGCGGCGTTCGAACAGTTACAGGGTCAGACCGAGGCGGCGGTGGACACCTCGAAACTGGCGACCTTTGGTTTCTGCTTCGGTGGTTGCTGCTCCCTGGAGCTGGCGCGTACCGGTGCACCGTTGAAAGCTGCGGTGTCCTTCCACGGCACCCTCGATACGCCGAACCCGGCGGACGCGAAGAACATCAAGGGCTCTGTGCTGGTACTGCACGGCGCCTCGGACCCATTGGTGCCGAAAGAGCAATTGCCGGCCTTTGAAGATGAAATGAATGCGGCCGGTGTGGACTGGCAACTGCTGAGCTACGGCGGCGCAGTGCATTCCTTCACCGACCCGCATGCGAATGTGCCGGGCAAGATGATGTACGACGCGAAGACTGCTGCGCGCGCCTTCAAGTCGATGCATGACTTGCTGGATGAAGTGTTCAAGGGCTGATTCTTTAGCGCCTGTTCCGGCCCTATCGGGGGCAAGCCCCTCCCACATTTTGAATCTATTCAAAAATCAAAGTGTGGGAGGGGGCTTGCCTACGATGACTACCTCACTGGCAATTCAATTCTTTCAGTTTCACCCGGCACGGTCGGCCACTCCCCAGCCGCCCAACGCCGCCGAGCCTCGTCGATCTTCAACGGATCACTCGCGACAAAATTCCAGTTGATCCGCCGCGGCCCATCCAGCGCCGCGCCGCCCAATACCACGACGTGGCAGTCCGTTTCAGCAAATAGCGTCATCTCTTGTCCAACCGGCAATACCACCAGGCTATGCACCTCCAGTGGTTCGCCGTCCAACTGCGCCTCACCCTCCAGCACATACACCGCGCGTTCCTCGTGCTCATCCGGGATCAGCAGGGTCGTGGCCGCTTGCATCTGCACCTCGGCATACAGCGTGGGTGACAGCACCGGCACGGGGGATTTGAGGCAGAACCCGTCGCCGGCGATCAGGCGAATTCGCACACCCAGGTTGTCACTCACCGGCAGGCTCGCCGCCGGGTGATGGCTGTAATGCCCCGGGCCCTCTTCATGGTCCCTCGGCGACGCCAGCCACACTTGCAGCCCATGCAGGTTGAAGCCACTGGCCTTGAGTGGTTCGGGGGTACGCTCGACGTGGGCAATCGCGCTGCCGGCGGTCATCCAGCTCACATCGCCGGCGTGCACCACCTGGTCCGAGCCCAGGCTGTCCTTGTGCTGCAATGCACCCTCGAACAGGTAGGTGAGGGTGGACAGGCCAATATGCGGATGCTGACGGATATTCATGCCGCTGCCGGGCGCGTAGCGGGTGGGCAGCATATGGTCGAAAAACACAAAAGGCCCGACGCTGCGGCATTCGCGCGAGGGCAGTGGGCGCAGGATCGGCTGGCCTTCGACGTCTTCAGGGCGAGGGCGGATCACGGTGAGGGTGGTCATGGTGCGTCCCAGTCTGAGCGGGTTGGATGGGTTGAGCATAACCCGCCCGACGGGAGCTTGCCGCTATTGGCTGAAGGCGCCTTCCGACAGCTGGGTGTCGATACTGATCTCGGCGGTGGTCATCAGCTTGTGCACCGGGCAGCGGTCAGCCACGCGGTGCAGTTCGTCGCGTTGTTCGTCGGTGAGTACGCCCTTGAGCGTCAGCTTGACGTTGAGTGTGTATTTGCCCTTTTGCTCCTCGGCGGCGTCGTGGGTGACTTCGACGGTTACGCCGGTGAGCGGGATGTCTTTTTTCTGTGCATACAACTTGACGGTCAGGGCCTTGCACGATGCCAGCGCAGCGTCGAAGTAATCGTGCGGGGAGGGCGCCGAATCATCACCGCCCAGGCTTTTGGGCAGGTCGGTGAACAACTCATGGTTGTTGATGTTGACGCTATGACGAAAGTTGTCCTGGTTCAGGGTATTTACGGTAACAGGCATGGCAAACCTCACAGGTTGGCAGGATGAAGGTCATGCAGTTATAGAGCATGCGGGCACGTGGGTGTTCCGCGTTTTTCGAAGGTGAACCGCTTTGCAGCCCGGGCGGTCTACCGGTATTGAGCCCTAGTGAGGATATACCGTGCCCTGGACCCGCCTGAGTGTTGCCCTGTTGCTCGCCGCCGGCAGCCTTGCCGCGCAGGCCCGCGACTATGCCTACAGCGACGCACACCTGCATTACGTGGATTTTTTCCAGGAAACCGCGGGCATGCAGAAATTGCTCCAGGCCATGACCGACAATCGCATTGAGCACGTGATGATTTCCGGCGTTCCCGTCGCCAAGAAGTGGCACGAAGACGAACCCAAGCGCCCGCGCTATTACGCCGGCGACGATGCCGACGCCTATTGGTACAGCGCCACCGACGTCATCGTTGCGGCAGCCGTGAACAGCCTCACATCCGAACAGCGCCAGCACTTTCACCCGTTTCTGTCCGGCTTCAACCCCAATGACAAGAACTCCGCGGCCCACATCCAGCGCATGCTCGACCTCAACCCCGGGCTGTGGCAGGGCATCGGCGAAGTGTTCACCCGCCACGACGACCTGACGGCCCTGACGGCGGGCGACACCCCGCGTGCCAACAACGAAGCCATGACACGCATCTACCATCTGGCCGCCGAAAACGACTTGCCGGTGATGCTGCATTCCAATATCACCTCCAAGCGTGAGCGCAACCCGCTGTACCTGGCTGAAGTGGAAGAGCCGCTGCGCAACCATCCGCACACCCGCTTCATCTGGGCCCATGCCGGCACCAGCAAGGAGATCCACCGCCATCAGGTGCAGATGGACTTTTTGCTGCCGACGTTGAATCGCATGCTCGAGGCCTACCCCAACCTGTACATCGACCTGTCCTGGAGCGTGCTCACGCCTTACTTGCTGGATGGGGCGGGCAAGCCCCGGCCCGAGTGGGTAGCGCTGGTGGAGCGCTTCCCGGAGCGCTTTATGCTCGGTTCGGACGTTGTAGGGCACTTCACCAAGTTGGGTAAGGAGATGCGCCGCTTTGAGCCCTTCCTCGACGCATTGCCCGAGGGCGTGGCCCGTCAGGTTGCGCGGGACAACTTCTTGGCGATCTTGCCCAAGGCGCCTCGCGATTTGGACGCGCGTTGATATCGCGTTTTGGTCTTACGCAAATCGGTTAGCGCGCCGATAGCTTTCAAGAGCCATGCTGCAGGTGGATGCAGCGCTTTTGGAAGGAATCCAGGGAATGAGTATCCGTAGTTTGAATATCGCCCCGCGCGCTGGCCTGGGCTTTGGGGTGCTGGCGTTGATGGTGTTTGCCCTGGGCGGCTTTGCCCTGCTGCAGATGGCCAATATGCGCCAGCAGTCGGATCAGGTTGAAAGCAACTGGTTGCCCAGCGTGATGGCGGTGGGGGAGATGAGCCAGGACCTGCTACGGGTGCGCGCGCTGACCTTGCGCCTGTTGCTCAACCGCGATCCCCAGGCGCTGACACAGAACGAGCAGAAGCTCAGCGATCTGAAAAACGGCCTGCACCACGCGCAAAACCTGTACGAGGCGCTGATCGTGCTGCCCGAGGAACGCACGCTGTTTGATCGCTTCAAGGCCCAGGAAACGCAGTACCTGCAACGCCAGGAACAGGTCCTGGGGTTTTCCAGGGCCAATCAGCTGGATGACGCCATCCGGGTGGTCAACGGTGAGATGAATCAACTGGCCGATGAAATGGCCACCACCCTGCGCGCGCTGGTCACCCTCAACAAAGCCAATGCCAATCAGGCGGCGAACCTGGCGCAGCGGGTGTTCAGCGAGTCGCGCAGTTGGGTGGTCGGCATGATTGTGCTCACCGCGCTGATCACCATCGGGCTGGCAGTGTGGCTGACCCGCAGTATCGTGTTACCGCTGGCCCAATCGCTGAAAGTAGCCCAGGGCGTCGCCAGTGGCGATCTGACCGGAGAGATCAGCGTCACCGGCAGCGATGAGCCGGCGCGCTTGCAGCAGGCGCTCAAGGGCATGCAGGAGAACCTGCGGGACACCATTCGGCGTATCTCTGAGTCCTCGAACCAATTGGCCTCAGCCTCCGAAGAACTCAGTTGTGTGACCGAGGACGCCACCCGGGGCCTGCATCAGCAAAACCAGGAGATCGAACAGGCCGCCACGGCGGTCAACCAGATGACGGCGGCGGTGGAGGAGGTGGCGAGCAACGCCGTGGCCACGTCCCAGGCGTCCCGGGAGTCTGACCGCATTGCCCAGCAAGGGCGTGAGCAAGTGCAGCAGACGGTGGTGTCGATTGAGGCGCTGGCCACCGATGTGACCGACAACGTTACCCAGGTCGAGGACCTGGCGCAGAAGGTCTATGGCATCAGCAAAGTGCTGGACGTGATCCGCGCGATTGCCGAGCAGACCAACTTGCTGGCGCTGAATGCCGCCATCGAAGCGGCACGTGCGGGGGATGCCGGGCGCGGGTTTGCGGTGGTAGCTGATGAGGTGCGGGCGTTGGCCCATCGTACGCAGCAGTCGACCCGGGAAATCGAGCAGATGATCAGTGGGATTCAGCAGGGTACGGATCAGGCGGTCAGTTCGATGCAGCAGAGCAATACGCGGGCGCGGTCTACGCTGGATATCGCCAAGTCGGCGGGGGTTGCGTTGGAGGAGATTGCTTCGGCGTTTACCTTGATCAACGAGCGTAATCTGGTGATTGCCAGTGCTTCGGAGCAGCAGGCTGCGGTGGCGCGGGAGGTGGATCGGAATTTGGTTAATATTCGGGATTTGGCGCATCAGACGTCTGCCGGGGCGAATCAGACGAGTGCGGCGAGTCAGGAGTTGTCGCGGTTGGCGGTGGATTTGAATTCGATGGTGGCGCGGTTTTCGGTTTAGGTTGGGTGTATATCCGTTTTTTGGGTGATGGCGGCTTATGGTTCCGCTCTTACAGCGGGTCACTTTTGAAAAGCGCAAAAGTAACCAAAACGCTCTTGCCCCAACACTCGGCACCTCGCCTGGGCTCGGTGTGCCCTCACTCCGGCTTGAATCCGTGGGTCGCCGCGATGGGCCACCCCTGGCCCAGCGCGGCTAACCCGGCGTCCTGCCGGGTTACCCACGGATTCAAGCCTGCGTTCGGCCAGCGTGTTTTTATGGGGCGCCTAAGATCAAGATCACGATCAAAAGCCTCAGATCAAAAGATCGCTGACTTCGTCAGCGGTAAGGATGTAAGGGCCAGATCAAAAACAAAGCCAAGCGAGGCGGCCTGACAGCCGGCCTGATCGTTGAAGCCTTACTCGGTCAAATGTGGGAGCTGGCTTGCCTGCGAAGGCATCAACTGGATTTGCCTGATATACCGAGTTGCCCGCATCGCAGGCAAGCCAGCTCCCACAAAAGCAAAAAAACCAGATCAAAAACACAGCGAGGCGGCCTGGCAGCCGGTCTGATCCTCGAAGCCTCACTCGGTTCAAATGTGGGAGGGGGCTTGCTCCCGATAGCAGTGTGTCAGCCAATGCATCTGTGACTGCCCCCTGCCATCGGGAGCAAGCCCCCTCCCACATTTTGACCGCAATCAACAGGCGCAACTCCGGTCAGATCTAACGCCGCCAAGCCAGCCCACAACCCGCGCTTTTGCTCTACACCACTCAGGTCGGCTGTCAGGCCGCCGTGCTTTTGATCTTAGGCGCCCCATTAACCACGCTGGCCGCACGCGGGCTTGAATCCGTGGGTAACCCGGCAGGACGCCGGGTTAGCCGCGCTGGGCCAAGGATGGCCCATCGCGGCGGCCCACGGATTCAAGGCTGCGGGCGGGCACACCGAAGCGTGAGCGAGGTGCCGAGTGGTGGGGCAAGAGCCTTTTGGTTACTTTTGGGCTCTTTTCAAAAGTGACCCGCTGTAAGAGCGGAACCATAAGCCGCCATCACCCAAACAACGGATATGCACCCGCCCAACTCCACCCCAAAAAAAAGCCCCGAACCAGTCGGGGCTTTTTCACATGATCAACCTACAGGCCTTACTTACCCTGCCAGCGTTTCAGCACCAGGGTGGCGTTAGTGCCACCAAAGCCGAAGCTGTTGCTCATCACCGTATCGATCTTGGCATTCTCAACGGTCTTGGTCAGGATCGGCATATCAGCCACCACCGGATCAATCTCGTCGATGTTGGCCGAACCCGCCATGAAGTTGCCTTCCATCATCAGCAAGCAGTAGATCGCTTCGTGAACGCCGGCGGCGCCCAGGGAGTGACCCGACAAGCTCTTGGTGGAGCTGATGGCCGGTGCCTTGTCGCCGAATACCGCACGCACACCTTCCATTTCCTTGGCGTCGCCGACCGGAGTCGAAGTGCCGTGGGTGTTCAGGTAGTCGATTGGAGTATCTACAGTGGACATAGCCATCTGCATGCAACGGATCGCGCCTTCGCCGCTTGGGGCAACCATGTCGTAGCCGTCGGACGTTGCGCCGTAGCCAACGATTTCCGCGTAGATCTTGGCGCCACGGGCCAGAGCGTGTTCCAGCTCCTCGACCACCACCATGCCGCCACCGCCGGCGATGACGAAACCGTCACGCTTGGCGTCGTAGGCGCGGGAGGCCTTTTCCGGGGTTTCGTTGTATTGGGTGGACAGCGCGCCCATGGCGTCGAACAGGAACGACTGGCTCCAATGTTCTTCTTCACCGCCGCCGGCGAACACGATGTCCTGCTTGCCCAGCTGGATCTGCTCAACGGCCGTACCGATGCAGTGAGCACTGGTGGCGCACGCGGAGGAGATCGAGTAGTTCACGCCCTTGATCTGGAACGGCGTGGCCAGGCAGGCCGAAACGGTGCTGCCCATGGTGCGCGTTACACGGTACGGGCCAACGCGCTTCACGCCTTTTTCGCGCAGGATGTCCAGCGCTTCCATCTGGTTCAGGGTGGATGCGCCGCCGGAACCTGCGATCAGGCCGGTGCGCACGTTCGATACCTGGTCTTCGCTCAGGCCGGAGTCGGCGATTGCGTCTTTCATGGCCAGGTAGGCGTAGGCGGCAGCGTGGCCGACGAAGCGATAGATCTTGCGATCGATCAGTTCTTCGAGGGGCAGGTCGATGGAGCCGGAAACCTGGCTACGCAGACCCATTTCGGCATATTCCGGGTTGAAGCGGATGCCAGGGCGACTTGCACGCAGGTTAGCGGTGACGGTCTCTTTGTCATTGCCCAGGCACGAAACGATGCCCAGACCAGTGATAACGACGCGGCGCATGCGGATAACCCTTAAAAGTTGTCAGTGGAAGTGAACACGCCGACGCGAAGGCCTTCGGCGGTGTAGATCTCGCGACCGTCGACGCTCACCGAACCATCGGCAATGGCCAGGTTCAGCTTGCCCTTGAGGACGCGCTTGATCTGAATGTTGTAGGTGACTTTCTTGGCGGTCGGCAGGACCTGGCCAAAGAACTTCACCTCGCCCGAACCCAGGGCGCGACCGCGGCCCGGCAGGCCTTGCCAGCCGAGGAAGAAACCGACCAGCTGCCACATGGCGTCGAGGCCCAGGCAGCCCGGCATGACAGGGTCGCCTTCGAAATGGCAGGCGAAGAACCACAGGTCCGGGGTGATATCCAGCTCGGCGACCAATTCACCTTTGCCGTACTTGCCACCCTCTTCGCTGATATGGGTGATGCGATCCACCATCAGCATGTTCGGGGCGGGCAGTTGCGCGTTACCTGGGCCGAACAGCTCACCGCGACTGCAGCGCAGCAGGTCTTCCCGAGTAAAGGCGTTTTGTTTGGTCATGCGAGCTCCTCAATAATCCCATGCGGCAGGGTAGGGCAAATCTTCCCGAACCGAATGAAGCGTTCATGCCTCATGTCGGCAGCCTACACATAGACTATTGCGTTGTAGTGAAAGTCACAGCGGTAAGGTACTGAATGTACACTTGTTCACTGAAATTTTAAACCGGGCCTGTTTATCGGCCCGTTCGGGTGCCTAAGACTGCCGCACTTTCGTCTTTCACGCCAGTCGGAGTTGGCTGATGGCGCGGCGCTATTGCACCCAGCGCTGCAGTATTTGCTGCAAATCCGTACGTTTGAACGGCTTGGCCAGGTAATCGTTCATTCCCGCTGCGAGACAGGCTTCACGGTCACCCTGCAATGCGTTGGCCGTCAGCGCGATGATCGGCAGGTCGGAACAGCCCGGCAGCTGGCGAATCTGCCGGGTGGCTTCGTAGCCGTCGATCAGCGGCAGCCGGCAATCCATCAGGATCGCCGTGAAAATCAGGCTTTCGGCGCTGCGGATCGCTTCGACACCATCGGTCGCCAGGCTGACTTCAAAGCCCAGGCTGCGCAGCATGGCTTCGACCACCGTGCGGTTGACCGGGTTGTCTTCCACCAGCAACACGTGACGGCCGTTACCGGCGCCGGTTTTACCGTCGGCGTTGGCGGCGATCGCCGGCACGCTCTGCTGGTCGATGGCCAGCGGGATTTCGAGGGTAAACACCGAGCCGCGGCCTTCTTCGCTCTGGGCGCGCAGGGTGCCGCCCATGCGTTCAGCCAGGGTGCGGGCGATGGGCAGGCCCAGGCCGGTGCCGCCGTAACGTCTTGAAATGGAACTGTCGGCCTGCTGGAACGCATCAAACATCAATTCCAGGCGCTCGGCGGAAATCCCGATGCCACTGTCGCGCACGGTGCAGGTGAACCACACCAGCTCATGGTCGAGGGTCTGCCAGTGCGGTTCCACGCTGACGGTGCCGTGTTCGGTGAACTTGAGGGCATTGCCGATCAGGTTCACCAGGATCTGGCGGATGCGGGTCGGGTCGCCCTGGACCCGCAATGCATCCAGGCCCGGCGGGATCGGCAGGGTGAGCGTCAGCCCACGCTGCTGGGCGCTGTGCTGGAAAGCCTGGGCGCAACTGCTGATCAGGTCGGCGAGGTTGAACGGAATGTGCTCCAACTCCAGGGCGGCGCGCTCGATGCGCGAGAAGTCGAGAATATCGTTGATGACCTTGAGCAAGTGCTCGGTGGACTCCGAGGCCAGCGCCGCGTATTCGGTCTGCTCGTCGGTCATCTCGGTGGTTTCGAGCAATTGCAGCATGCCCAGCACGCCATTCATCGGCGTACGCAGTTCGTGACTCATCATCGCCAGGAAGTCCGATTTGGCGCTGTTCGCCCGTTCCGCTTCCTCGCGGGTCTGGATCAACTGAGCCATGGCCTGCTGCTGTTCGCGGCTGGCCTGGTTGAGGCCTTCGGCAAGGTTGTTGATATGCCGTGACAGGTCGCCCAGTTCCGAGTCATCCACAATTGGCAGCGGCGTTTTGTAGTCGCCTTGCTGGATGGCTTTTACTGCGTTGCCCATGGCGCTGATCGGCTGTGACAGGCTGGCAGCCAGGCGCCGCGCGAGCAGGAAGGTAAACAGCAGCGCGAACAACGCCAGGATGCCGGCCTTGAGCAGGATCTCCTGTTGGCGCTGGCTGAAGGCATCGTTGGACATGCCGACGATCACCCGGCCCAGGTAGTCCGCGCGCGGCGCCTTGGGTTCGTTGAGGTTGTCCTGGAAAAAGTCATTGCCCAACTGGATATGCTGCAGGCGAATCGGCGCCTGGAAGACTTTCACCGACAGCGAGCGGTCGTGTTTCTCCGAGGGCTGCTCGACGTACACCAGGATGTTCTCGCTGCTGTCCTGGATCTCCAGGAAGCGCACATGGGGGGTGGCCAGCGTGGCGCGTAGCAGGCTGTCGAGCACGTCATTGTTGCCGGAGATCACCCCGTATTCGGTGGCGGGCGCCAGTTGGTTGGCGATCAGTTGGCCGGTGTGGTCCAGCTCCTGACGCAAATCCTGGATCCGCACGAAGGTAAAGAAGCTGATCAGCAGCAACGTCAGCAACAGCGCCGGGCCCAGGGTAATGAGCTGGGTGCGGGTGTTGATATCCCAACGGCGACGCAAGGTCATGGGCGTTTTTCTCCTTCGGCCAATCGAGCGGCGACGTTCGCGTCGTCCACCTGTTCGATCCCCAGTGAGCGTGCAACTTGAGGGTTGCCCACGACTTTGAAGTGGTCCGGGTACAGGGCGCGCGGCCAGTTGGCCGGCGGATGGTCGAGCAGGCGGTCGAGCACGGCCAGCCAGTCGGCCTGGTCGCTGTAGGTGCTGGCGAGGCTGCCGGCCCGCACGAACCCGGCATTCGGGCCCACCAACGGCAATTGCTGGGCGTAGCTGCTCAGCAGCAGGTTCTTCGCGGTTTTCGGGTTGTACAGTTGTGGGTCATCGAGGCCGAGCAATACGTCGCTGTTCCTGAACAGGCTTTGCAGCGGGCGACTGTCATTAATGTTGTCCCAGCGCTGCGGCACGATCTCCAACGCCAGGGCCGTGGCGTATTGGCGCAGCTCGGGCAACAGGAACTCGCTCTCGGCGCCATACAGCACGCCGATCCGCCGCGCCTGCGGCAGGATGCTGGTGATCAAGCGCAGTTGGCGCGCAAGCGGCGGGTCGCTCCACAACAGGCTGATCCGCGGGTGCTGCGCACTGCCGGGGCGTTCATGGGCCTGCAACCGGCTGATGCGCAGTACCAGGGTCGGCGGACCCTGGGGGTCCTGCAGGCGCCAGTCGAGGCCGGGCAGGTCCAGCAGGATCAGGCGCGTGTTGGCTGGCAGGCGGCTGGGGGCAGGCAGGTCGGTGAGGCGGGTAAAGGTCACGCTGTCTTGCGGGCGTTGCTCGGCCAGGGCCTGGGTAAAGGCCTGTACACCGGCACCGTCTTCGGCGGCGGTCAGCAGTATCTCGGCGCTCCATGCCGGGGTGGCCAGCAGCAGGCAGGCGAGCAGCAGGCCGCGTCGCCAGAGCGTGTAGATAAAGAAGCGGGTCATCCGTGACGAGTCGCCCATGTCAGAACTCTAACTCCGCGCTGAAGTAGAGGACGTGGCGGTGGTCGTAATTGTTGTCGGCCCACGTGGTGGGCTGGTTGTCGAGACGTTGTTGCAACATGCCGGCCAGCTCCACGTTGGCGTTGCCGATGGCAATGCGCTTGGCCACCCGCAGGTCGACCCGTTCGAAGCGATATTGATTGAGGGCGTCGTCGCCATAATAGAACAGCGCACTGGACCAGCCTTGCCCCCATTCACGCAGCCAGCCGGCCGAGCCACTGTTACGCGCGGTTTGGGCTTTGTCCAGTGGGTTGCTGGACGTGGCGTCGACGTAAGCATAGGTAAACCGCAGGCGATCGGCATTGCTCACGCGCCAGTCGAACTGGGTTTCGGCACCGGTGAAGCGTGAACTGTTGGCGTTGCTGGCAATGTACTGGTTATTGCGCAGGGGCGAACTGATCATGTTGGTGATTTCGTCGTAGAACAGTTTCACGTCCATGTTCAGCCCGATGTCGGCAAAGAAACCGTTGTAGCCCAATTCCCGCGAGCGCATCAGTTCTTTATCGAGGTTGCCCGGGCCGCGCGTCTTCACGAAGTACTGGCCGGCGCTCTGCCCATAGGCCGGGGAGCTGAGGTTGGTGACGCGGTAGCTCCAGTTGACGTTGTTCTCGAACATGTCCGGCGAACGGATCGCCTCGGAATACACCGCGCGCAGGCCATGGCGCGGGTTGATCAGGTAGTTGACCGCTACCCGTGGCGTCAGCGAGTTGCCGCTCAGGCGGGTGTATTCATACATGGCGCCGCCCTGCAGCAACCAGTGTTCAGTGGCACGCCATTCCAGCTGGCCGAACAGGCGCCAGGTGGTGTCGTCCAGGGTGCCGTTAAAGTAGGTGTCGGAGTCGGCGCGGTCGTAGCGGTAGTTCATGCCGCTGACCAGGCGCAGGCTGTCGGACAGGCTGAGGGTGTCTTGAACCTCCAGGTCGTAGCGGCTTTCGCGGGTGCTTTGGTCGATGTCACCGCACACGCTCTGGTTGGCGCCGTTGCGCCATTGGTCCAGCACCTGGTTGGCCAGCGCCTGCTCGGCGGCGCTGCCCGGTGGCGCGGTGCCCTGGCTGTAGGTGTCCATGTGCCGGGCGAGCAATTCGGCGTAGTTGGGGTTCATCTGCCACAACTGCGTCAGTTCGGGGCTGAACGACACCTTGGCATCGCAGGCTTTCCAGATCTGCCGGCGGTTCCATTGCTGGGCCGAGCCCTGGATATACAGGCTGTGTTCGGGGTTGAAGTCGAAATTCCAGCGCAGCGAGCTGGCGTAGTCCTTGGCGGTGACGTCGGAGTTGTCGCCGCGCTCGGTGATATCGGCAAACACCGGCGTGTAGGTATACGGGCGTTGGTTGGTGCCTTCCTTGGCGTCCAGCTGCCAGTCGATGCTCTGCTGCGCGTTGAGTGTCTGGCTTACCGCCAGGCTGAAGCGGCTCAGGCGCCGACTGTCGCGGCGGTCGGCACCGGCGGCATCGCTGTCGAAACCATCGTCCTGTTGCCCGGACAGGGACAGGCGCAAGTCGCCGGTTTCCCAGCCCACGCCCTGGCTGGCGTAGACGTCATTGATGCCGCGTTCGCCGCGTACCACCTTGACCCGCGAGCCATGGCTGTTGGCCGGCGAACGTGTGAGGATATTCACCACCGCCATCAACGCATTGGCGCCGTAACTGACCGTGTTGGGGCCGCGGAATACTTCGATGCGTTCGATGTCCTCCATGGCCACCGGGATATCGCTCCAGTCCACGGTGGCCAGGCCCGCGCGGTACACCGAACGGCCGTCGATCAGCACCTGCATGCGCCGCGCATCGCTGGCGCTGGTGCCGTGGTAGTTGACTGCGGCCTGGTTGCCGGTGGTGTAGCCGACCATCATCCCTGGCACCAGGCGCAGCAATTCGCTGATGTCGCGCGCGCCGCTGGCCTTGATCAGTTCGCTGTCGATCACGGTCATGCTGCCGGGCACGGCGGCGGCCGATTGCTTGAGGCGTGTGGCGGTCAACACTTGCGGCAGCGGCTGGCTGTCGAGGAACAGGTCGTCAGCCCACACGGCGCCACTGCACAACAACATCAACAACAGAGATGAACGGGGAGGAGGGCCCAGATACACGGCGCGGCCTTGATAATTACGGATAGCCGCCCATGTTAACTGAGGCCGTGCCGTTTGCCAGTCGCCGCCATTGCATTTACTTCACACAAGTGTCGCATTTTCCGACAAACGCACGAATTGAGACGGGGGCTGGCCGCAAGCGGGTCGGCCCGTATAATGCGCCATCGCCACTGGTATGGATTAACGGATTGCATATGACTGAACAGCACCCTATTGCGGTCCTGGGAGGCGGAAGTTTTGGTACCGCCGTGGCTAACCTGCTGGCCGAAAACGGCCACCCGGTACGCCAGTGGATGCGTGACCCCGAGCAAGCCCAAGCCATCCGGGACCACCAGGAAAACCCGCGTTACCTTAAAGGCATCAAGATTCATCCGGCGGTCGAGCCGGTGACCGACCTGCTGGCCACCCTGACCGACTGCGACCTGTGTTTTGTTGCATTGCCGTCCAGCGCGTTGCGCTCGGTGCTGGCGCCCCATGCCGAACGTCTGGCGGGCAAGATGCTGGTCAGCCTGACCAAGGGCATCGAGGCGCAGACCTTCAAGCTGATGAGCGAGATCCTCGAAGAAATCGCCCCCCAGGCGCGTATTGGCGTGCTGTCCGGGCCGAACCTGGCGCGCGAAGTCGCCGAACACGCACTGACCGCCACCGTGGTTGCCAGTGAAGACGAAGCACTCTGCGAGCGCGTCCAGGCGGTGCTGCATGGTCGTACGTTCCGCGTCTACGCCAGTAGCGACCGGTTTGGCGTCGAGCTGGGCGGGGCGTTGAAAAACGTCTACGCGATCATTGCCGGCATGGCCGTGGCGCTGGGCATGGGCGAAAACACCAAGAGCATGCTGATTACTCGCGCGCTGGCGGAAATGACCCGCTTTGCGGTGAACCAGGGCGCCAACCCGATGACTTTCCTCGGCCTGGCGGGCGTGGGCGACCTGATCGTCACCTGCTCTTCGCCGAAAAGCCGCAACTATCAGGTTGGGTTCGCCCTGGGCCAGGGCTTGAGCCTGGAAGACGCGGTGACGCGCCTGGGCGAAGTGGCCGAGGGCGTGAATACCCTCAAGGTGCTCAAGGCCAAGGCCCAGGAAGTTGGCGTGTACATGCCGCTGGTCGCCGGGTTGCATGCGATCCTGTTTGAAGGGCGCACCTTGAACCAGGTCATCGAACTGCTGATGCGGGCAGAGCCGAAAACCGATGTCGACTTTATTTCCACCAGTGGTTTCAACTGAGGAACGCGCCATGAACGATCCCAAAGCAGCCCCCAAGTACGAGTCGATTGCCCTGCGCATCCTGTGGATGCTGGTATTTGCCCTGGTGTGGCAGGTAGCGCAGTTCCTGCTCGGCGCGCTGGTGGTGGTGCAACTGATTTACCGGCTGGTCTACAGCGCACCGAACCTGGGCCTGATGAATTTTGGCGACAGCCTCAGCCAGTTCCTCGCGCAGATCGGCCGCTTTGGCAGCTTCCATAGCGAGCAGAAGCCGTGGCCGTTCGCCGATTGGCCAACCCCGCGCGCGCCCGAGGGCGAGCCAGCCCACAGTGTGCCGCCGGCGCCGCACCCGGCGCGTGATGAAGAGCCGAAACTGTGAAGCTGTGGATCCTGCGCCACGGTGAGGCCGAAGGGCACGCGCGTACGGATGCCGAACGCAACCTCACCGAGCGCGGCCGTGGCGAGGTGCTGCGCAGCGCCGCGCACCTGATCGGCCAGCCGCTGAGCGCGATTATTGCCAGCCCCTATGTGCGGGCGCAGCAGACTGCGCAACTGGTGCGTGAGGCTTTGGGCTTTGAGCCGCAGATCCGCACGGTGCCGTGGCTGACACCCGACGGCAACCCGCTGCAGGTGCTGGAAAAGCTCGACACCGATGACGATGTGCTGCTGGTCAGCCATCAGCCATTGGTCGGCAGCCTGATCAGCTTTTTGCAACATGGTCACCTGCGCCAGCCGCAACCGATGTACACCGCCAGCCTGGCGGAACTCGAGGGCGACTTCCCGCTGGCGGGGCTGATGAGCCTGGTGAGGGTGAGCAACCCCTAGGCGTCATCGCTGCGATCTGTGTGCTATATAGTCAACCGAGCAAGTGCTTGGTTGGCTATCGTCGGACCACACAGGAGCGCGTCCCATGCCCGTCGCTTTTCGTTTGCCGTTGCAGGTCTTCTACGAACGTGAAGCGCGGCACCCGCGCCAAACCTTTCTGGTGCAACCCGTTGGCGCGGGCGAGGTGCAGATGCTCACCTGGGGCGATGTCGGCCACCAGGCGCGTTGCGCCGCGCATTGGCTGCGCGCCCAGGCATTGCCGCCGGGCTCGCACATTGCGCTGATCTCGAAAAACTGCGCGCACTGGATCATCGCCGACCTGGCAATCTGGATGGCCGGGCATGTCTCGGTGCCGCTGTACCCCAACCTCACCGCCGATTCCGTCGGCCATGTGCTGAGCCATTCCGAGGCGGCGCTGGTGTTTATCGGCAAGCTCGATGACTGGCCCTCCATGGCCCCTGGCGTACCGGCGGGTTTGCGCACCATCAGCCTGCCGCTGTGCCCCGTCGGCCCCTTCGATTACCGCTGGGCCGATCTGCAGGGCTGCCCACCGATCGAAGACGACCCGCTGCCCCACGCGTCGGACCTGGCCACCATTATCTACACCTCCGGCACCACCGGGCTGCCCAAAGGCGTGATGCACAGCTTCGGCGCCCTGGGTTTCGCCGCCACCCATGGCACCGAGTTGTTTGGCCTGGGGGAGGGCGACCGGCTGCTCTCTTACCTGCCGCTGTGCCATGTGGCGGAGCGGATGTTTGTCGAGATGGCGGCGATCTACACCGGGCAAACGGTGTTTTTCGCCGAGAGCCTCGAGACGTTTCTGACCGACCTGCGCCGGGCGCGTCCGACGGCACTGTTTGGCGTACCGCGAATCTGGAGCAAATTCCAGATGGGGGTCTATGCCAGGATCCCGCAAAAACGCCTGGACACCCTGCTGGGCCTGCCCTTTATCGGCAAGCGCGTGGGCCGCAAGGTGCTCGTCGGGCTGGGCCTGGACGCGTTGCGCATTGCGTTGTCCGGTGCAGCGCCGGTGCCCGAGGCGCTGCTGCGCTGGTATCAACGCCTGGGCCTGGATGTGCTGGAGGTGTACGGCATGACAGAGAGCTGCGGCTACTCCCACGTCTGTCGCCCCGGCCAACAGCGCATTGGCTGGATCGGCCTGCCCTGTCCAGGGGTCGAGGTGCGCATCGACCCCTCGGGTGAAGTCCAGGTGCGCAGCGGTGCGACCATGCTCGGCTACTACAAGGACCCGCAGAAAACCGCCGAGGCCCTCACCGCCGATGGTTTCCTGCGCACCGGCGACAAGGGCGAGCAGGACGCCGACGGGCGTCTGCGCCTGACCGGGCGGCTCAAGGAAATCTTCAAGACCAGCAAAGGCAAATACGTCGCCCCGGCGCCAATTGAAAACCGCCTCGCCGAACATGCGCGCATCGACCAGGTGTGCGTGGTGGGCGAGGGCCTGCCGGCGCCGCTTGGCCTGTGCGTGGTGACGGCGGGCCAGGACCGGCAAGCCTTGCGCAGCAGCCTTGAGCGTTGGCTGGAGCAGGTCAACCAGGCGCTGGATAAACATGAGCGCTTGCGCCAGCTGGTGGTGGTGAAAGACTACTGGGCGGTGGACAACGGCTTTCTGACACCGACCCTCAAGATCAAACGCACCGTGATCGAGTCGACTTACGGTGCACAGTTTCACGTTTGGAGCGAGCGTTCCGAGACGGTTGTGTGGCAGGATTAGGGTCGTAATAAAACCAACAAGGATAATTTCCATGAGCCTGTGGCACACCCAACCGAATATCGAGCAACTGAATGCCGGCCAGAAAAACAGCATCGGTGAGTTGCTGGATATCCGCATCGAAAGCTTCGACGACGATTCCCTGACCGCCAGTATGCCGGTCGACCACCGTACCCATCAGCCCTTCGGTTTGCTGCATGGCGGCGCGTCGGTGGTCCTGGCAGAGAGCGTCGGCTCCATGGCGGCCTACCTGTGTGTCGATCCGAGCAAGTTCTATTGCGTGGGCCTGGAGGTCAACGCCAACCACTTGCGCGGTGTGCGCAGCGGGCGCGTGACGGCGGTGGCCAAGGCGATTCATATCGGGCGTACCACCCAGGTGTGGGACATCCGCCTGACCAGCGATGACGGCAAGGCCAGCTGCATTTCGCGCCTGACCATGGCCGTGGTGCCGCTGGGTGAGAACCCGCCGGCACGATAGGCGTGGCGTGAGTGTCATCATTCCTGGCAGTTACAGTCATTGCTGTGCGGCGTTGGCGTGGTGACAATCAATCTCTGTTCTTGTAGATGGGTCCGGTATGTCGCAGCACGTGTTTTTTGCTCACGCCAATGGTTTTCCTTCGGCCACCTACGGCAAGCTGTTTGCCGCCCTGGCCCCGGAATACAGCGTGGCCCATCTGCCGCAGCACGGCCACGACCCCAGGTTTCCGGTAGACGATAACTGGCAGAACCTGGTGGATGAACTGATTCACCACCTGGAGCTGCAACCACAGCCGGTTTGGGGCGTGGGCCACTCCCTGGGTGGCGTGCTGCACCTGCACGCGGCCATGCGTTGCCCGCAGTTGTATCGCGGGGTGGTGATGCTCGACTCGCCGGTATTGACCCGCGCCGACCGCTGGGTGATCCGTGCGGCCAAGCGTTTCGGCTTTATCGACCGCCTGACCCCGGCCGGCCGCACCCTCGGGCGTCGCGAAGAGTTCGCCGACCTGGCGAGCGCGCGCAGCTACTTTGCCGGCAAGACGCTGTTTCGCGGGTTCGACCCGGAGTGCTTCGACGCCTACCTGCAACATGGCCTGGAGCAGGTGGGCGATCGCCTGCGCCTGCGTTTCGACCCGGCCACCGAAATCAGCATCTACCGTGGCGTGCCTCATACCAGCCCTGGCCAGGTTCGCCAATTGCAGGTGCCGCTGGCGGTGGTGCGCGGCCGGCAAAGCCGCGTGGTGATGCGTCACCACGCCAGCGGCGTCGGGCGCCTGCCCATGGGCGAAATGCTCACCATGCCCGGCGGCCATATGTTCCCCCTTGAACGCCCGCAGGACACCGCAACCTTGATCAAGAACCTGTTCGCCCGCTGGCAAGCCCGTGAGCGCAGTTGCGCATGAGTACGCCGGTCGAAGAAGTGCGCCTGAGCCTGCCGCATATCGAGTTGGCCGCCCATCTGTTCGGGCCCGAGGACGGCTTGCCGGTCATCGCCCTGCATGGCTGGCTGGACAACGCCAACAGCTTTGCGCGGCTGGCGCCCAAGCTGACCGGCTTGCGCATTGTGGCCCTGGATATGGCCGGCCATGGGCATTCGGCGCATCGCCCCGCAGGCGCAGGCTATGCCTTGTGGGACTATGTGTTCGACGTGCTGCAGGTGGCCGAGCAACTGGGCTGGAAACGTTTTGCATTACTTGGCCACTCCCTCGGCGCCATCGTCTCGATGGTGCTGGCCGGGGCCCTGCCGGAACGGGTCACGCACCTGGGCTTGATCGACGGCGTGATCCCGCCCACCGCCAGCGGCGAGAACGCAGCCGAGCGGCTGGGCATGGCCTTGCAGGCGCAATTGAACCTGCAAGACAAGCGCAAACCGGTCTACAGCACCCTCGATCGGGCGGTTGAAGCCCGCATGAAAGGCGTGGTGGCGGTCAGCCGTGAAGCCGCCGAACTCCTGGCCCAGCGCGGTTTGATGCCGGTGGCGGGCGGTTACACCTGGCGCACCGACAGCCGCTTGACCCTGGCTTCGCCGATGCGTCTGACCGATGAGCAAGCAATGGCGTTCGTTAAGCGGGTGGGTTGCCCGACACAGTTAGTGGTCGCGGCTGACGGCATGTTGGCGAAACATCCCGAATTGCTTTCTCAGCTACCGTTCACGGTTACCACGCTGCCAGGCGGCCATCATTTGCACCTGAATGATGAGTCTGGCGCGGTCCTTGTTGCAGACTGTTTCAATCGGTTCTTCTCCGCGCCTTGACTTGGGGCGGTCAACTGCCGAGGCTGGGCGGATTGAAAGGGAGTCAACCATGAACCACCTCAACACCGCTGTGCGCTCCGATGGCCAGGGCTCATTGATCCGATGAGCCTGCGTAAAGGATGTATCCGTGCCCTCGGGCTGTGTTGCTTCAGCCCCCTGGTGTTTGCCGCCGATGTGCCGGGAAGTCAGGATTTGCCTGCGGTGTCCCGTCAGGTCGACGCACAAATCGTCGATTACCGCCCGGCCGAAGAGAAGGAACGCATCTACCCCATGGGCGCGATCCGCAGGATCAGCGGCCAACTGCGTTACGAAGGCCAGGCCACCGCCCGTGGGCAAGCCACGGCCATTACCTACGAACTGCCCGCCGAGCACACCTCCAGTGCCGCGTTCACCGCAACGCGCGAAGCCTTGCAGGCCCAGGGCGCGCAACTGCTGTTCTGGTGCCAGGCCCGCGATTGCGGCGAAAGCAGCCTATGGGCCAATGAAGTGTTCGGCAACGCCAAGCTGGTAGGGGCCGACGGCCAGCAGGAATACCTGCTTTTGCGCCTGGCCGCGCCGCAGGACAATTCCCTGGTGGCGCTGTACGGCATCACGCGGGGCAATCGCCGGGCCTATCTGCACGTGGAGCAACTGGACGCCAACGCGCCCCTGGGCAACCTGCTGCCAACCTCGGCGACCCTGCTGCGCGAGCTGAAAAGCACCGGCGAGCTGGATTTGCCTGCGCTCGGTGGCGAGCCTGACGACACGTGGCTGACCCTGATTTCCCGTGGGTTGAACCTCGATACCACGTTGCGCGTCAGCTTGACCGGCCCTGCGGCCGAAGCCTGGCGCCTGGCCCTGATCGACAAGGGCGTGCGCGCCGCCCGGCTGGAAACCGGCACCGATGAAACCAAAGGTCTGCACCTGCATCTGATACGCTGACCGCCACAAGGTGAACGGACCCGTGCCGTTCGCCTAAGCTCTCTTCCTACAGCCTTCCTCTAGAGATACCCGATGCTCAATAACGATCGCCTGCTGGTGCAAATCCTGCTGCTGGTGCTGTTCGGTGCCAGCTTGTGGGTGATGGCGCCGTTCTGGTCGGCGCTGTTCTGGGGTGCGGTGCTGGCCTTTGCCAGTTGGCCGTTGATGCGCTTGCTCACGCGAGCGCTGGGCGGCCGCGAATCCCTGGCCGCTGGCATCCTGACCTTAGGCTGGATGTTGCTGGTGGCGGTACCGCTGGTGTGGCTGGGGTTCAACCTGGCCGACCATGTGCGCGATGCCACGGCGTTGATCAAGGACATCCAAGTCGACGGCCTGCCCGAGGCGCCTGCGTGGCTGGGCTCGGTGCCGCTGGTCGGCGAGCGGCTGGTGGCGATGTGGGACAGTATCGACCAGCAGGGCGCGGCATTGATGGTCAGCATCAAGCCGTACCTGGGGCAGGTGGGCAACTGGTTGCTGGCGCGCAGCGCGCAGATCGGCGGCGGCATACTTGAACTCACCCTGAGCCTGGTATTCGTGTTCTTTTTCTATCGTGATGGGCCACGACTGGCGATGTTCGTGCACCGCTTGCTCGAGCGCTTGATCGGCGACCGTGCCGGTTACTACATCGAACTGGTAGCCGGCACCGTGCAACGAGTGGTCAATGGCGTGATCGGCACCGCCGCCGCGCAGGCCGTGCTGGCGTTGATCGGCTTTCTGATTGCCGGGGTGCCGGGCGCGCTGGTGCTGGGCATCGTGACATTCCTGCTCAGCCTGATCCCCATGGGCCCACCGCTGGTGTGGATCCCGGCCACGGCCTGGCTGGCATGGAAGGGCGACTACACCTATGCGGTCTTCCTCGGGGTGTGGGGTACGTTCATCATCAGCGGCGTGGACAACGTGCTCAAACCCTACCTGATCAGTCGCGGCGGCAACCTGCCGCTGGTGATCGTGTTGCTGGGTGTGTTCGGCGGCTTGATTGCCTTTGGTTTCATCGGCCTGTTTATCGGCCCGACCCTATTGGCGGTGGCTTATAGCCTGTTAATGGACTGGAGTGCGACCCACGCGCAGCGCCGCGAAGACAAACCGCTATAACTGCCCTGTGCAAGCGAATGTGGGAGGGGGCTTGCCCCCGATGGCAGTGGGTCAGTAACAGACTCATCAAATGAC
This sequence comes from Pseudomonas syringae, assembly GCF_021606685.1. GTDB lineage: Bacteria > Pseudomonadota > Gammaproteobacteria > Pseudomonadales > Pseudomonadaceae > Aquipseudomonas > Aquipseudomonas syringae_R. Next base: position 51,515 of record NZ_WKCB01000027.1, read on the forward strand.
ACACCCTCATCGGGGGCAAGCCCCCTCCCACATTTCAGGCTCGGGGCAACCACATCACAGCGGTCAAGCCGCCGCCTGGGGTCTCTTCCAGGCTCAGGCGGCCGCCGAGGCGCTCTGCGGCTTCCTTGGAAATCGTCATGCCCAGGCCGACACCACCGGAGTTGCGATTGCGTGAGCCTTCGAGCCGATAGAACGGCTCGAACACCGCCTCGCGCATGTCGGCCGCGATGCCCGGCCCATGGTCGATCACGCGGATAACCAAGGCGTCGCGGCTGTCGGTCAGCTCGATCCGCGCGGTGCCGGCATAACGCAAGGCGTTGTCGATCAGGTTGTTGAGGCATGAGCGCAGGGCCATCGGCTGCACCTGCAACGGCGCGCAGGTGCCGGCAAATTGCACATCCGCGCCTTGGTCCTGGGCGTTTTCACTCATGGACTCCACCAGTGCCTGCACATCCAGCCAATGCCGGGTTTCGCTGGTGCGCTGTTCGTGCAGGTAGCTCAGGGTGGCGTCGAGCATCCCGATCATGTCGTTCAGGTCCTGGCGCATCTGGCCTTGCAGCTTGGTGTCCTCGATCTGTTCCAGGCGCAGCTTGAGGCGTGACAGCGGGGTGCGCAGGTCGTGGGACACCGCCCCGAGCATGCGCGCGCGTTGGCTGACCTGTTCGCGGATGCGCCGTTGCATCAGGTTGAAGGTCGACGCGGCCTGTTTGGCCTCCCGTGGGCCGGACTCGTCGAGGGGTGGGCTGTCGAGGTCCAGGCTCAAGCGCTCGGCGGCGTCACTCAGGCGCTGGATCGGCCGGCTCAGCAGCTTGGCGCCATACCAGGCGGCGATGATCAGCGAGATAAACTGGAACGTCAGCGGCACGATCGGGCCGCCGAACCATGGACGCTTGTGCTTGGGCAACGGCTTCATCGTGCCGTCCGGCTGTTCTACAAAGGCTTCCTGCGGCGGCGGTGGGGGCGGGCCGTAATAGCGAAACCACGAGATCGCCAGCACATGGGCCAGCACGATAGCCACCAGCAACACGCCGAACAGCCGACCGAACAGCGTGTTGAACGGGGCTCGCATCAACCGATATCCCGCGCGTCGAACAGGTAGCCTTCGCCGCGCACGGTCTTGATCAGTTGCGGAGCCTTGGGGTCATCCCCGAGTTTCTGCCGCAGGCGCGATACCAGCAGATCGATGCTGCGATCAAACGCCTCAATCGAGCGTCCACGGGCGGCGTCCAGCAATTGCTCGCGGCTCAGCACCCGGCGCGGGCGCTCGATAAACACCCACAACAGGCGAAATTCCGCGTTGGACAGCGGCACCACCAGGCCATCGTCCGCGACCAGTTGGCGCAACACACTGTTGAGGCGCCAATTGTCGAAGCGGATATTGGCGCGCTGCTCGGTGCGGTCATCGCGCACACGGCGCAGGATGGTCTGGATCCGCGCCACCAGCTCACGCGGTTCGAACGGCTTGGACATATAGTCGTCGGCGCCAAGCTCCAGGCCGATGATGCGGTCGGTGGGTTCGCAGCGGGCGGTCAGCATCAAAATCGGAATATCCGACTCCGCGCGCAGCCAGCGGCACAGCGACAGGCCGTCTTCGCCCGGCAGCATCAGGTCGAGCACCACCACATCAAAGGTTTCGGCTTGCATGGCCAGGCGCATCGCGGCGCCGTCGGTCACGCCGGTGGCCAGAATATTGAAGCGCGCCAGGTAGTCGATCAGCAGCTCGCGGATCGGCACATCGTCGTCAACGATCAGCGCGCGGGTGTTCCAGCGCTTTTCATCAGCGATCACCGCAGCTTTTTGCTCGTCATTCACGGGGGCGGGAGGGGTATGCATAATGCGATCATCTGCCTGGTTGTTGCGGTCAGCATAGGCGCCCAGCCACATGGCTGGAAGTGCTGGTCGGTGGGTCGTGCGAGCGAGGCTAGCGGCGGGGCGTGTTGGGGGCATGTCGTGAATGTATCAGCTTTGAAACATTTCCCCGAAATGCCCGCCAAATGGCGGTTAGTCAGTATTTACCGATCATCGGATCCCGCAACGGCGCCGCTTGCGCTACAATCCGCGCCGATTTCGACTTGCCTGAGAGCCCATTCCAATGTCCGTCTGCCAGACTCCTATCATCGTCGCCCTGGATTACCCCACCCGTGACGCCGCACTGAAGCTGGCTGACCAGTTGGACCCTAAGCTTTGCCGGGTCAAGGTCGGCAAGGAACTGTTCACCAGTTGCGCCGCGGAAATCGTCGGCACCCTGCGTGACAAAGGCTTCGAGGTGTTCCTCGACCTGAAATTCCACGACATCCCCAACACCACCGCGATGGCGGTCAAGGCTGCGGCCGAGATGGGCGTGTGGATGGTCAATGTGCACTGCTCGGGCGGCCTGCGCATGATGACGGCCTGCCGTGAAGTGCTGGAACAGCGCAGCGGCCCCAAACCCCTGCTGATCGGTGTGACCGTACTGACCAGCATGGAGCGCGAAGACCTGGCCGGCATCGGCCTGGACATCGAGCCTCAGGAGCAGGTATTGCGCCTCGCGGCCCTGGCGCAGAAAGCCGGCCTCGACGGCCTGGTGTGCTCGGCGCTGGAAGCCCAGGCCCTCAAGACGGCGCACCCGTCGCTGCAATTGGTCACCCCGGGGATTCGCCCGGCGGGCAGCGCCCAGGATGATCAGCGCCGTATCCTGACCCCGCGTCAGGCACTGGACGCGGGCTCCGACTACCTGGTGATCGGTCGCCCGATCAGCCAAGCGGCAGATCCGGCCAAGGCGTTGGCGGCGGTGGTGGCCGAGATCGCCTGATACCTGAGGCGAACGCAATAAATAATGTGGGAGGGGGCTTGCTCCCGATAGCGGTGTGACAGTCGAAATCTTTATTGACTGAACCACCGCCATCGGGAGAAAGCCCCCTCCCACATTTACATCACCCACAGTTAGATCGGGGGTGTATCAGCTGACCTTCAACACCAACTTCCCAAAGTTCTCGCCGTTGAACAGCTTCATCAGCGTTTCCGGGAACGTCTCCAGCCCCTCGACGATATCTTCCTTGCTCTTGAGTTTGCCCTGGGCCATCCAGCCGGCCATTTCCTGGCCGGCGGCGGCAAAGTTGGCGGCGTGGTCCATCACCACAAAACCTTCCATGCGCGCGCGGTTGACCAGCAATGACAGATAGTTGGCCGGGCCTTTCACGGCTTCCTTGTTGTTGTACTGGCTGATCGCCCCGCAGATCACCACGCGGGCTTTCAGCGCCAGGCGGCTGAGGACCGCGTCGAGAATTTCGCCGCCGACGTTATCGAAATACACATCCACGCCCTTGGGGCACTCGCGCTTGAGGGCGGCGGGCACGTCTTCGCTTTTGTAGTCGATGGCCGCGTCGAAGCCCAGTTCATCCACCAGGAATTTGCACTTGTCGGCGCCGCCGGCAATGCCCACCACACGGCAGCCTTTGATCTTGGCGATCTGCCCGGCAATGCTGCCCACGGCGCCAGCCGCACCGGAGATCACTACGGTTTCGCCGGCCTTGGGCGCACCGGTGTCCAGCAGCGCAAAGTAGGCGGTCATGCCGGTCATGCCCAGGGCAGACAGATAGCGCGGTAATGGCGCAAGTTTCGGGTCAACCTTGTAAAAGCCGCGCGGCTCGCCGAGGAAGTAATCCTGCACGCCCAGCGCACCATTCACGTAATCCCCCACCGCGAATTTCGGGTTGTTCGAGGCAATCACCTTTCCCACACCGAGTGCACGCATGACTTCGCCGATACCTACCGGCGGAATGTAGGACTTGCCCTCATTCATCCAGCCACGCATGGCCGGGTCGAGGGACAGGTATTCATTGCGCACCAGCACCTGGCCGTCCTGGGGCGTGCCAACCGGCATTTCCTGGTAGGTGAAGGTGTCCCGGGTGGCCGCGCCGACCGGGCGCTTGGCGAGCAGGAATTGGCGGTTGGTCTGGGCGGTCATGGCAGCGACTCTGATTGGAAATGAACCTCCAGTGATAGACCTTGGGCGGCCCGGGAGCAAGGTTCACCGAACGCGCGAATGCTGGGCGATAGGCGTTGCTGATAGTCACACAGTGGCTCTTATCACTGCGATTCATGCAGACCCAACCGGCCTTTTGATAGTGCTGACGCGCCCGTGGCGGCGTTGGCTAGACTCGCACCCCGCGTGTTTTCCTCCAAAGGACATTCCCTATGAGCATGACGTTTTCCGGCCAGGTCGCCCTGGTAACCGGCGCCGCCGCCGGTATTGGCCGCGCCACCGCGCTGGCGTTCGCCGCCGAAGGGTTGAAGGTGGTGGTTGCCGACCTGGATGTGGCGGGCGGCGAGGGCACTGTCGCGCTGATCGAGCAGGCCGGTGGCGAGGCGCTGTTTGTGCGCTGCAACGTCACCCTTGAAGCGGATGTGCAGCAATTGATGGCGCAGACCCTTGCCGCGTATGGGCGCCTGGACTATGCGTTCAACAACGCCGGGATCGAGATCGAGAAGGGCAAGCTGGCGGACGGCAGCCTCGATGAGTTCGACGCCATCATGGGTGTCAACGTCAAGGGCGTGTGGTTGTGCATGAAGCATCAGTTGCCGCTGCTGCTGGCCCAGGGCGGCGGGGCGATCGTCAACACCGCGTCGGTGGCGGGTTTGGGCGCGGCGCCCAAAATGAGCATCTACGCAGCCTCCAAGCATGCGGTGATCGGCCTGACCAAGTCGGCAGCCATCGAATATGCGAAGAAGAAAATCCGCGTCAATGCCGTGTGCCCGGCGGTGATCGATACCGATATGTTCCGTCGCGCCTATGAAGCCGACCCGCGCAAAGCCGATTACGCCGCCGCCATGCACCCGGTCGGGCGCATTGGCAAGGTCGAGGAAATCGCCAGTGCGGTGCTGTACCTGTGCAGCGATGGCGCGGCATTCACCACCGGCCAGGCCTTGGCGGTGGATGGAGGCGCAACGGCGATCTAGGACCTCGCGTGGTGGCTCATTCGAAAAGGGCCAAAGGGGGTGTGGGGCATTTCCACAACTGGCGAAGTGCCTTGCGTGAATGTGTATCACTAGGTAAATAACCTAATAAAATCAATAATTTAATAAGTTTTCGTCGCCGGCCATCATGGGCTTCTGTGCTTAACTCGTCGGGTTGAATAACAGACAGTTGAAGTGAGTGGCGCATGGATTTAGGGATCGATCGACAAGCCCTTGTACCGGTGGTGCAGCAGATCGTCAGTGCAGTGGCCGAGTGGATTCGCAAGAACGGGGTGAGCCCCGGCACGCGTCTGCCGTCCATCCGGCAATTTGCCCTGGATAACCTGCTCAGCCAGTCCAGTGTGGTCGAGGCGTTCGAGCGGATGGTTGCGCAAGGGGTGCTGGCGACCCGGCCGGGCTCGGGTTTTGTAGTGGCCCAGCCGCCCGTTACGCACGAAGGCCACTGGTATGAAGGCGCAGAACGGGAGTGGGGCGACTTTGCCGACAATCCGTTGGGGGAACTCAAGCTGGGGTGCGGCTGGTTGCCGGATGCCTGGCGCGAGAGCGATGACATCAGTTACGCCATTCGTGAAGTCACCCGCACCGACACCGGCGGCCTGTTCAACTACAGCACGCCCTTGGGCTTGCCGGCGCTGCGCGAGCAACTGCTCAAGCGCCTGACCCACGCGCACATCGCCAGCCGGCTGGATCGTATCCTCACCACCGCAGGCGCCAGCCATGCCCAGGACCTGCTCATCCGCACGCTGCTGCGCGCCGGTGACAGTGTGGTGGTCGAAACCCCAGGCTATGGCAACCTCTATCGCCAGTTGGCGTTCCACGGCGTGCAGTTGCTGGAGGTGCCGCGCACCCGCGGCGGCCCGGACATCCCTGCATTGGAAGCGCTGTTGCAGCGCCATCGGCCCAAATGCCTGTTCATTCACAGCCTGTACCACAACCCCACGGGCACCAGCCTGTGCCGAGCGGTGGCTGAACGCCTGCTGGAACTGGCGAGCAGCAAGGACTTCCTGATTATCGAGGAGGATGTCTATGGCGATCTGCAGCACGCCAGTTGTACGCGGCTCGCGGCGCTGCCCCATGATGACCGGGTGATCTACGTGTCGAGCTTTTCCAAGAGCCTCAGCAGTGCCTTGAGGGTCGGCTACCTCAGCGCCAGTGCGGCGATCATCGAGCAATTGGCCAGCCTCAAGACCTTGACCGGCTTTGGCACCTCGCGGTTTGCTGAAGCGGTTGTGGCCATGCTGCTGGCCAATGGCACCTACCGCAAGTGGGTGCAACGCCTGCGCAAACGGCTGAGTACGCACATGGCCGACACCTTGCAGGTGCTGGAGGACGAAGAGTGGGAAGTGTTCGCCGTGCCTGCGGGCGGCATGTTCGTGTGGGCGCGGCCGCGTTGGGGCGATCGCTTGCGATTGCAGGCGTGTGCGCGGCGCCTTGGCGTCTTGTTGGCGCCAGGGGGGTTGTTCACGCCCGGCGGTGAACCCAGCGAGTGGCTGCGCATCAATGTGGCCTATGCGGCGGACCAACGGGCCTTGGCGTTGTTCCGGGCCATGGGGCCCGCCAGATCGACCTCGACCATTCTGAAAACGACGGCTGTGTAGCTTTTTGCCATTATTGTGGCGCCAACGTCTTGTGCTCAGTGCCTTGGGGTTGCCAATCTCGCTGCTGGTCAACCGGGTTTGATGGCATCTGCCCTTGCGAGAGGATTCAAGTCCAATGATTTCGGGCGTGCAACGACGTTTTGCCAACCTGGGCATGGCAAAAAAACTGGGCCTGGGTTTCACCCTGGTACTGCTGCTGACGGCGTTGGTGGCGGCCATTGGCGTGTGGTCCCTGCACACCGTGGGGCAGCGTTTCGAAGGCCTCAAGACGATGTCGTCGCTCAACAGCGGCTTGCTCAAGGTGCGCCTGATCGAACAGGACTACGCGCTGCACGCCGACCCCAAGGCGGTCGACGCCCTGCATGAAAGCGTCGATGCCCTGGCGGCCCTGGCGGCGAGTCTCAAGGCGCAGTCGGCCGCCAATGGGCCGGTGATGAGCGATGTCGAACAGGCGTTGGCGGCCTATCGCAAGGCGTTCGATGAATTTGTCGAACTGACCCAGACCAAGGACCTGGCCCTGGAGATGGCCAGTTGGTCGGTGTCCAGCGTGGCCAATAACCTCGACGTGTTGCAGGCCGGGCTGGCGGACGACGGGGCGTATGGGCTCAAGGAAAGCCAGGGCAAGGAGGGCAGTGAGTTCATCGAGCAGGCGGGACAGGTCAGCCAGGTGTCGCGCTTGATGCTGCAAGCCATGAACGAAGCCCATGTGCGCCTCAACCAGAGCCGCAAGGTGGATGCCGACGACGCCGCGCAAGGCAAGATCGAGCAGGCAGACCAGGCCTTGGCCCAGGTCGAGCAACTGAAAACGGTGGTCAAGGATTCCGGCTACCAGACGGTGCTCAACGAAGTCTCCGGGCATATCGCGGCGTTCAGCGAGAAGCTCGGCGAGTACACCGGCCTGTTGGCCCAGGAAAAGGTGGTCTACACACAATTGCATGATCGCGCCGAGCAGGTGGTCAGCCGCGTCAACCAGGCCTATGACGCCGAAGACCAGTCGATGCAGGCGCAACTCAAGAAAAGCGCGCTGCTGATTATCGGGTCGTCGGCCCTGGCCTTGCTGGTGGGGCTGATAGCAGCCTGGGTGATCACCCGGTTGATCGTCGCGCCGCTGCGCCGTGTGATCGCCGTGGCCGAGCAGATTGCCGCCGGTGATTTGAGCGGGCGCATGGAGGTCACCCGCCGGGATGAAATCGGCCAGTTGATGCAGGCCATGCAGCAGATGGGCAGTGGCCTGAGCCAGATGGTCAGCGGGTTGCAGGCGGGTATCGAGCAACTGGCAAGTTCGGCGCACACGCTGTCGAGCGTGACGGAGCAGACCAATGTCGAGGTCAGCAGCCAAAAGGAAGAAACCGAACAGGTGGCCACGGCCATGAACCAGATGACGGCCACGGTGCATGACGTAGCACGCAATGCCGAAGAGGCAGCGCAAGCGGCGCAGACGGCGGACGACAAGGTCGACAGCGGCCAGCAGGTGGTGCGCCAGAGTCTGCAGCGCATCGAATTGCTCGCCACGTCCAGTACCAGCGCCAGTGCCAGCATCGAGAGCCTGAGCGCCGAGATCCAGAACATCGGCACCGTGTTGAGTGTGATTAAAAGTGTTGCGGAGCAGACCAACCTGTTGGCCCTGAACGCCGCCATTGAGGCCGCGCGTGCTGGCGAACAGGGGCGTGGCTTTGCCGTGGTGGCCGACGAAGTCCGGGCATTGGCCAAGCGCACCCAGCAATCCACCGAGGAAATCGAGCGGCTGGTCAGCACCTTGCGCAGCGCGGCACAGGCCTCGGTGCAGCAGATCCAGCAAAGCGGCGAGCTGGTGAAACTGGCGGTCAGCGATACTCTGGAGACCGAAAGTGCCCTGGGCAGCATCGCGGCAGCGGTGTCTTTGATCCAGCAAATGAACCAGCAGATTGCCGCGGCTGCCGAAGAGCAAAGCTCGGTGGCCGAAGAGATCAACCGCAGCGTCACCAGCATTCGCGCCAGTGCGGATCAGTCGGCGTTGAGCATGCAGGGTAATGCCGCGTCCAGCATCCAGCTGGCGCAGTTGGGGGCGCAGCTTAAAGGGATGGTGGGGCACTTTCGCCTGTAATCGCTGCGTTCAGGCAGCGATTACAGGGGGTGGCAGTCAGGCATTGTTGGCGAGGAAGGTCAGCAGCGACTCATTGACGAAGTCCGGGTTTTCGCAGGCGCTGATGTGCCCGGCGTCAGGGATCAGGATCAGGCTGCACCCGATCAGCTCAGCCATTTCCTTGGATTCTGCCGGCGGGCGAGGCTTGTCCTGTTCGCCGCACATCACCAGTGTGGTATCGGCGTCCAGGCGCGGCAACTGCTCCAGCACATCCGCGCGACTGAAGATCAGCCGACCCAGGGGCACGATGCTGTGCAGCAGGCGCTCGCGGGAAAACGCTTGTAGCGCGCTGCGAAAATTCAGGTAGAGCGCGCTGTCGCGGTCGATGCCGGGGCGGAAGAAGATCGGTGCGATCACATCCAGCAACGGTTCAGGGATGGCGCCGGCGTCTTCGATCATCTTGAACAGCGAGAAGTAGTATTGACGCGTCGCCTCGGGCTCGGCGCCCAGGTAAGTGTCCATCAACACCAGGCTGTTGATCCGCTCGGGCGCCAGCAATGCCAGGCGCGCGCCCCACATGCCGCCTACCGAAAGGCCCACCAGGTTGATCTGCGCGATGTCCAGGTGGTCCAACAGGGCCAGGGCCTGGCGTGCGAGGTCATCAAGGGACTGGGTGCGCGCGGGCAGCGGGCCCGAGTCGCCATGCCCCCACAGCTCGGGCACGATGACGCGGTACTGTTGCGACAGGGCTTCGATCTGCGACGCCCACATCTCGCGGCCCCACAGGTAGCTCGACCCCAGCAGGACGACGGGGCCGGTGCCCTGGTCGACGTAGTGCAGCGGTTGTCCATCAATGACGGCGACAGGCATAGCAGGCCTCTGACTTCACGGAGTAAGGGGCACTTTTTTACGCTAGTCGTGGGCGAGGGGATAGGTGCAAAG